>PWWM01000056.1 GCA_003561495.1 Gammaproteobacteria bacterium
CGATCGCAAGCCTGATGCATGGACCCGACATCTCCGAGCCTTGATGGGAAATCGATCCGAGCAGGTGGACTGGAATGAATTGAGTGCTTGTTCGGAACCTATTCAGTACGTCGGCCAGTTAATGGTGACCTTGCTGTTGAACTTGCAGGGGCTGGCCGGGCAGAAGGTCAGGGACTGCGGGCTGATCAATCCTGCTCAAGCCAATGTCTGTGACGTTTTTGTGGCATTTGATCACCCGGAAGTGTTCCACAAGGCCTTCGATCTGGCTCGACGAATTCTGGTATTCGGCTTGCACGATGGTGATTCGGACGGTGAAGGTCATCGCCTCCAGGCCTCGATCCGGGAGTTGACCGACCACTTCGCTGATTCGGGTACACCGGCAGATGTCTGGGCCATGATGCAAGTGGCGCATGATCGCGGCATTCCGCTGTTGAGAATGGATCGACCGCCGTATGATCCTGTGGAAGGATCATTTCGCATACGCCGCAACGGACTGGTGCGCTTTGGCCATGGTCATCGTCAGTTGACGGTCGATGGTACGTTCTGCGTCACGCGCTCAGCAAGCCTGCATCCCCTGGTGTTTGACCGGGCCGGCCTGCTGGAGCGACTGTCGGCCATGGGCTGGAAGTTGCCGGAAACCGTTCGTTGTGCAACTTTGCGGCGGGTCGAGCGCGCTCTGCGCCGAATGGAGTTCCCCGTGGCGGTTCGCAGCGCCCGATGTGGCGTTCGTCGCAGCAAGGTTCAGCCTCTGGCCGATCTTGAGTCGGTGGTGGCAACCGCCGACGGCATTCTGTCTGCTTCTGCCGATGTTCTGCTTCAACCCTGGATTGGCGGTCAGAAGTTTCGTGTGATGGCGATTGGCGGCAAGTGCTGTCTGATTCAGCCGGGCGAAGGCGAACCCTGGCATGAAGTGAATCCGTCAATGGAAAAATGCATGGTTGGCCTGGACCGGTTGGCCGAGTCGCTGGGTGTCGGCGCACTCGTTGTCGAGCTGGCCGGCAGTCCCAATGAAATCGGATCAGTCATGCTGCTGGATGCGGAACTGGCGCCCAGGCTTGATGAGCTGTTGGACCATCAGCCCCGTCTGCTCGAGTTCTGTGCCAGTCGCTTTGTTGATTGGTTGTTTCCTGATCCGGAGTTGGCCCGCATTCCCATAGCCGCAATCACTGGAACCAACGGCAAGACCACAACCTGTCACATGACCCGCTCCATCCTGACAGCGGCCGGATTCGGCGTTGGAATGACTTGCTCGGATGGCTGCATGATCGGTGGTGAGTGGATTACCGAAAAGGAGGAAGGGCATTTTGTCGGTCATACCATAGTCCTCGACAATCCTGACACCGAGGTGGCGGTGCTGGAATCGACCCGTGGCGGTGCTGGAAGTATCGGCATGGGTTTTTCTTCGTGTCAGGTCGCGGCATGTCTGAATGTGACTGAGGATCATCTAGAGGATCGGATTGGGCATCGCTCGGTCGAAGATGTGGCTGATCTCAAACGCACTATCCTTGAACGCAGCGATGATGCCATTGTTCTCAACGCGGATGATGTGCACTGCATGGCAATGCGTGAATCCCTGAGCAAACATCGTCTCGGTCTGGTGTCTGCGACTCGAGACTACACCACGGTAAAAAGCCTCGATGCCGGAGTCGACGTGATTGGTGTTCTGGAGTCCATCAACGGGCAACCCTGGCTGGTGCTCTATCACCGTGGTGAACGTCACATGATCATGGCCTGTTCGGCCATGCCGCTGAGCTTCGGCAATCGTGCCGGGCACAACCTTGATAATGCTTTGCATGCGGCCGTGATCAGCTTCCTGATGGGGGCAACGGCAGAGCAAATTGCAATGGGTCTGCGCACTTTGCGGCCAGATTTTGAAACCTTGCGCGGTCGCCTCAATCACTGCCGGGAACTGCCATTCGAAGTGATTCTGGATTACGCCCACAATCCCGATGGCCTGGCTAGACTGTGTCGCTACGTCGATCATTATCCAAGCAAGGGTCGCAAGCTGATCAATCTGGCGATCGGTGGCCAGAATCCCGATGATTTTGTGCGTCGTAGTGCGGCGGTCACAGCCGGACACTTCGACCATTTCGTTTGCAAAAACTTCGGCTTGCTGAGAGGACGCCAGCCGGAAGAGTGTCCTCGCCTTTTGCGTGAGGGCTTGCTGACAGCCGGCGTTGACGAGTCGGCGATCACTTGTATCGAGGACGAATTCGAGTCGATCGATTTCATCTTGAATCTGGCCAGGCCGGGCGATCTGGTGGTCATCATCGGCGGCAAGCGCAAACGCCAGATCTGGGACTGGATCCGCTCCTGGGGTGAGCGCCAAGCCGAGCTGAACAAGTCACCTACCTGAAACCAAAACGCCCCGGAGGACCGGGGCGTTTTCATGATTAAATCAGGTGAGCTGCTTACGGCCGCTGCAGCCAGAAGTCGTAACCACCGCTTCCGGAGACCGAATTGACCAGCCAGGTGTAATAACCGGACGAGCCGTTGTACTCGATGTACTCGTCGCTGTCACCCGAGGTCGAGGAGGCCACCAATTGCCAGCTTGAACCACTCCAGCGATACAGTCGCAAGTCGAAGTTGGCGTTTGACGGACCTTGCAGCCAGCCACGGTGGACGCCGGCTGAGGATTGGTAGAAGGTTCCGTCCGGTTGCTGCTCCTGGTCACCACTGCCACTCAACGAGCTCGTGTACTGAGTACAGTTTGTGCAAGGTGCACTGCTCGGCTCGGTGTAGTCACCGACCAGGCTGACATCGGAGTAGGCCTCGTAGCCGCGAATCATGACATGCCAGGTACCGCTTTGCGGGTTCGCGAAAGTGCAGGTTTCATTATTGCCGACTCGATACGGGCGGCAATCCCAGTCCGAAGTGGTGGGCGGGGCGCCGTAGCGCACGTAAAGGTCAGCGTCGCCGCTGCCGCCACTCATGTCGAAGATCAGGTCCGTGGCGCCATCCTCTACGTTCAAGGTAAAGAAGACTTCCGAACCCTGCTGACCGGATAATCCGGTGACCGGCGCGCCCTTGGCCAGTTCGGTGGTGCTGCTGGGCACTTCGTAATCACCCACGAGGGTGACGCCCGAATAGGCTTCGTAACCACGAATCATGACATGCCAGGTACCGGCCTGCGGATTATCGAAGGTACAGGTCTCGTTATTGCCAACCAGGTAGGGACGGCAGTCGTAGGTTGAGGTGGTCGGCGCTGCGCCAAAGCGCACATACAGATCGGCATCGCCGCTGCCACCGCTCATCTGGAAAACCAGGTCTTCGGCGCCGTCGGACACTTCCATGGTGAAGAAGGTTTCCGAGGCCTGGCTGCCGGACAGGTTGTCGACCGGGACGCCTGGTTGAAGCTCAGTGACCGTGACCGGCACCTCAAAGCTGCCTACCAGGGTGACGCCGGAATAGGTCTGCCAACCATGCAACATTATGTGCCAGGTGCCGGCCTGAGGATTGTCGAAGCTGCAGGTCTCATTATTGCCGTTCAGGTACGGACGGCAGTCGTAGGTGCTCTGGGTCGGCGGTGAACCATATCGAACATACAGATCGGCATCGCCGCTGCCACCGCTGATCTCGATGACCAGGTCC
>PWWM01000178.1 GCA_003561495.1 Gammaproteobacteria bacterium
CGGATCAGGCTGCCGCCGTCGTAGGGGCGGTTGGCGATGACTGCGATGCCTTTCTCGCGCGCCATCGGCAGCAGGCGATCCTCGACCTGGCGATGGGTGATGTTGTAGGTGAGCTGGATGAAGTCGAGCTCGTGGTTTTGCATGATCTCCTCGAACTGGCCATGACGACGCCCGTGCGAGGTGGTGATGCCGACATGGCGAATCTCACCGTCGGCCTTCATCTGCTTGAGGACTTCCAGGTGGTCGCGCCAGTCGGTGAGATTGTGGACCTGCACCAGGTCGAAGCGATCCACTCGCCAGCGCGCCGCCAGGTCATCGATCTGCTCACGGGTGCTGCCGCCTGCCGGGCTCCAGACCTTCTCGGCCGAGTAGATGTTGTCAGGATGGCCGAGCTTGTCCAGTGCATGGCCCATCACGTCGGGGGCCGAACCGTACATGGGCGAGGAATCGACCATGCCGCCGCCGTGTTCGAAAAACGCCCACACCACTTCGGCGCGCGCATCCATCAATTGTTCATCGGTTCCGACATTGAACACGCGCCAGGTGCCCAGGCCGATGACCGGCAGTCCATCACCGCCCGGGATGGGTTTTTTGAGCATGCCGTTGGAGTCGGCCAGCACCAGTGGCGGGGCCAGCCAGGCGCCGGCCATGCCGATGCCGAAAACTTTCAGTGCGTTGCGACGCGAGTAGCGAATGCTCATGGGGACCTCGTCTGAAACAAATCAGGTCTGCGGATGACGGTAACAAGAATGAGTGCAAATGCGGTGAGCACGAAAACTTTATTGATGAACCAATTGGTGCGCCAGATCGACCAGTCCGGATCCGACAGGAACCAGGTGAACATGGACACGATGATGATGATTTCGACCACCGACATGATGATGGCCAGCCAGCGCGTGTAGCTGGGTCGGGTCAGCAGCGCCCAGCCCAGCCACACATGGGCGATGGGCCACAGGTCCCAGAAAATATAGCGCGTCAGCGCCTCACCCTCGGCCAGGGCAAAGGCAATCGGAAACAGGTACTTGATGAATATCGACCAGGCGGCCAGCACGAACAGCAGGTGGGCCAGAAAGGTGATCCAGGGTGTTGGGGCAGGGTGTGGGCAGGTCATGCGGCCGGATGGAAAGGCGTTCAAACCGACAGTGTAACGTGCCCGCGGCGCGCGGCCGCGGGCAGCATATTCAAGGCATGGCTATTGCACGATCTCGACCAGTTCCACCCGTCGGTTTTCGGCTCGACCGGACTCGCTGCGGTTGGTGGTGGCCGGGGCCATCATGCCGGCGCCGGCCGGGCGCAGACGCTCTCGAGAAATGCCGTGCTGATTGACCAGCTCGTTGACCACGGCCGTGGCCCGGTCCATGGACAGGCGCAGGTTGTAGTCAAAGTCACCGACCGAGTCGGTGTGGCCGACCACCACCAGTTCAAGATCGGCGCGATCCTTCATCAGGTTGGCGATGGTGGCCAGGGCATCGGCCGATTCGGGCAGGATCTCGTCGGAGTCAAAGGCGAACAGAATGTTCTGAATGGCCACCCGGCCCTGCTCGATCAGGCCGGTTTCCATCTCGTCGGCGGTCAGCGGCTGGTGATCCATGGCATCGTCCATTTCGTCGGCAGTCACCACGGCCAGCGAGACGGCCGGGCCGACCTGCCTGGCATTGAACGCGGCGATGCCGACCAGCACATTGCCGTCGGCCGAGCGTGCGGCAATGTAGCGGATGTCCCGGTCGCGATTGGCCAGGCGACAGCAATCGCGCACACCGCGTGTAAACAGATCCGAGCCATGAACGAAAAACAGGCGACCGTCACCGCCGGACAATTCGTCGCCGCTGGCGGTGTAGAGAATTTCGAAATTACGGGCTTCGAGCGCTTGCAGGTAACTGCGTTTGATGCGCAACGTCGACGTCGATGTATCGTCGAAGGTATAGCTCATGCGGACCACCTCGCCTTCGAGCGACTCCGTGCTCTCGAGTTCGTTACCGTCCCAGCGACCGGTGGGTACCGTCAGGCGGTCATAGTCGGTGGTCTGGTAGAACACGATGGACGATCCCGCCACCCGCGGAATCTGCGGATGATCGCCGGCGCCTTCGATGTCGCTGGCGATGACGCTGGTGGCAAGCAGCAGGGTGCCGAGCAGTCCGACTGTGGCCACGGTTAACGGTGTCAGCTTTAGAAAGGATATGTTCATGATGCAATCTCCGGGTGTAAGTCCGCCTTAATGTTTCTATTCTTACGCAAATCGGACGCACAAACGGACAGGGTTCAGGTTTGTTGTGGTTACACTGTGCCTCATGACTCGTCGAACCAAGATTGTCGCCACTCTGGGGCCGGCCACGGATGAGCCGGACGTGCTCGAGCGCCTGATCATGGCCGGCTGTGACGTGGTGCGGGTCAATTTCTCCCACGGCGACCCGGAAACCCATGCCCGGCGCATTCGCATGGTGCGGGCAGCCGCCCGGGAGCTTGATACCGATGTGGCCGTGCTGGCTGACCTGTCCGGACCGAAGATCCGCATTGATCACTTTCGCGAGGGCTCGGTGACCTTGCAGGCTGGACAGTCGTTCAGCCTGTTTGCACGCGAAAATCCCCCCGCGGGGGATGAGTCCGGGGTCGGCGTGGCCTACCTCGGGCTGGTCAATGATGTGCGACCGGGTAGCGAGTTGCTGCTGGATGACGGTCTGATGGCATTGCGGGTCGAGAAGGTCGTGGATGACGAAATCCGCTGCACCGTGATGACCAGCGGCAAACTGTCGGACCGCAAGGGTCTGAATCTGCGTGGCGGCGGCTTGTCCATCCCCGGATTGTCTGCGGCTGATGCGGCTGATATTGAACGGGCCGCCGAGTGGCAGGTTGATTACCTGGCGGTGTCGTTTCCGCGCAGCGCCGAGGATATCGAGCAAGCCCGGGCATTGATGCGGGCCGCCGACGGCACGGCTGCGCTGGTTTCCAAGATTGAAAGAACCGAGGCGATCGAAAACCTGGAGGCCATCATTGATGCTTCCGATGCGGTGTTGGTGGCGCGCGGTGACCTGGGGATGGAAATCGGCGAGGCCGAGTTGCCTGGTCTGCAAAAACGCATCATCAAGGCGACGTTGGAGCAGAATCGCGTGGTAATCACGGCGACCCAGATGATGCAGTCCATGGTCGAGTCGCCCGTTCCGACCCGTGCCGAGGTGCTGGATGTAGCCAATGCTGTGATTGACGGAACCGATGCGGTCATGCTGTCGGCGGAGACTGCGGTGGGTCTTCATCCGGCCCGCGTGGTCGAGGCCATGGCCCGAATCTGCGAAGGCGCCGAGCGGCATGTCCAGGCCCACGTGCCCTCGCGCCGTCTCAATGTTCGGGCCGAGCGTATCGATCAGGCCATCGCCATGGCGGCGATGATGACGGCCAACAACCTGCCGGTGGCGGCTATTGTGGCTCTGACCGAATCCGGTTCGACTGCGCAGTGGCTGAGTCGCGTGCGGTCACCGGCGCCCATCATCGCGTTAAGTCCCAACCGGGCTTCGCTGAGAAAGATGCGCCTGTTCCAGCACGTCCATCCGCTGTTTTATGCGCCGGGTGATGTCGGCGCCCCTGAGCTGGCCCGA
>PWWM01000072.1 GCA_003561495.1 Gammaproteobacteria bacterium
CGGAAGTCGGAAGTCAGTGGTCAGTGGTCAGTGGTCAGTGGTCAGTGGTCAGTGGTCAGTGGTCAGTGGTCAGTGGTCAGTGGCTGTCGGATTTTCCTTGCACCTCGCACCTCGCACCTCGCACCTTGAACCTTTTCCCGGAAACCGAAAACCGGAAACCGAAATGTCCGATCCCTGAACCCTGAACCCTTAAACCTTAAACCCTAAACCTTAAACCTTAAACTTTAAACTTTAAACTTTAAACCGGAGCTCTCCATGCCCTACCAAACCACAACCGACCTCTTCAACGACCTCGAAAACCGCTTCCAGTCCGGCGCCGCCGAAACCCTGGAAGCCACCTTTCAGTTCCATATCACCGACATCGACGGCGATCAGCCGGCTGATTGGCTGGTGAAAGTCGACAACGGCAAATGCTCGGTTGAGCCCGGCAAGACCGATGACCCCAGTGTCACGCTGACTATCGCCGAACCTGTCTGGCTTGAGCTCGGCCGGGGCGAAAAGGGCGCCTTGTCAGCCTTCATGTCCGGCCAGATCAAGGCCGGCGGCAATGTCATGCTGGCCCAGAAGCTGGGACCGGTGTTCGGCTTTATGCTTTAAGGACTGAAAGCCCCATTGCTGGTATGCTCGGATGCCCTGATCGCGATTCGGAGAACGTCCATGCAGGCGGGTATGCGCTGGTCGAAACTCGTGGCTCCCGCCGTCGCGGGACTGATGGTTCTGAGCCTAATTGGCAGCCTGCAGGCTGCCGAAGGTTCGGTCACCGGCAGGGTCGCCGAAGTCCAGTTGATTGAAATCTCCGGTTTCGATGATAGTGGGTTGCTGATTCTGGCCCTGGAAGAGGGGCAAGGCTTTCTGATTCCTGGTCAGCGCAACCTGCCGGCCAGTGGCGGGGTCGAGGTGCGGGTCGATTACTTCAGTGGCGACGATCCAGAGGACTTGCCGGTGGCTTGCCGCGTGCAGGTCACGGCGGTGCCGGTCGAAATTGACGGTGAAGAGATCCTGCAGCCAGCCAGTCGGCCATTCGAAATCTACAGGAATGAGGATGTTCGTTGCGGCCATTGAGTATTCGGGTTATCATGCGCGGCTTGGTTGTATCCGGGCCGTTAGCTCAATGGTAGAGCAGTAGGCTTTTAACCTATTGGTTGAAGGTTCGAGTCCTTCACGGCCCACCATTTCTCCATGCATTTTTCAAGTCTTCCGAGCACCTCCCAGACCGGATTGCATCCGCGTCTGGACGAGGTCGTGCGGCGTCATCTCGATAGCCGCTGGCGTCAGCCCATTCGCGCCCACACCCGGCAGGCTTTCGAGGTCATCAGGGACAGACTTGAAAGGGCTGAACGCCTGGTGCTGGATTCCGGCTGCGGCACCGGTGAATCCACAGCCGGCCTGGCTCGTCGCCATCCCGATGCCCTTGTCGTCGGCATCGATCAGTCGGCCGCACGATTGGTCCGTGCGCCCGAGCTGCCGGACAATGTCGTGTTGGTGCGTGCTGAACTGGCGGATTTCTGGCGCCTCTTGGTCGGCGCTGGTCTCAAGTCCACGCTTCATTACCTGCTCTATCCCAATCCCTGGCCCAAACCGGATCATCTCAAGCGCCGCTGGCACGCTCATCCCGTGTTCCCGGATCTGCTCGAATTGGGTGGGCAACTGGAGTTGCGATCCAACTTCGAGCTGTACGTGCGCGAGTTCGAGCGTGGCTTGAACCTGGCCGGCAACGTTGATGCCAAAGTGGTATCGTTTTCGGCTGGCGAGCCGATCAGCCCGTTCGAGCGCAAATACTCGGCCAGTGGTCATCGGCTCTGGAAACTGACTGTCAACCTGGAAGCACAGACATGAAAACGATTCGACTTATTCTCAGCACCCTGGCGCTTGCCATGCTGGCCGTTCCGGCCTTGGCCGACGAGCAGTTGAAGGCTGTGATCGCAGATCCTGATCGACCGGAGGCGCAGGCTGAGCGCGACCAATATCGCAATCCATACGAGACCCTGAAGTTTTTCGGGATTGAACCGAACATGACGGTCGTGGAGCTTTCACCCGGCGGCGGCTGGTACACCGAGATTCTGGCCCCTTACCTCAAGGACGAGGGAAAGTTGGTCGCGGCGCACTGGAATCTTGACGGTGACGTGCCGGATTTTTATGTACGCATTCGCGGTGAATACGAGGAGCGGATTGCCGACACCGACCGTTTTGGCGAGATCGAGCTGATCTCCTTCGATCCGCCCGAAATGATGGAACTGGGCGCTCCGGGTTCGGCCGACATGGTGCTGACCTTCAGAAACGTGCATAGCTGGAAGCGTGCCGGCACCTTCCACGATGTGGTCCGTGCCGCCAACGAAGTGCTCAAGACCGGTGGCGTGTTTGGCGTGGTCAGTCACCGCCTGCCGGAAGATCGTGACCAGGATCCCGAGGTTCGAAGCGGTTACGTGAAGCAAAGCTGGGTGGTGGCCGTGGCCGAATCGGAAGGGTTTCGGTTGGTCGAGGCTTCCGAGATCAACGCCAACCCTGCGGATACGGCCGACCATCCCAACGGCGTTTGGACGCTGCTTCCGGGCCTTCGTGTTCCCGAGGGTGAGGATGAGGACAAGTACCGCGCCATCGGTGAAAGTGATCGCTTCACGCTGAAGTTCGTCAAGCGTTGATACGTTACCGCATGAATAGTGGTGTAGGATCCGTGACCGGGTCCTTCACCGCCCGTTGACCAACGCTGCATATCGTCGCGTCTCGAAATCAAATCGGGGATAGACGCGATGAGTGAACTGATAGAACTGATCTACGCCAGCCGCTCGACTGTCAAGCGTAATGATACTGGCAGTGTCGAACCGGCCGTGGCCCGCATTCTGACCCAGTCACGTCGAAACAATACGCCCAAGGAAATCGGCGGCGTGTTGTGTTATGGCGACGGTCACTTCTTTCAGTGCCTGGAAGGCGAGCGTGTTGAAGTCGAGCAGCTTTATGAGAAGCTGCATGAGGATGATCGTCATCGCGATGTGAGTTTGCTGCGCAAGGGCCCGATCGCTCAACGTCGCTTCAAGCTCTGGGCAATGAAATATCTCAGCGTGGATCGCGATATCCGTAAGTTTCTGAGTGATGAAGGCATGGAGCGCTTTGATCCCTTCGCGCTCGACGACGCTCGTATCGACAGCCTGCTCGAAGTCCTGCGCACGGCTACCGAGACTACCCGGCATTCGGGCGAGGATCGTCCGGCGCCATCAGACGCTGATCGTGCTGATGGACGGCTGCTTGGGGCATTGGGCGTGGGTGCTGTCGCCGCAGCCCTGGTGGTTATTGGATTAGTCATGTTCGTCATTTTGTAGGTCGGGGCTATGTCCCCGACGGTCGACAATGAATCCATCGACATGGCCGGATTCACGTGTCCGAATTCGGCATGCCGCGTTTTTCCGATACGTCTCTCGTTTCACTCCTGTTTGCACCGCGACAGCGGGCCCGAATACGGGACTGAAGACTCTGTGGTGAATGAGTTTTCAACAGGGAGAGATTCCTGGGCGCAAAGTGCTGACAGGGATAGTTGATCTGGGCGACAATTCAGTCCCATGAGCGATATGAATCCCGTTTCCGGGGATTTCGAGCAAATCCCCTTACGTTCCTACGCCGAGCGTGCCTATCTTGATTACGCCATGTACGTGGTGCTGGATCGTGCGCTGCCGCATGTCGGCGACGGTCTCAAGCCGGTGCAAAGACGCATCATCTATGCCATGAGCGAGCTGGGTCTGTCGGCGGCCTCCAAGCACAAGAAATCGGCGCGCACTGTGGGCGATGTGATCGGCAAATTTCATCCGCATGGCGATTCGGCATGCTACGAGGCCATGGTGCTGATGGCCCAGCCGTTTTCCTATCGCTACCCGCTGGTCGACGGCCAGGGCAATTTCGGTTCCCCCGATGACCCGAAATCCTTTGCCGCGATGCGATACACCGAATCGCGCCTGGCCCCGTATGCCCGCGTGTTGCTGGCCGAGCTGGGGCAGGGCACGGTGGACTGGGTGCCCAATTTCGATGGCTCGCTCAAGGAACCCAAGTTGCTACCGGCGCGTCTGCCGAACCTGTTGCTTAACGGGGGGCAGGGGATTGCCGTGGGTATGGCCACCGATATCCCGCCGCACAACCTCAATGAAGTGGTTTCGGCTTGCGTGCGTCTGCTCGAGGCACCCCGGAAGACCGATGTGGCCGAGCTCTGTGAACACATCCAGGGGCCGGATTTTCCGGGTGGGCCCGAGATTGTCAGTTCCAGGGAAGATTTGCTGCAAATGTATGAGACCGGTTCGGGCAGCGTGCGACAGCGTGCTCGCTACGAGCGCGAGGGCGATGAAATCATCATCACCGCATTGCCGCATCAGGTCTCGCCAGCCAAGTTGCTCGAACAGATCGCCGCGCAGATGCAAGCCAAGAAACTGCCGCTGGTCAGCGACCTGCGCGATGAGTCCGACCACGAGCATCCGACCCGGCTGGTCATCGTGCCGCGCAGCAACCGGGTCGACATCGACCAGCTCATGGATCACCTGTTCGCCACCACCGACCTGGAAAAAAACGCTCGTTTCAACCTCAATGTCATCGGCAACAATGGCCGCCCGGGGGTGCGTAATCTCAAGGAATTGCTGCTGGAGTGGCTCGAGTTCAGGCGCCAGACGGTCACCAGAAGGCTCGAGTTCCGGCTCGACCAGGTCGTTGATCGACTGCATGTTCTCGAAGGCTTGCTGATTGCCTATCTCAATATCGATGAGGTGATCCACATCATCCGCACCGAGGACGAGCCCAAGCCGGTGCTGATGGAGCGCTTCGGGCTGACCGGCACCCAGGCCGAGGCCATTCTCGAACTCAAGCTCAGACACTTGGCCAGGCTCGAGGAGATGAAGATCCGCGGTGAAAAGGACGAGTTGGAGGAAGAGCGCCGGAAGATCGAGGCGTTGCTGGATTCGCCGAAAAAACTGACGCGCCTGATTCGCGACGAACTGCTCGAGGATGCCGAAAAGTATGGCGATGAGCGCCGTTCGCCCATCGTCGAGCGCGAAGCGGCCCAGGCCCTCAAGGAAACCGACCTGGTGCCGGCCGAGCCGGTCACCGTGGTGCTGAGCGAAAACGGCTGGGTACGTGCCGCCAAGGGCCATGACATCAACCCGGAGGAACTCACCTATCGCTCCGGAGATGCCTTTCTGGCCGCTTCGCGGGGACGCAGCACACAATTTGCCTGTTTCCTCGATTCGACCGGACGCAGTTATTCGCTGGTGGCCAGGGAATTACCCTCGGCGCGCAGCCTGGGCGAGCCGCTTACCGGCCGCTTCCAGCCGCCATCCGGTGCGGTCTTTCGCAGTGTGGCCATCGGTGCGCCCGAGGACAAGGTGTTGCTGGCCAGCACTGCCGGCTACGGTTTCGTCACCGCGCTTGAAAACCTGCATACCCGCCAAAAAGCCGGCAAACAGTTACTGACCGTCCCGGATGGCTACGATGTCCTGCCCATCGCCCCGGTCAACGATACCGAAGAGGGCGTCATCGTGTGCGCCACTTCAGAAGGTTACCTGCTCGCCTATTACCTGGCCGACTTGCCCGAACTGGCCCGCGGCAAGGGCAACAAACTGATCAACATCCCGCCCAAGGCACGCAAGGCCGGCGAAACCGTGGCCGGTGCCATCGCCATTGCCGCTGGCGAAGATTGCCTGGTCTGGGCCGGTCAGCGCTATCTCAGAATGAGCTGGAACGATACCGAGAACTACTGGGGCGAACGCGCCCAGCGTGGCCGCAAGCTGCCCAGGGGCTTTCAGAAAGTCACCCGCTTGACCCTGGCCGGGTGAGTTCGCTTCCGGCTTGCTCGGATGGGTTGCGGTTTCGTGGCTTCAGGGTCGGTTGTGTCTGCGAGATAGCCCCGAGTCTATTCCGAAGGATCGATTTCCAGTAACAGGGCGTCAGCTTCGACCAGGTCGTCCGCACTGGTCGCGATGCCGGCCACCGTGCCATCAATTGGGGCCTTGATGGCCAGTTCCATTTTCATGGCTTCCATGACCGCCACGGTCTGGCCTTCGGTGACTGTCTCGCCCTCGCTGACCCGGATTTCCAGGACCTTGCCGGGCATGGGGGCGATGATGCGTCCATCGCCGGAACCACCGCTGGTCAGCGCCTCGAAGCGCGTGTGGCGAACCAGGCGCCAGCGCTCGCCCGGCAGGCAGATATCCAGCCCCAGGTCGGAGTCGGCAAACAAGTGCAGGTGACGATGCTCGTTGTCCAGGGCCAGGCTGTAGTGATGGTCGGCCAGCTCCACCAGGCGTGCGCGTACTTCTCTCTCATCGGAGTTGAGAAGGTAACCGCCGGCCCGGTCGCCTCGCGCATGGACCTGGAAGCGTTGGCCGCGGTGGTCCAGATCCAGCGTGCGTGATTCGGGTCCACCCATACGCCAGCCGTCGGCCAGCGCCCAGGGGCTGGAGTCATCGGCGGAGGCCTGGTGTTCCTGTTCGCTCAGCCAATGGCAGGATGCAGCCGCCCAGGCAGCGACCGGCAAATCGCGCTTGTCGCCGGTGATGGATTCGAGGTCACGATCCAGCAGACCCGTATCCAGGGCGGCCTCGGCAAACACTTTCGATCCGGCCAGACCCTGCAGAAAGCCCATATTGGTGGTTGGGCCGGCCACGAAGGTTGCGGCCAGGGCCTGTTCCAAGCGGGCCAGGCAACGCTTGCGATCACGATCATGGACGATCAGCTTGGCGATCATCGGGTCGTAGTGCATGCTGACTTCATCGCCGGATTCCACACCGGTGTCGATGCGAACATCGGAATGCCCAGGGAAGATCAGTTGCTTGATGCGACCACTGGATGGGACGAAACCACGCTCGGGGTCTTCGGCATAGATGCGCGCTTCCATGGCGTGACCGGAGCAGTGAATTTCGTCCTGGTTCAATGGCAGCGGTTCGCCGGCGGCTACCCGGATCTGCCATTCGACCAGGTCCAGCCCGGTGATCATTTCGGTGACCGGATGCTCGACCTGCAGTCGGGTGTTCATTTCCAGGAAATAGAAGTGATCGTCCTCGACCATGAATTCGACCGTGCCCGCGCCCAGATAATCAACCGCCTCGGCGGCGCGCACGGCCGCAGCCAGCAGATCGGTTCGCAATTGTTGGGAAAGACCGGGCGCTGGGGCTTCCTCGATGATTTTCTGATGGCGGCGCTGGCTGGAGCAGTCGCGCTCGAACAGGTGGACGGTGTTGCCGTGCCGGTCAGCGAAGATCTGGGCTTCGACATGACGCGGACGCTCCAGGTAGCGCTCGATGATCATGCGCTCGTCGCCAAAGGCCCCTGCCGCTTCACGCCGGGCGGCCTTGAGGGCCTCCCCGAATTCCTTGGCGGAGCGGACCACTCGCATGCCCTTGCCACCGCCGCCGGCAGCCGCCTTGAGCATCAGTGGAAAGCCAATGCGATCAGCCTCGGCAGACAGCGTTTCATCGGACTGATCCGCACCGTGGTAGCCGGGAATCAGGGGCACGCCGGCCGGCTCCATCTTGGCCTTGGCTGCGGCCTTGGAGCCCATCAGGTCCATGGTTTCGGCCGAGGGGCCAATCAAGACCAGCCCGGCATCGGCCACGGCGCGTGCGAAGGTGGCATTTTCGGCCAGGAAACCGTAGCCGGGATGAATCGCCCGGGCGCCGGTCTCGCGTGCAGCCTGAATGACCTTGTCAATATGCAGGTAAGACTCGCGTGCCGGTGCAGGGCCGATGCGTACGGCTCGGTCAGCCAGACGCACATGACGGGCCTCGGCGTCGGCATCCGAATACACCGCCACCGTGCGAATGCCAAGCCGCCGGCAGGTTGCGATGACCCGGCAGGCGATTTCGCCGCGATTGGCGATCAGTATGCTGGTGAACATGCTACTTTTGACCCTCTGTCCAGGCGGCCTTTCTTTTCTCCAGAAACGCATTCAACCCCTCTTGTCCTTCTTCCGAGACCCGCATGACCGCAATCATGTTGGAGGTGAATTCGTCCATCGATTCAGGATCGCTAAGCGGATTGGCGACATGGCGGACCAGTTGCTTGATCAGGGCCTGGGCGAAAGGACTGCCTTGCAGCAGCAGCTCGATGAGATCCTGGATGTGGCCATCAAGCTGACCATTTGGCACGGTATCGGTAATCAGGCCGATCTTTACGGCCTGGTCGGCGTCCATGCGCTCGCCGGTCAGCATGTAGCGACGTGCGTGCTTGATGCCGATTTTCGGAATCACGAAAGGAGAGATGGTTGCCGGCGCCAAGCCCAGGCGAACCTCGGTCAGTCCGAATTTCGCTGCTTCCAGGGCCACGGCCAGGTCGCAACAGGCGATCAGCCCCACGCCTCCGCCAAAGGCGTGGCCATTGACCCTGGCAATGGTCGGGCAGGGCAGTTCATTGAGCTTGCGCAGCATGGCCGCCAGGCGGCGCGCATCGTCGCGATTCTCATCCTCGGTGGCATTGGCCATGGAACGCATCCAGTTCAGATCCGCCCCGGCCGAGAAGGAATGCCCTTCCCCAGTCAGCACCAGCACCCGGCAGCCTTCGCCCACGGCCCGGTCAATGGTGCGGGTGAGCTCGGCAATCAACTCGGCGTTGAAGGCGTTGTGCACTTCCGGCCGGTTCAGGGTGATGGTGGCGACGGCGCGATTGTCGATGTCGAATTTGAGCATAAGATTCAGGGTTCAGGTTTCAGGGTTCAGGGTTCAGGGAAGGCTTCGGTCTGGGTTTTCCTGAACCCTGAAACCTGAACCCTGAACCCTGCTCTTGCATTACATTCGAAACACTCCAAAGTGCTCCCGCTCGATCGGCGCATTGGCCGAAGCCGCCAAAGCCAGCCCGAGTACCCGCCGGGTATCGACCGGATCAATGATGCCATCGTCCCATAAACGGGCGGTGGCATAGTAGGGATGGCCCTGGGATTCGTACTGCTCGCGAATCGGCGCCTTGAATTGTTCCTCTTTTTCCTCCGGCCATTGCTCGCCGCGCTTTTCGAGTGCATCGCGGCGCACCGTGGCCAGAACGCTGGCGGCCTGTTCACCGCCCATGACCGAGATGCGCGCATTCGGCCAGGTCCACAAAAAGCGCGGCTGGTAAGCGCGGCCACACATGGCGTAATTGCCCGCTCCGAACGAGCCGCCGATAATGACAGTGAACTTGGGTACGTGCGAGCAGGCCACGGCGGTGACCATCTTGGCGCCGTCCTTGGCAATGCCGGATTGTTCGTATTTCTTGCCGACCATGAAGCCGGTGATGTTTTGCAGAAAAACCAGCGGGATATTGCGCTGATTGCATAACTGGATGAAATGGGCGCCCTTCATGGCCGACTCGGAAAACAGGATGCCGTTATTGGCCACGATGCCGACCTTGTAACCATGAATGCTTGCAAAGCCACAAACCAGAGTGGTGCCGTAACGAGCCTTGAACTCGGAAAACTCGCTGCCATCGACGATCCTGGCGATGATTTCACGCACCTCGAAGGGGTAACGGGTGTCGGTGGGCAGAATGCCGTAAAGGTCCTCCACCGGGTGGGCCGGGTCCTTGCCGGGAGATTCCGGCTGTACGCCGGCCGCGGGGCGATTGAGATTGGCGACCAGGTCGCGCGCGATGGCCAGGGCATGGGTGTCGTTTTCGGCAAAATGGTCGGCCACGCCGGACAGGCGAGTATGGGTGTCGGCTCCACCCAGGGTTTCGGCATCGACTTCCTCGCCGGTGGCGGCCTTGACCAGCGGTGGGCCGCCGAGAAAGATCGTGCCCTGTTCCTTGACGATGATGGCTTCATCGCACATCGCCGGGACGTAAGCGCCGCCTGCGGTACACGATCCCATCACTACCGCGATTTGCGGAATGTTTTTTGCCGAAAGCCTGGCCTGGTTATAGAAGATCCGGCCAAAGTGGTCGCGATCGGGAAAGACCTCGTCCTGCAGGGGCAGGAAGGCGCCGCCGGAGTCGACCAGGTAGATGCACGGCAACAGGTTTTCCAGGGCCACTTCCTGGGCGCGCAGATGCTTCTTGACGGTCATCGGATAATAGGTGCCGCCCTTGACCGTGGCGTCATTGGCCACGACCACGCACTCGATACCCGCGACTCGGCCAATACCGGTGATCAGTCCGGCGCCGGGTGCGGCATCCTCATACATGCCGTTGGCCGCAAGTGGCGAGATCTCCAGAAACGGGCTGCCCGGGTCGAGCAGGGTGCGGACACGCTCACGCGGCAACAGCTTGCCGCGATCGACATGCTTCTGACGGGATTGCTCAGGTCCGCCCAGCGCGGTCTCGGCCAGCCGGGCCCGAAGATCCTCGGCCAGGCCACGGTGATGCTCCGAGCGTTCGGCGAACTCGGCATCCTTGCGGTTGATTTGGGTGTCCAGCCGCAGCATGGTCTCTCCAGATAGGCAAACCGCTACATTGTAGCGGAGGCTGAGATCAATCATGAATCTCGTCTTGGGAACGGGGAGGAGGCATCGGATGCCACCCGGTGCTTCTCCTCAAATCCAAGGCGCAATCCACCTTGTCCGACCGACAAAAAACCAGTTATAATTGTCTGCTTGATGAAATTGGCGACTGGGGCTTTTGCACAAAGCCCGACTTGCTGCCGGGCCGGAAACATCCGGTCAGGCCGAGCCAAGGGGGTTTTCTGAAAAAGCCCGGTCGCCCAACTGACTGAAATTTTGGAGTTTCTTGAATCATGTCATTGACGGCAGAACAGAAAGCGCAAGTTGTCAAAGAGCATCAGTTGAGTGACGGCGATACCGGCTCTCCCGAAGTGCAGGTGGCCTTGCTGACGGCACGAATTCAGCACTTGCAGACCCACTTCGCGGACCACAAGAAGGATCACCACTCCCGCAGAGGCCTGCTCAAGCTGGTCAATCAGCGTCGCTCCTTGCTCGACTACGTCAAGAAAAAGGACGTACAGCGCTATCGAGACCTGATCGAGCGTCTGGGACTGCGTCGTTAAGACGCGCTCCGGAAGTTACCGATGAAATCAGACACCCCGGCGGCGCCATGCTGTTCCGGGGTGTTTTGTATTGAAAAAAGCAAATGCAAAGTGGAGTGATATAAGTGAAAAAGTTCAGCAAGACCTTCAAGTTCGGCGAGCATGATGTCACGCTCGAGACCGGACACGTGGCCCGTCAGGCCGATGGCGCCGTACTGGTCACCATGGCCGACACCGTGGTGCTGGTGACCGCCGTGGCTCGCAAGGAAGTCAAGCCGGGGCAGGGTTTTTTCCCGCTGACGGTCAACTACCAGGAAAAGTTCTATTCCGCCGGACGCATTCCCGGTGGTTTCTTCAAACGTGAAGGACGTCCGACCGAAAAGGAAATCCTGACTTCGCGCCTGATCGACCGGCCCATCCGGCCGCTCTTTCCCAATGGGTTCCTGAATGAAACCCAGGTGATTGCCACCGTGATGTCGTCCAACCCCGAAGTCGATGGCGATATCCCGGCCATGATCGGCGCCTCGGCTGCCCTGATGCTGGCCGGCGTGCCGTTCCAGGGACCGATTGGCGGCGCCCGTGTCGGTTTCATTGATGGCAACTACGTGCTCAACCCGACCCAGAGCCAGCTCGAGGATTCTCGCCTGGACCTGGTCGTGGCCGGCACTTCGAAAGCCGTGCTGATGGTCGAGTCCGAAGCCGACCTGCTGACCGAAGAGCAGATGCTTGGTGCGGTGAATTACGGGCATGAGCAGATGCAGGTGGCCATTCAGGCTATTGAAGAGCTGGCCAAAGAGGCCGGTAAGCCGAAGTGGGACTGGCAGGCGCCGGAAAAGGCCGAGGGCCTGGCCGAAAAGGTGGCCGAGCTGGCCAAGGCTGGTCTGGTGGAAGCCTATTCGAATACCGACAAGACCGCTCGTCGCGAAGCCATCGGCGAGGTTCGCCAAAAGCTGATCGAGCAGCTGTGTCTCGAGGGCGCCGAGAACGCGCCGAGCGAAGATGAAGTCAAGGACGCTTTCGGCAAGCTCGAAAAGGACCTGGTGCGCGATCACATCCTTTCAGGCAAGCCGCGTATCGATGGTCGCGACCTGACCACGGTCCGCCCGCTGGATATGCAGGTGGGCGCATTCCCACGCACCCATGGTTCAGCGATCTTCACTCGCGGAGAAACCCAGGCCATGTGTGTCGTGACCCTGGGGACCGGACGCGATGCCCAGATCATTGACGCTATCGAGGGTGAATACAAGGAGCAGTTCATGCTCCACTACAACTTCCCGCCGTTCTGCGTGGGTGAAACCAGCCACATGCTGGCGCCGAAGCGCCGCGAGATCGGCCACGGCAAGCTGGCCAAACGCGCGCTCAGCGCGGTGGTGCCCAAGGGCGAGGAATTTCCCTACGTGCTGCGCATTGTCTCCGAGATCACTGAATCGAATGGCTCCAGTTCCATGGCGACCGTTTGCGGCAGCTCGCTGGCAATGATGGATGCCGGTGTGCCGGTCAAGGCGCCGGTGGCTGGTATCGCCATGGGTCTGATCAAGGACGGCGACCGTTTCGCCGTACTGACCGACATCCTCGGTGACGAGGATCATCTGGGCGACATGGACTTCAAGGTGGCCGGATCCACCGACGGCGTCACCGCCTTGCAGATGGACATCAAGATCGATGGCATCACCAGCGAGATCATGAAGGTCGCACTCCAGCAGGCCACGGATGCCCGCCGGCACATTCTCGAACAGATGAATGAAGTCATTAATACCCCGCGTGAGGAAATGAGCGAGTACGCCCCGCGCCTGTTCACCATGAAGGTCCACCCGGACAAGATTCGTGACGTGATCGGCAAGGGGGGCGCCACCATCCGCGCCATTACCGAGGAAACCGGCACCACCATCGATATTCAGGATGATGGAACGGTCACCATTGCCTCGGTCAACCAGGCTGCCGCCGACGCCGCACGCAAGCGCATCGAGCAGATCACCGCCGATGTCGAAGTGGGTGCCGTCTATGAAGGTACGGTCACCAAGATCATGAACTTCGGTGCCTTCGTCACCATTCTCCCGGGCAAGGACGGTCTGGTACACATCTCCCAGATCTCCGACAAGCGCGTCGAGAATGTCACCGACGAGTTGGCCGAGGGTGACAAGGTCAAGGTCAAGGTGCTCGAAGTCGACAAACAGGGTCGCATCCGCTTGAGCATGAAGGCCCTGAACGAAGGCGGCGACAGCGAAAGCTGATGCCTTGCGTTTTTCCCGGGCCGGTGACCAGCCCGGGAAAAACGGTTTAGTTTGTTTAGTTTGTTTAGTTCGTTTAGTTGGTTTGGGCGGGTGCGGTTGATTCACCCCAACCAACCAGACGAACTAAACCAACCAAACCAACCAAACCGCAGTCA
>PWWM01000239.1 GCA_003561495.1 Gammaproteobacteria bacterium
ATGCCCGCTCGGCCCACCGGGGCAATGCCTCACGCGATTACCGAAGCGCCAACACGGGCTTCAGAATCGCCAGGGAGGTTGAGCTCTGATCAAGCTAATCTGAGAGTAAAATCACCGGCTGCGCCGGCAGAGTAAGGATAAAAAGGCTACATGGCCATCCCAGCCAAGTGGGTGAGGTTGCCAGGCTTTCTCATCCAGTTTGCAAACCTGCTCGAGCACCGGTTTCGGATCGAAGCGGTACGGCAGGCGAATAAACGTTGCATCCAGTTTCATGGGCTAGGGGGACTCAATACGTGAAGTCGAAAACAACTGACATGATGCATGATTGATGTCCAGCTGACAAACCGGACTACAGGCGAGTTCCATTTGTCACCTTCTCTGGCGGTATGGGATGGGTTTTCTCGTAGGAAGGGGTAACCTTTCTCTCAAAGCCAGGCAGACTATGATCCTTTGCAGTAACAATGACTCCACGCCGGCCTTGCAGCCGCTGCGATCCACCAGAAGACTTCTTGTTCCAACCATCGTCCTGACCATCGCCGGCATCTACTCGAGCCTGACCCTCGCCCAGGATGTTGAATGGACGGGAACGACCAGCACCAACTGGACCGTGGCAGGCAACTGGTCGACCGGAACGACGCCGGGTGCCGATGATGATGTCTGGATCGACACGCTGTCGCCCCATATCGCGGTGCTGAGTGGATCCACGACCCCGGCGCTGGGTGAACTCCGGGTCAGTGACTCACAACCGGCCCGGCTTGAGATCCTCAACGAGGGCGTACTCAATTCCGAACGGGGACGAATCGGGCTCCAAAGCGGCAGTGATGGCGAAGTGCTGGTGTCCGGGGCCGGCTCGCAATGGAATATGACCGAAATTATTCGTGTCGGCGTCTCGGGTGATGGCTTGCTGCGGATCGAAGACGGTGGCCTGGTGACCAATGGTCCCGGAACTGAATCGCTTCTGGGCAGTGGTTCGCCCGGCGTGGGCGAGGTCATCGTTACTGGCGTCAACTCCAGGTGGGAACTGGAAAGCGGAATCAGGCTGGGCTTTAACGGGACGGGGCATCTGGAGATTCTGGAAGGTGGCTCTGTCGAAGCGACGGGCCTGAGCATGGGGTCAATCTCATCGGCCAGCGGCAGTCTGACCATCCATGGACCCAATAGCAGCTTGCAGACTTCTAGCGGACTGGGCGTTGGCAGCACTGGCACCGGCGCGCTATACCTGAGCGGTGGCGGAACAATCGAAAGTGGCACCGAAAGCAGCATTGGAACATTCGCCACGGGTGTCGGCGAAGCCCACGTATCGGGAGCCAATACCAGTTGGCAAGGCCAACTGTTGCGGATTGGTCACGGTGGCACAGGTGAACTTGAGATCACGGACGGCGCTCAGGTCATCATGGACCGGTCGGAAATCGGACGAGATGAGGACAGCGTCGGTTTGGTCAGAGTCAGCGGCGCCGGCAGCGAATTGCTCAATACCGACACAGGCACGATCATTGGATGGGAGGGTTCGGGACACCTGGAAATTCTGGATGGCGCTTACATGCACTCCGTTGGCTTCACGTGGGTTGGCGTGTCTGAAGGCAGTGATGGCACGGTCATCATCGATGGACCCGATTCCTTGCTGGAAACCTCGACCACGGCTTCAGTCGGAATGTCGGGCACAGGCGAATTGCAATTGACCAATGGCGGGCGCATACAAAGCACGTCACAAATCAACGTGGCCGGCGCTGAAGGTACCGTATCGACCGTCATCATTGGAGGTGCCGTAGACGAGCCCCCTGAGCCTCCTGGCCTCCTGGATGTATCAATTCTGACCGGCGGCAACGGTACGGCAAGGCTGAGATTGAATCATTCCGAATCAGCCTATTACCTGACTCGCGATGGCACCGAAAATGGTGAGTCGATCAATCTGACCGGCTCTGTACAACTGATTCACGATGGGCCCGGAACCACGTTGATCAAATCGAACCACTCGCACGAAAGCACATTTATTCGACAGGGCCAGCTGGTCATGACCAGCGGCTCGATCAACCACGCCGACTCGTCGGTCCTGGTGGGCGGACTGGACGAGGCAACCGGCACGTTCCTGGTCGAATTCGGCACCGTGACCAGCAACCTGGGAATCCTGGGCGCGATTGAACGCAGCGTTGGCGAGGTCACGCTAGGCGGCCCGGGCGCAAACTGGAACACCGATTCGCTGATTGTGGGTGGCTCGGGTAGCGGCCACCTGCTGGTCGAGGAAGGTGCCGTACTGGATTCTTCTTCTAGTGTGGCGGTCTCCACGGCAATCGAACCGGAGGTCGAAAGCACCATCGTGGCCAACGGCACCATCAGTTCACCCAGCGTCCTGATTCAAGGCATGGGCCGGCTTTCCGGGAGTGGCCTGATTGACGGCGAGGTACTAAGCACCCAGGATGGCATCCTCGCCTTTGGAAACAGTGGCGGCAACCTGGAGATGAGCGGGCTTGAACTGGGCGAGGACGCTCGCCTGGAGCTGTTGGCGTCAGACTCTCCGTCCGATAGCGATTGGCTATTCGTCGATGGCGATGTCGAATTGAACGGCTGGCTCGATGTTGTCGACTTGGGCGGTCTGTCTACCGGCATCTACACACTCATCGAGTACACCGGCAACCGCTCGGGATTCGGACTGGAGCTGGGTGAGCTACCGCCCGGAATCAACGCCGTCATTGTCGAAGACGAGATCAGCAAGACAATTGTCCTGAATGTACTGGGTGACGAAATCTTCAGCGACCGGTTCGAGTAACAGGACTCGTGCGGCCATGGGGAGGTTGTCCACTGCCGCAGCGAACTGAGCGCCTTTGTCTAAACTGGAGGCCATCGGCAGCCCATGGCACCTCGGAGCTTCTTCCAGGGCCTCGACACAGAATTCGGTGCCGAGGCCGCCAGACCATCACTCGGCGGCTGTACCAGCCCAGGATCGCCACGTTACGTCTGAGCGTTGACCTTTGCAAAGGCCAGCCAACGCCGGGTCCGTTCAACTCCCTTGGCAAGCGAGGTCTGTGGCGACCAGCCGAGTTCGTGACCCGCCAGGGTGCTGTCGAGCACATTGGCGGGCAGGTCGAACGCACGGGCGGGGCGATGATTGACCGCAATGCCGTGACCGAAATGCTGTTCCAGCCTCGCGACCAGATCAAGCACGCTTGGGCCTTTCCCCTTGCCGATATTGAATAGAGCAAGGACAGGTACCAAGCAGAATCAGAAAATTCCTCCACGAGATCGAGGCGATTTCTAATGAACAAGGCGTGGGGCGCAGGTCAGAATTGTGCCCATGACCTATCCCCGCAGCCACATCGTTTCCGAAGGCGAGCCCGGCTACTTCCATGTCGTCTCCCGATGTGTCCGTCGCGCCTTTTTTGTGCGGCTGGGACAAGCTGATCGGGCAGAGCTACGAGCACCGTCGCCAGCACAGGCAACGGAGCCGTGGCGGTTTGCGCGTTGGCGCGCAAGAAGCCGCGGCGGAGTGCCGTCGTGCGTGGGTCTGACAGGTGCAGGGCACCGAGAGCGTGTACTACCGCGCCATCGGCTCG
>PWWM01000209.1 GCA_003561495.1 Gammaproteobacteria bacterium
CAATAAAACTCCCCAGCTTATATCCGGTATCTGTACTCCTAGACCTAAGTAGCTGATTGTCACCTCTATTAATATTGAAAATGCAAAACAATACGTTGCGAGTGATATGAGGTCGGATTTACAATTGTACCAAATAATTTCTCTCCAAAGGATAATTCGATCTTTGAAACCAATTTCCGACGATGATTCCACAAACTGATTCTCCACAAACTGGAGCGTGTTGGAACGGATGATATTCTGAACAGATGGCAACAGCACTATTCCCACACCAATCATGATGTAGTACACATTAAATTGCGTTGCTGCTGCGATTAAGAATACAATAATCAGCGCTGGAACTGATTCAGTTGTATCTGCAATGTATGAGAGAACAGAATCAAGTTGATCCTTGTGGTATGCCGATACTGCCCCCATAAAACCACCTATAAATATCGCAATAGATGCAGCTATCAGACCGGGAACAATCGTCCATTTTGATCCCGCGACGATCAAACCAGACAAACTTTGGCCTCTTCTGTTTGTTCCGAGTGGAAAGAATTCCTCAGTGACAATTACACTGTAAACAGCTTCATATTCTAAGCCATCACTATCAGACAATCGGAGTGCAATGTTATTTTCTCCTACCTGATTTTCATCAGGAATCCAGGTAATTTCTCCATCCTGCACTGACATTCCTTCAGGTGCTTCATTTAACGTAAATTCATTATAATCCTGAAGACCTATTTCAGGCCTGAAGCTGTAAGTTTTTCCAATTTGCTGGGTAATTAATGGGGTATTTTTTAATAACAGAATATCATCACTATCTAGTGGAGACCTGATTTCCGAATCACCCCAGCCTGAAGCCCATTCGTCTGTCTCTATCAAATATTGAGAAACCTCAGGTGTGTAGAGTAAAATTTGAAAAAGAGCAATTTGAGGCGGCAAACCTCTAGGCCCCTGCTTGATGAGATTCTCTCCGTTTAGGTGAGAAAATATGTTCAAAATTATCAGAGTCGTTAAAATAGTTACGCCAAGCGCAAGCGTTCCCGTTTTGTGAAACAGACCTCGCCCCACCGTTTTAGCATTCAAGTTGCGCTTCTTCATACTGCTGAGCTATACTTTTTCTCGGGATTCATTTTCATGATTGTAAACCTTCTGATAAAACCCGACGTCTGAACAAACAGAAGGATAAACGCCATTACTGCGATTAACAGCGCGTAATCCCTTTGGCTTGACTGGTCGAATATATCGAGCAGTATAAATCCAAGACCCTGCCAGTTAAAAACCAGCTCAACGACAATAATCCCGCTTATTAAAAATGAAATTTTACCCGTCACAGAAACAATCATTGATTCTGTAATTCCTCTTACCAAATGCTTATTGATATTTCCACCCCTTGCCTTAATCCCCTTTACCCACGGTTCACTTTTTATCTTCTTTATTTTGTCTTGCAGGGTTTCAAAAATCGAAAACAGTATTCCATCACCAATAATTATCGCAAACAGCGGCAATGTTAAAACAGCAACCTTTTGAAAATTACTACCGTCATAAAAAAGATTTAATTCGGGCACGATACCTAAGAGACTGACCGATAGAGCAATAATGATGATTGCGACAACAAGTATTGGAACAGATGAGATAATGAAGAGTGCCTTATTTAAGAACCGGCTAAGAATATGATCATTATTGTAGGCTGTAAACATACTCAACGGAACTGTAAACAAAATGATGAATGCTATCGAGGTGAGAATCAAAAAAAGAGTTTTAATACCTGCATCGAGAAGGATTTCCCAGATAGGATCACCATAGAGTGTTGAATAGCCAAAATCTAGTGTGAGTAGTATAACCAGATATTCTGTAAATAGCTCTGTTTGTGATTTATCTAATAGCTGGCTGTCGGGAAGAAATGTGATTAAATAGCAGAACAAAACCATAGTTGCGAGGAACTGAAACACCGAATAACCGAGGTGTTTTATCCATGCTGACCGCCCTGTTAATTGATTAATCATCAATCACTTCCCATCTGTTTATATAACTGAAAAAATGGAGCGGATCGATAACAACGTTTGCAAAACGCAGATCGATGGCAGCATTTTTCATTACGCTGAACATAAAAATGTGAGGGGCTTCTTCTGCAAGTTTCCTTTGAATTTGTGAGGCGATTCTATACCGGTCCCTGTATTGTCTTGCAATTTGAAGTGAATCAAATAACTCATTTATCTCACTGCTATTAAACGAGCCGGCATTGCCACCCCCGGGCTGAATATAGTCGGAATGAAACAGCAGAGCCGCATTATAACTGGGGTCAAATGTCCACTCTATCAAGGCGAGTTCAAAGTCCCGGTCGTAGTGTACAATTCTTTGAAAATTATCGCTCAATTCTGATTTTAAATTAATTTCTATCCCTATCTCCCTCATATTGTCTACAAAATCCTGTGCCACATTCTGAGCCGGCAGTTCAGATGCTCCTACCGTTCTTCTGACTAAAATATCAAAAGAGAGCTTTTCACCCGATGGCGATTGCAGTATCCCATCTCCATTTTTATCCTCATAACCTGACTCATTAAGTAGTCTGACAGCTTCATCAGGATCATATGGCAAAGGGCGAACATCAGGGTCATGCAGCGACGAGGCTGGGCTATACGGTCCTGAAATAAGGGATCCCTGTCCTTCATACCACTGGTCCAAAGAATGTTCTCTATTAAATCCGTAGCTCATAGCCAATCTGAGATTTCTGTCCTCAAATTTGGGATTGTTAAAATTGAATATTATTGTATTTATGCTTATTGAATGATAGGGCTCAATTTGATGCCGCAGCCGGCTTTCGACATCCTGCAACCTACCGAATGGAACTTCTACAAGAAGGTCAGTCTGTCCCGCTAAAAGCCCGGAAATTCTTGTGCTGGGATCTGAAACTCTTCGCAGGCCGATGTTTTCGATTTTTGGAAGTTCTGAATGGTAATCCTCAAATCTGCTTAGTGATACCCTGCCTTGCCTTCCTCTATCCTCAAAAACAAAAGGACCGGTGCCAATCGGAGATCTTGCAAACTGCTGTCGAACAGCAGAATCTCCGTCCAGCGCATGTTTTGGCATTATAAACTGAGTTAAAATAGATTTGACCTGAGTGACACCATCTGCAAATCGTATGGAAAACTCTCTGTCCGAGATTATGCTAATGTCAGTAATCCCGTTTTTTATGCGATTGCGAACTACCTCATTTTTCCCATGCTCTAAGACATATTCATACGTAAACTTTACATCACTTGCGGTTAATGCTTCCCCGTCATGCCAGTTTGCATCAACCAGTCTGAAGCTATATTGATTTTGACCTGTCCGCCGTTCACTCTCCACAAGTACAGATTTATAAGACTCTTCATCAAAATTGTATCTATATAAAGGTTCAAAGAGCAAAGAGAATAAACGAATTGATGCATTTCTTGGCATCTCGAATTCGTATGGATTGAGCATCCCGATATCATCTTCCTCTGTATATGATAAATGTTGCGGAAATTGCGAGTGGCCTTTAAGCGGCGCA
>PWWM01000204.1 GCA_003561495.1 Gammaproteobacteria bacterium
ATCGAGCCGGCCTATATCCGTTATCCCTGGGATGGCATCGGCGGCTTCGGCGCGCTGTACGGGTTCATCTCCTGCGTGCTGATCATCGTGGTCTCCAAGGCGCTGGGCTACGCCTTCCTGTACAAGTCCGAAGACTATTACGACGACGAGATTCGCGATGATTGAGTGGATTCACCCATCGCTGGTTTTGATTGTCGGCAGCCTGCTGCTGCCCTTCCTGCATGGCCGGGCGCGCCAGGCCTGGATGCTGATCGTGCCCGGCATCACCCTGGCGCTGATCCTCAATCTCACGCCCGGCGAATACGGCCAGTTCTCGTTTCTGGGCCTGGATCTGACGGTCGGGCGGGTCGATCAACTGGCCCTGGTGTTTGCCTACGTGTTCGGCATCATCCTGGTCATTGGCGCAATTTACGCCCTGCATGTGGGCGACTGGATCCAGCACGTGGCCGGGTTCTGCTATGGCGCCTCGGCGCTGGGCGTGGTGCTGGCCGGCGACCTGGTCACGCTCTACGTGTTCTGGGAGCTGATGGTGATCACCTCCGTCTGGCTGATCTGGCGGCGTCAGAATCCGGTCTCGTTTGCCGCCGGCATGCGCTATTTGATGGTGCATGCGGTCGGCGGCGTGCTGCTGCTGGCCGGGGTGGTGATCTACTACCAGACTACCGGCTCGGTGGCCTTTGACCAGATCGAAATCGGCGGGCCGGCCTTCTATCTGATCCTGATCGCGTTCATGATCAATGCCGCAGTGCCGCCATTGCATGCCTGGCTGGCCGATGCCTACCCGGAAGCCACCATCACCGGGGCGATTTTCCTGAGCGCACTGACCACCAAGACCGCCGTCTACACCCTGATCCGCGGCTATCCCGGCACCGAGATCCTGGTCTGGCTGGGCGCCATCATGGCCCTGTACGGCGTGGTCTACGCGGTACTGGCCAACGATATCCGCCGCCTGCTGGCCTATCACATCATCAGCCAGGTCGGGTACATGGTCGCCGGGGTCGGCATGGGCACCATCCTGGCGCTCAACGGCGCGGCCTCGCACGCCGTTACCCATATTCTCTACAAGTCGCTGCTGTTCATGGGCGCCGGCGCGGTCATCTACATGACCGGCAAGTCCAAGCTCACCGAGTTGGGCGGGCTGTACAAGTACATGCCGCTGACCTTCATCCTGTACATGATCGGCGGCTTCTCGATCTCGGCCTTTCCGCTGTTTTCCGGCTTTGTCAGCAAGACCATGGTGGTCGAGGCCGCCGCGGCCGATTACCGCCCGGTGATCTTTTTGATGCTGCTGTGCGCCTCGGCCGGCACCTTCCTGCATACCGGCCTGAAACTGCCCTGGTTTACCTTCATGGGAAAGGACTCGGGCCTCAGACCCAAGGAAGCCCCGGCCAACATGCTCATCGCCATGGGCATTGCCGCTTTCCTGTGCATCTTCATCGGTGTCTACCCGGCCGCCCTGTACGCCATCCTGCCCGACCCGGTCGACTACAACGCCTACACCATCGGCCATGTCCTGAAAGAGCTGCAGTTGTTGTTGTTCACCGGCCTGGGCTTTTTCATTCTGCTCAAACACGTCGGCGGGGAAGCCAAGATCAGCGCCGACACCGACTGGTTCTACCGCGCAGGCGGCAAACGTCTGGTCGCTACACTCAGAAACGGCGTAGTCGCCACCAACCGCGGCATCGGTAACCTGTTCCAGGTCACCTGGTCTCGATACGTGGCCTGGATCAGCCAGCGTTACGGCAAGGGCGGACGCCTGTCGCGATCCTGGCCGACCGGGACAATGGCGCTTTGGGCGGCGATCCTGCTGGCGGTTTTGCTGGTGTTTGGGGTTCGGTGACGGGGAGGCTGGGTAGATGGAAGATGGGAGACGGAAGATGAGGGCTGAGAACCGACCATGACCCAACCGCTGTTCCGGGAAGACGCCTACCGGCACGACTGCCGGACCCGGGTCGAAGCCGTGACCGAGGCGGGCATCATCCTCGATTCCACCGTGTTCTATCCGACCGGCGGCGGTCAACCCGGCGATACCGGCATCCTGCGCTGGGCCGGCGGCCGGGCCGAGATCGTCGACACCCGTCACGGTGAGGATGGGCAGATCATTCACGTTCCGGCCGACCATGCTTTGTGGCCGGAAGCGGGTGAGCAGGTCAGCGCTGAAATCAACTTCGAGCGCCGCCACCGGCTGATGCGCATGCATACCTGCCTGCACCTGCTTTCGGCCGTGCTGCCCTACCCGGTCACCGGCGGCCAGGTCGCCGACGGCTCCGGCCGGCTGGACTTCGACCTGCCCAACCCACCTGACAAGGCAGAGGTCGAAACCCGGCTCAATGCGCTTATTGCCGCCGATCATCCGGTTGGCTCACGCTGGATCGACGAGACCGAACTGGAAGCCAATCCGCAACTGGTCAAGACGCTGTCGGTTCAGCCACCAAGGGGAGCGGGGCGCATTCGGCTGATCGATATTCCCGGCGTCGACCTGCAGCCCTGCGGCGGCACCCATGTCAAGCGCACCGGCGAAATCGGTCCGGTTCGGGTGAAGAAGATCGAGAAGAAGGGCCGCCAGAACCGGCGCGTCAAGCTGGCTTTCGCCGAGTGAAGTCGCTCGACGGCCCCGCCCATCCGGATCGCTGAGAGCTTGATTCAATGGTTCAAGCGATCTTCAGCACCTGCCGGGCGAATTCTTCGAAATCCTCGAGGTGCTCAGTGGCAATCACGAAAACGATTTCTTATTAAACCGGGAATGTGGGGGTTTGAGTGAAGCCGCGCCTGTGGACGACGCTCCCGGCATGAGATGGTCGTCATGGATTGACGACCTCGACTTGGGTTTCCACCTGTGTTGCGGTGCCAGTGATCGTCCAGGTAATGGAGCCCGTTGCCGGCTCAGATGGTGCGGAATAGGGAACGATTCCGGTGATTTCATTTTCTGGAATGGTGATGGAAGCGGGGATTGAACCACCGATCGCCGAAGTGATCACGATCTCCAGCCCTCCGGGAGGTGCGGGCGTATCCACCGTGACGGTGAACTCTGCCTGAGCATTCGTCTGCACGGTCAAGAGCTCAGGTACAACCGTCAATTCCTCGGGAAAGTGCGCGGGTGACAGCGCTTGTACCTGTGAAGTCGTGATCACGCCATTGAGTTCTGTACTGACGAAATAGATACCAGGTTCCGTTGCAGATACCAGGACCGGCCCGGCAGAATCTCCGGCAATAATATTGACATTTTCGGCGGAAATATTCGGATCGGAGGTGTCCATCACAAAAAAGGTGTTTTGCGAAAGCGGCTCGGTCAGCTCCAGCATCAAGGGTTCCGGGAATGTTTCAGCCGGATTCTGACCGACGCGAGTAAACGTTCGACCTGGGAGTAGGCCGGGAGCGGTTTGCTCAACTACGTCGACTTGAGTCTCGAATGAAAGCGTTGTACCGACTAGCGCCCAGGTGATGGATCCTGTTTCGGGCTCGGCGGGAGCAAAATAGGAAACCGACGCAGTCAACTGGTTCTCCG
>PWWM01000051.1 GCA_003561495.1 Gammaproteobacteria bacterium
TGACCTGCAAAACCGGCTTCCAACGCTCTTACTCGCCTCGCTACGATCGACCTCATGGGTCATCGCCGTAGCGCCCGTCTTGATCGGCATCTTCCTGCGAACTGATCTCCAGTCGATCCGGTGACACAAACTTCAGCACACCATCCTCGCTAAACACCAAACGAGTCCCGGTCATTCGCGCGCGCTCGCGTGCTCTTTGAGCAGCGCGAAGCAACGCGGCTTCCACCCCGCGCAGGTCGGGGCCATGTGATGGTTTTGAGTTAAACGCCTCTTAACCTTAGCGGGGATTCCAGGTCGGTTTCAAACCGGTGCCTGTCGCGGTTGTTGTTACCCACCAGGTCGCCGGGCACCTTCAGCGCCCGTTCCATCTCCAGCCCAAGCTGGGACTGCCAACTCCACCGTCTACGGCACATGCCGCTCGAAATTCAGCCCGAAGGCCCTGCGCTTGCTCGGGTCAAGCACTCAACCAGCGCGGTCCTGAATTCGATTTTGCCAGTAAAGCGGACGTCGCCGGTTGTGGGCAACCGCCAGCACTTCAAGCTGGTCGTCGGCTATGCGAAAAAGGACATGATAGGGAAAATGCTTGAGATGGGCGCGCCGGATGGTTGTCGGATCCACCGTGGGAAAGCGCTCGGGAGCGTCGCAGGCCGATTGGATCAGTGCTTCGGTTTCGCGACTCAGTGCAGCACCCAGCCCGGCGCGGCGAGACTCATACCAGGCGATCGCCTCCAGATATTCCACCAAGGCCTCGGGGTGAAATTGCCAGTTCACCCAATCAGGTCCCTGACTTTGCTTCGCACTTCATTGGCCGGAACCAGCTTGACCCGGCCATCGTCGATTTCGTCGGCCCGCCGCCGAGCTTCGCGCAGCCAGTGATCTGCGACACCTTCCTCCAGGCCAGTTTCCAGGCTCAGCAACAGCTTCGCGGCCAGGTCAGCCCGATCTTCGGGGCTTAGCTGCAGGGCCTCCTTTTCCAGTTTCGTTTGTTTCATGGTCACATCTTCCCTGAAGGCATCCAGAGCGCCAGACGAGCGGCCCCTGTCGCCACATCAATTGAACATTGACTATAGGCCAAAAGGCACTGGCATGTCATGGGCCTCGAACAGGGATTGCAGCTGATCAATGGTCATGCCCATCAGCCCGGCTGCCCGGCGAACGGTCAGGCGCCCGTGCTCCAGGCCCCAGCGCAGGCGTTCGACGAAACGTGGACTGAAAGGGAGCGGATCGTGCGTATTGGCGTCGTGGTTCAGGCGAAGATTCTCGTCGTCGATTCGTTTTGCCTGTGCGCGGGGCAGGTAGCCCAGATCGACCAGGCGCCACTTCATGGCCTGCCCGCTGACGCCCATCGCATTGGCCAGCGTCCTGATCCAGGCAATGTGCTCGGCCCCTTCGGGCTTCGGGTGCTGATTGATCAGCGCTTCCATCGGCTTGCGCGGCATCAGCAGGCCGCTGGCAAAGGCATTGGCGAGCTGCTCGGGGCGAGGATTGCCGTTGGCGCGCAGGCGCACGTTCTCGATGTGCGCCGGCGGCATCTGGTCCCAAGTGGCCAGGTGGAACAGTTCATGGGCCAGATTGAAGGCGCGGCGGGCGGGTGACTCACTGCGGTTGACCAGCACGAAGTTCAGCCCGCCCAGACGGCAGGCGGCCCCGGAAATGCCATCAGGCGCGTCAATCTGCAACACCAGCACATTGAGCTTCTCGTCCAGTGCTTGCTCAAGGCTGAGAGCCGGCACGGCGCCGAGATCAAACTGGGCAGCAATCGATTCGCCTTCACTGGCCGCGTCCTCGAAACTGCTCTTCTCGGTAAGATCCAGTTTGGGGACCAGGGAATTGACGGGTTCGCCGGCCGTGCGGCTCAGGTGTCGATAGAGCGCCAGCCAGCTCGCTGCCTGGTTCTCGAATTCCTGGATGGTTTGTTCCGGGACCTCGTTGCGACGCCAAGAAAAGCTGGCCTCATCGACAACCCGATAGGGATCGGAAAAGGCCGACAGTTCCACGTCGAAAATATCCGCCAGACGCACCAGTTCATCAGCCGACACCTTGCGTTCGCCGGTTTCGATATTGGAAATAATCTGCCGATCCTTGACGCCCAAGGCCCGGGCGAGATCGACCTGGTTCATGCCGGCACGCTCGCGCAAGGTGGCGATTCGCCGGCGAATTCGACTTGCATCCATTGCGACACCCCGGGCTTAGGCAATAATCTTGCACTACACTGGATTGCAAGATTATAACTTAGGATGCCCAGCTTGAAGTGAAATTCTTGCTTTCTGCTATTGGGGCATTGTAACCCTATGAAAATAAAATGTTTCCTTGGGTTTTATGGAATAGGGAAAGAACGTTTTCCTTATTCGTCCTTGGTGCTGTGGGCAGAGCGCTGCGGTCGTCGTTGACTCTGATGTCTCCAATTCATACCTCGATATCGGCCAGGTTGCCCTTTTCTTCCAGCCAGGTGCGGCGGTCGGCGGCGCGTTTCTTGCCGAGCAGCATGTCCATGATGGCGGTGGTCTGGGCCGGGTCGTCGATGGTCAGTTGTAGCAGGCGGCGCATTCAGGCAGAAAACGCTCTTTATCGCCCTGCCGCACCGGCAGCTCCACCGACTTTGGCACATGGCGCTCGAAATTCAGCCCGAAGGCCTGGCGCTTGCTCAAACTTGAATGCCCGCCGCAAACCAGCGGCAAGCTGCTCATTCTTGCCTTCGACCTGTCGCAGCAGGTCGGTCAACCCCGACATGCCTTGCCCCCGATTTGTTTTTTATGCATGGACGCGTTTTCCCCTACCCGTGGCGATCTTCAGCATGATAATAGCGGCTGGATCGTCCGGTGCAACTATCGCGCCCCTTCTCCCTGTCCCTCTCACACAGGCCTAGCCTGAAAGCCTTGCGGCCAGCGCGGGATCGAAGAAATTGACTCACCTAGCTGCGTACGGTACGATACCGTACATGAATCCGACGCCCACCACCAGCGATGCCCGCCTCGACCTGCGCATGAGCGCTGCCGACAAGGAAAGGATCGTACGCGCGGCCAGTCTGCGGGGCCTGCCAGTCGCCGCTTTCGTCCGCGAGGCGGCACTGCGCGAAAGTGAAAGTGTGATGAACGCAGCCGAAAGCCTGACCCTGTCGGCGGAGGAATCGCGGCGTTTTCTTCAAGCCCTGGATACCCCTTTTGAGCCGAACGCGAAGCTGAAGAAAGCACTGGCGCGAATTTCTGGCGCGGCGTGACCGATCCCGTTGTAGAACTCCTTAATCCGAAACGCCACGACCGATCCGGGTTTGTCTGCGGTGAAACTTCGCTGGATGACTATCTACGCAAACAGGCCGCACAACATCATCGGGACGGAATTTCCACCACACATGTCTTGATTGATACGAATGAGCCCGGCCGTATTCTGGGTTACTACTCCTTGTCGGCTGCGCAACTCAAACTATCCGAACTGTCGGAAAA
>PWWM01000098.1 GCA_003561495.1 Gammaproteobacteria bacterium
CGGACCTTCCGGACCTTCCGGACCTTCCGGACCTTCCGGACCTTCCGGACCTTCCGGACCTTCCGGACCCTCTGGACCCTCTGGACCCTCTGGACCTTCCGGCCCGACCGGACCTTCATTGCCGGCCAGGGCAAACAACGCCACCGGGGCAGGTCTTACCGCCTGGCGCGGTTCCATGATGTCCCCATTGACGCGTACCTCCAGGTAACGAAGCTCCTGGCCGAAGGCGCCGGCCTCGAAATCAAGTTCGACCTGGAACAAACCGTCCTCTACCGGCCAGTCTTCAAAGAGCCGGGTGGGGCCCACCTGGACGCCCTCCGCAGGCTCGGTAAACAGCCGAAATTCCAGGTCCGCCGTGCCGGTAAACGACGCGCTTCCCTGTTGGAGCTGACCTTGATAGGTAAAGGCGGTGTCCTGGGCCAGCAACGGCTGCAAGGCGAAAATCGAAAGAAGCCATAGAGTCCAGATGTACTTGATCATCGTCCAATCCCTGGCGCATGGATGCGCTGTTTCCGTTTGTCATGAAGGCTTGTCATCAAGACATCCGGAAACCCCGGAAGAAATCGGCCAGGCCAAATCAGGAATTTGCCGAATCAGGACTTTGCCGATTGATGGTCCCGTAACAACCAGGAGGCGGCAATGATTGCAAACAGGCCAATCACGGCGCCCGGCAAGGCGCCGGCGACCAGGCTGACCACCAGGGCGATCATCAGCGCCATGCCACCGGCGACGATGGCGGCGGTGCTGGTGGTCGGGGCCACCTCGCGATTGCGGGTCAGTTCGAAACTGACCACCGCGGCCAGCACCGGAGCGACCATGACGGAACACAACACCAGCCAGACCAGCCGGCCCAGCCAGAAACCGGGATCACCCGGATCGCCGGCATCGATGGGTGCGCCCAGGCGCTCTCCGACCCAGGCCGCCGGCAACTCGGCCAGCTTGTGCCACAGGTACAAGGGCATGCCCAGTGCGCCCAAAAAGGTCACGGTTCCGGCGGCATGCTTGAGACTCAGCAACCAGCGCATCGGTCGTTCGCAGAACAGCACCAGACCGACCTGCACCCACATCACCCCGATCAGCGCCAGCGTCGGCGGCAGCAGGTTGGAGCGGCCCTCAAGGTCAACGCCGACCATGGCGACCGGGTAGCCGCTGCCGGTGGTCGCACTCAGCCACAGAGCGCCGAAGACCACCAGGCCCAGACCGGTCCATGTGCCCGCGAACCGTCCACGCTTCCAGGCAATGCCCAGTTGCTGGGGAATCAGCCAGATGATCAGGGCATTGAGCCAGCCGATTCCGCCACCCCCGGAAGTGGCCAATTCACCCAGTTGCAGCAATTCGCCCGGGCTGCGCACCCCGGCGCGCAGGATATCGACCACGGCGGCCAGCACGATCAGCCCGACCACGGCTTTCAGGCCATATCGCCGGTCGGCCTCCACCGACAAGGGCAGCAGGGCTTGCACCGTGATCAGCATGATCAGAAACCACAGGTGCACGGTCAGCGAGTGATTGAAGGGGCTGAGTAGCCGACCACCGGTGTACATTGAAATCAATGCAAAGGCGGTCAGCGCGGCCAGGTAGGTCACCGTGGGTCGAGCCAGACCCAGCGCGCGCCCGGCCCACCAGTGCATCTGGTCGTGTCCCTGGGCCAGTCTGCGGGCCACACCATCGGCGCTGACCGCGGCCGAGACAAACACGAACAACGGCACCACCTGCACCACCCAGGTCATCACCCCGGCGGCAAACCACAGATCGAGAATATGGTCGGTGGCCACCAACCGTCCTTCGTCCAGCCTGGGCAAGGTGGCGATCCAGTGCCCGAACACCACCACCATCAAGGCGCCTGCGCGCAAGGCGTCGGGGTAGCGGTCTCGGTTGCTGCCGGATTGGCCCTCAGATGTCATGGGCAGTGGTCGTGCAGGTACTAGTAAAGTGACTGACCCGCAGTATAGACCGATATCAGTTTCGGCTATTATCGAAACCATTGAGCGGGTATATTGACTGCAGCAAAGCCTGGACGCAAAACTCAAGTCACGAGAGCATGGCCCCTTCAAGGAATCTCACCACGCTGCTCAATGCCTGGTCGAATGGCGACTCGGCTGCCGGAAATCACCTGGTCGAATCGCTGTATCCGGAGCTTCGCGTCATCGCCAATCAAAGGCTGCATGGATTCTCGGGGGACATTACCTTGCAGGCAACCGAGTTGCTGCATGAGGCTTTCATACGACTCAATGACCAGAATCAGGTCACCTGGGCCAATCGCAGCCATTTTCTAGCCATCGCGTCGACGGTGATGCGCCGTATCCTTCTTGATGCGGCACGCCGGCGGACAGCCGCCCGACGTGACCGGCGAGTGGAATCTCCCATCAACGAGGATACCCCGCCGATATCGTCAGCACGAGCCGAGGAAGTCATCGAACTCGATGCCGCACTGGAGGAACTTGCCGCCATGGCGCCACGCCAGGCCCGAGTGGTCGAAATGCGTTATTTCGGCGGCCTGTTGCAAGAGGAGACCGCGGAAGTACTGGGTGTTTCAGTCGCGACCGTCAAGCGCGACTGGACCATTGCCAAAGCCTGGCTTTACCGTCGTCTCAACGGCGTCGATGAGAGCGAACCACAACGATGAAACCGGATCACTGGGATCGAGCCTCGGAAATCTTTCATGCAGCGCTGGAGTGCGCTGACGAGAGCGATCGCATGGCGCTGGTCGACGAGCGCTGTGCCGATGACTTGACACTTCGCGATGAGGTGCTGTCACTCCTCAAGGCACACGAAGAAGGGGCCGATTTTCTCGAGAACACACCCACCGAAGACCTGGACCAACTGGTTTCGATGCAACTCGGAGAACGCTGGATTGGAGCCCGTATCGGCGCCTGGCGGATCGAGTCATTGATTCACCAGGGCGGCATGGGTGCTGTCTACCGGGTCGAGCGCGTCGCTAGTGATTATCACCAGACCGCGGCCCTCAAGCTGATTCGCTTCGGGCTGGAAACCCGGGAGTTGATTGAACGTTTTGGCCGAGAGCGCCAGGTACTGGCCCAGCTCGAGCATCCCGGCATCGCGAGGCTGCTCGATGGCGGCACGACCGAATCCGGCCTGCCCTACCTGGTGATGGAGTATGTCGACGGCCTGCCCATCGATCGCTATTGCGATACCCAGCGCCTGGATATTGCCGCACGCATCCGACTGTTCGAGCAGGTCTGTGCGGCAGTCCACCACGCCCACCAGAAGCTTGTCATCCACCGGGATCTGAAACCCTCCAACATCCTGGTCAGCGCCGACGGCATGCCGAAACTGCTCGACTTCGGCATCGCCAAGCTCCTGTCCGATGAAGCGCTGGGCGCCGATGCCACGATCACCCGCCAGCGCATTCTCACGCCCAGCAATTCCAGCCCCGAACAGTTCACCGGTGGGCCCACCACAACGGCCACCGATGTTTACGCACTGGGTATCCTGCTCTATCGACTGCTGTGCGGGTCAAGGCCCTACCGCATCGATTCCGACACCTCTTATGCCCGGGTGGCCGAGCTCATCTGCCGGGAAACACCGACCCGGCCCAGCCAGCAGCTCGCCCTCCATGAACAAGCAGGCGCGATCGCCGAGCAACGGGGCCTGACAGCCGACAAGCTGCGCCGGCGCCTCAATGGCGATCTCGATACCATCGTCATGAAAGCCCTGCGCAAGGAGCCGGAGCGACGCTACTCATCGGTCGAAGCCATGGCGCACGACCTGGAGCGCTATCGGGCCGGACTGCCGGTGACCGCCCGACCCGATTCCCTGTCCTACCGCGCCGGCAAATTCTGCCTGCGCCACTGGAAGGGACTGGCTGCGACCAGCGTTGCCTTCGCCGCCCTGGTCATCGGCCTGGGCGTTGCCCTGTGGCAGGCCGATCAGGCACGCAGCGAGCGTGACCGTGCTCATTTGATCAATGAATTCCTGCAAACCATCCTGATCGAGGCCGATCCCTACGAGGCCGGCGCCGAGGCCACGGTTCGCGACGTCCTGCGTAGTGCCGACGAGAGGGTCTCGGAACGGTTTTCGGGTCAGCCGGCCATCGAAGCTCCGCTGCGCTACACCATCGGCTATACCCAACTCAGCCTGATGGAACTGAATGCCTCGCTGGAAAACCTGAACAGGGCCGACCAGCTCTACCGCGAGCTTTATGGCGACGATGACGACCGCACCCTGCTAACCCAGGCCTATATCGCCTGGATCGATTATCGCCGAGGGCAGTATGATGCCGCCGAAGCCGCTTACCGGGCCTTGCTGGATCAACTCGGCCCCAGACATGAGCACGCAACCCGGGCCACCATCCACAACGACTTCGGCATTGTTCTGGGCGAGATGGAACGCTGGGACGAAGCGCTCGAACATCAGCGGCACGCGCTGGAGATCTGGCTGGAGCACGAGCCGGACCGTCCCGAGATCGGCGTGGCCTATAACAACATCGCCTACAACCTGCACGGCCTCGGCCGGCTCGATGAGGCGCGAGAGTGGTATGAGCGTGCGCTTGAACACCAGCGCCGCCAGGCCCCGAGCGGAATCAGTGTGGACCTGGCCTACAACCTCAACAACTTCGGCGTCCTTTTGCGGGACCTGGGCCAACCGGAGCAGGCATTGCCGTACTACCGCGAGTCGCTGGACATGCGCATCGCCACGCTCGGCGCCGAGCATGCCTTTACCGGCTTCGGCCACCTCAACCTGGGGCGATTACTTCTGGAACTGGAGCAGATCGACGCGGCCCGCGCCGAGCTCGAGGCCGCATTGCGCATTTCCCAGGCCACCCTGCAACCGGACCAGCTCCAGGTGCTGATCGCCCGGGCCTCCCTGGCCCGAGCCGATTTCCTCAGGGGCGATGAGGATGGCGTCATCGAAACACTTGCGGATGTTCACGAGCGCATGATCGCGATTGATGCACCGCTGACTTTCCGCGAACAGACCGGCGAATGGCTAGAGCAGGCCCAACAGGCCGCCCCGATGGACGCGGCCAGCCTGGATTGATCGAGCATCCCCTGGCGCAGTTTATCAAGCAGGCCGGTCACCGGCTGCAAGCATCAAGTCCCGATGCCCTTCCATAGCATTCCTAATCAAGCGGGCCAGCGTCGATCAATGATCAGCAGACAGCCAGAAGCTTCCTGAAGCCCAAAGTCCTAAGGCTCGAAAAAGCGGTTTACCGGCGGCTCATTCGAGGCCCGGCTTATTTCGATAAACGTCCATTCCAGCCCACCTGAGTCGAAAAAACCGAAGGCCGCGTTCTTAAACCCTAGTGCCAGCTGGGCCTTGAAGGTTGTTTTACCAGACAAGCCACTCAAACTCACCCCGACCTCGGCCGTGAGCTCTGCATTCAGGTCGAGAGTTGCAACAGTCAATCCACAAGCAGCAATTTCTACGAGTGTGAAAGACTTGCCGATGCCGCCACTGGGAATGATCGCATTCGGCGTAATCTTCACGCCCATGGCAGGTGTGGATCGGCCGTCCTCCTCAACTGATGCCTTGATTTCAAAACTGCGTTCTGCGGGATTGGAAAAACCGAAATCTGGGTTGATTTCAAGTTTGAACTTGGGGCCACCCGGGTCGGTACTCAGAGGAACGGTAATGCCTGTCTTGAAGTCAGCCTTACCGGAAGCGACATTGAGCGAAAATGCGGCAATCTGACCAGCTGCAGTGATCGCGTTGACCACCTTGATCGGTGTTGTGGCCTTGCACACGACCCTGGCCTTGGAAATGAAGTTGGCCAGACGCATTCCGCCCTGGATGACCTGCGCAATGGAAATCTCGGGCAGGGTGAACAGCCCCAGCGGGTCGATGTGATTGACCGGGTCGGCATCGCCGAACTGGTAGGGATGCAGGGAGAACGGTCGGTCCTGGAATCCGGGGAAGGGGTCACGCGAGACGAACGTGCCGGTGCAGGCATCATAACTGCGCTGGCGAAGGTCATAAGCGCGCGCGGCCGGTTCGTAGCGCTCGGCATTGAAGCGATAGGGGTTGGGCGTAGCGCCACTGGCCGCATTCAAGTCGCCGAAGGGCAGGTAACCGTAACGATCGGTGACCTGGCCGGCATCATCGGTCAAAAGGGCCACGCTGCCGCGATGGTCAAGACCGTAGTGGTGCGTCTGGGCCTGGCGCTGTTGGGCCAGCAGTTGGCGGCCATAGTGCCAGCGCGCTTCGATTTGACCTGTATCGGTGTACTCGGCCACAACCTGGGCGAAACCGCTGACATTGCGCGGGTCAATCAGTTGGCGGATTCGGTCGCCGTCGATGACTCGCGCGACCCGGCGGTCGTCAACGTCGTACTGGAACGCCGCCTGGCCATCCGGAGTGTTCACCCCGGTCAGGCGACCGAAAGCATCCCACTGGTAGTCGATGGCCTGACCCTTGATGACCGCCGCGATCCGGTTGCCACGCAGATCATATTCGAAGCTGTCCGGGCCGACGGCAATCAGCTCATGGTTGGGGCCGTAGCTGTAGAGCGTCTCCACTCCGTCCATGACCTGTCGCAGGCGATTGCCGACGGGATCGTACTCGAAGGCCAGCGCAAATGGATCACTGCCGGTCCGCTCGGCCTCGATCAGGCGGCCGATGGGATCGTAATCGTAGGTCTCGACCGTGCCGTCGCTGGTCGTGACCGACAGGCGCTTGCCACGCGGCGAATAGGTTGAAACAAATTGCTCGATCAGGGTATCGGCCGGATCGCGCAGGCTGACTTCCAGGGGGCGGCCGCGAAGGTCATATTCAACTTCGCGCACCACGCCGTTGGGCAAGCTCTTGCTGACCAGTTGTCCGGCCAGGTCATAGGCATAACTGACCGTGCCTTCATCGGTGGTCACCGAGGCCAGTCTGCCGACCGCATCCCAGGCGTATTCGGTGGTCTGACCATCGACCGTCAGGCTGACCAGTTGGCCCCTGGCATCGTAGGCATAGTCAATGCCCAGTCCATCGCCTTCAACAAAACCGGCCAGTCGGCCATGATCATCGTGATCGAATACCGTCAGGCCGCGACTGTCGCTGACCGTCGCGCGGCGCCCGGCGGCGGTGTAACTGATCAATTCGACCACACCGGGCCCGCTACGCGACAGCAGCCGGCCCAGGGCATCGTGGCTGAACAACAGCTCGGCGCCATCGAAATCAATGATTCTGGACTGGCGCCCGGCGGCGTCATATTCGAATTCCCGGGCCGTGCCATCCGGCATGATCTTGCGCGTGCGACGACCGGCGGCATCGTATTCGAAAGCGGTCACCCGGCCCAGGGCATCGACCCGGCTGCGCAACTGACCGAAGCTGTCGTAGAAGTACAAGGTTTCAGGGCGCGGCTCGCCCGGCGCGGGTGAGGGTTGCAACACCTGAATGAGACGACCGGCGGCATCGTAGTCGAACAGCGTGCTGTAACCTTCTTCATCGGTCACCGATAGGTGGCGGCCCGCCGCATCGAACTCATGCTCTCGCTCACTGCCGTCTGGATGGATGACCCGGCTGAGGTAACCGGCGTCATCGTAAACATATTCGGTCCTGCGACCCAGCGGGTCGACCATGGCCGTGCGCTGGCCCAGGGCGTTGTACTCCATCAGCACCTCGGGGCGCTGGGGACTGCCCGAGAGCGCATCGAAGACTTCCGGCAGCACCGAGCGAATCATGCGACCGGCACTGTCGTATTCATAATCCGTTCGATTGCCCAGTGCATCGACCTCGGCCACCAGGCGTCCGCCGGGGCTGTATACGCGCCGGGCCATGAGCTGACCATCCACAAGTTCGGCCACCACCCGGCCGAGCTCATCGTATTCGGTCGCTCGCGCCACGCCATCCGGGTCGACATGCAGGATCTGGCGGCCGGCATGGTCGAAATCGAAGGTCTCGACCCCGCCATCGGGCAGGCGCCGCTCAACCATCAAGCCCCGATCGTCATACTCCATTTCGGTGCGCGCACCCAGCGGGTCGATCATGGCCGTGACATTGCCGATGGCGTCATACTCGAAACCGGTGATTTCACCCAGTGGATTGGTGGCGCTGATCACCCGGCCCATTGCATCCCGGATCAGGATGGTGGTGCGCGAGGCCTCGCCGTCGGCCAGACCCACTTCGGTCTGGCTGATGATTCGGCCGTTGGCGTCCAGCTCGAACTCGGTGCGCGTCAGCACCAGTCCCTCCGGAGAGCGCGTTTCACGGGCGATCACCTGGCCGGCGCTGTTGTATTCCAGTCGGGTCAGATCGCCGCGCGGATCACCAAGAGACTCCAGACGCCCGCCACTTTCATAGGACAGACTGAAATCCATGCCGCCCGGTCCCGGGCTGAAGGTCACGTTGTTGCTATTGTCGTACCGGTAATGGCGTTCCCTGCCCAGAGCATCGACCGAGCGGGCCAGCAGGCCGCCGAGATCAAACTCCTGCTCCTCGACCAGCTCGAGCCCGCCCGGATCGATCACTCGCCGGGTCCACTCGCGATCATCGTTCCATTCAGACTCCTGAACGATACCGTCGGCATCGACAATACGGGTCGGGTTTCCGGCCTCGTCATACTCCCAGGTCTCCTCGGAAAAGACCGGCACGCCGTCGATGGTCACCAGGCGTGTCCGGCTCTCGATATTGCCGCGCTCGTCGTAGGCGACCACGCGGGTCGAGCCGTCCGGGAATGTGGTTGTCTTGAGCCGGGCCTCGTCATCGTAGTCATGCTCGGTGCGGTTGCCGGCCGCATCGATCAGGGCGATCAGGCGACCCCGCTCGTCGTACTCGCTGCGGATGGCGCTGTTGCCCAGCGGGTCTTCGATGCGCAACAGGCCGTGGCGGGTGTTGTAGAAGAAGCGGGTGACATGGGCCAGGGCGTCGGTATGACTCATCAGGTCGCCGTTGGCGCTGTAGGCATAGTGCTGGGTTTGGCCCGAGGGATCGGTGATGGCGGTAATGCGACCCAGTGAGTCACGCTCGAAGTCCACACCGATGCCGGAGGAGTGCTCGATGCCGTCCAGGGTGAACGCCAGGCTGTTGCCGTTGGTGTCGGTGACCCTTGTGACCTTGCCGTCGGTGAACTCGAACACGGTGCCGTCGGGCATGGTGTAGCGCAGGTTCACCGGGTTGAACGGATTGAAGGTGACATCGTCGTACAGCCAGACCTCGCCGGGCTGTTGATCGAGGATCAGGAAGTTGGTGTTGTCGAGAATTTCGATCTGCCCCAGAGTGCCGGGGCGCGGTTGCAGTTGACCGGTGACGGTCACGAAGGGGACGAACGGTGAGTTGCTCGGTGAAACGACGAAGTCGAACACTTCCATGCGCCCGCCCGGCAAGCTGATGGCACAGGCTTTTTCACGCATCGGCAACAGGCTGAACGACAAGCCGCCGTGGGCGACAAACCAGTCCTCACCCAGGTTGGACAAGCAGGTCAGCTCGATCGAGCGCAGCCCCAAGCGCAGCCCATGCCGAAATCACCCATCGAGCGGTCGCGACTGTCGTAGACCCGCTCGATCTGAATCGGCAGCCCGCCCAGCGGCACGGTCAGGTCGTTGAAGGCCAGGGTAAACAGACCGACCTTCTGCTCGCCATCGGCCTGAACGGTGACCAGGTCGGTGCTCTCGTTGCCGCCGGCATCGAGCACGCGCAGGCGAATGTCGTAGAAACCGTTAAGCAGCACGGTCGGGTCGAAAGTACCCAGAACGTCATCATCGACGTTGCCCGTCCCTTCGCTGAGCAGGGTCCAGAGTCCCTCGCCGGCCGGACTCAGGGCCAGTTCATAGCGCACCAGGTTGTCGTCAAAAGCGATGCCGATCACCTCGGTCCGGCCCAGAAGAACCTCGCCTTCGGTCGGGGACGTGATCAATGCGCTCGGGCCCTCGTCATCATCGGGGTCGAGTGCGATCACCTGCACGCCGGCCTGGCCGACGACACCATCGTATTCGGCGCTGATTACGGCCATGCCACCGGCAATCGCAGTCAGCCGGCCGTCGGCATTGACGCTGGCCGCCGCGCTATCGCTGGACCAGGCAACCGCCCGGGTAATAAGCTGGGTCGAGCCGTCGGCAAACTCGGCATAAGCCTTCAGAGACACCACCTCCCCGGCCAGCAGATTCAGGGTATCGGGTTCGATCCGTATGGCTTCGACCGGAAACTCCGGCGGGATGGAGTCATCGATCGGCGCCGGACCCAGCGACACTTGCAGGTCCACGGCCGCACCCGGCACCTGCAGGCTGCCGCCGCCGGGTTGCTGTCCGGCCACCAGGCCGGTATCAATTTCCTCGTCGAAGCGCTCGGTGATCCGGCCGCTCCGGAAGCCGGCCGCATCGAGCGCCTGTTCGGCATCGGCCTGGCTCAGTCCGATCACGTCGGGCACAGCCGACGGCTCGACCACTTCGATCACGAACTCCTGGGTGCTGATCTCGCCTTCCAGGTCGATGGCTGAGAGAATGACCGGATGCTCGCCCAGATCGGCCGCGCCCGGCTTCCAGCGAAGCACCTGGTCGGCGCCGAGCACCATGCCGGCCGGCCCCTGGTTCAGTGACACGGTCGCTTCATCGCCGGGATCGGGATCCACCACGATCACCCGGTATTGATAGTCGAACCCGATTGCGGCAAGCCTCACCGGCGAGGTGATGAACATCGGCGGGCGGTTGGGTCGGCGAATGTCCAGGTAAACCGTCGCGTCGTTGGAAAACAGCTCGCCGTCGCCGACGCGGTAGGAGAATGTATCAAGCGCGCCGGACTCGCCGGGCATGAAGGCGTTGACGCGGTGGTTGTTGAGGCCCCGGGTCAACCAATTGCGCTCGGCCGGGCTGGGGATACTCAGGTCCTCGTTGATGTTGGTGACCGAGTAGGCCCACTGATTCCACACCCCGCGCGCCGGCATCCAGCGGTTCTGCGGGTCGCGGTAGACGAAAAGGCCAGTGGGTGTCTGTCCGTCCAGTCCTGCCGAGCCCTGGCTGGACACCACCAGCTCAGCCGCACCGTCACCATCCAGGTCAACGATGATGGAATACAGCATGTTGGCGCCGGTCGAGTTGCCGAATCCAGGGTTGTTCTCGTCGGCGGGAATCTCCCACAAGGTGCTGCCGTTCCGACCATCCAGCACCACGGTGCCGTTGACGCCGGTAACGACCAGCTCCATGACCCCGTTGCCGGTCAAGTCAAAAGCATTGATCTGATTCACCCAAACGCTGGCGCCCGATGACAGCAGCGCCGGCACCGACCAGAACGGCGTACCGTCGGCATTGAAGGCAATCACGCGGTTGCTCGGTTGGCTGTCGTTGATGGTGAGGTGGCCGATCACGATGCGCGGCCTGCCGTCGCCGGTGATATCGGCGACGATCATGTCGGTGCGAAAACCGGTGGTCGCCAGGTCCGGAATTTGCATGGCGCTGGGACAGCCCAGGCTCGGGGTCGGGTTGGTCGAGGAGGACCTGCGCGCCTGCCACAGGCAGTTGCCGTGATGATCAAACACGATCAAATCAGGGCCGTTACCCCAGTAGATCAGCTCAGCAAACGGGTCGTCGTTCAGGTTGGCGACGGCGTACGCGCCAATCCAGTCGCTGGACAATGGATTGGTGGCCTTGCTCCAGAGAATGTTGCCGTCAGCGTCCAGCAAGGCCCCGCCGAAGAAGATGTTGGGCCGGCCGTCGAGGTTGACGTCGGCCACCGCATGGTCATACGGAAACCCACCGGGGCTGAAGTCGGGAATCTCGGTCTCCCACAGCAGATTGCCCTGATTGTCGAAGGCTCGCATGATGTTCTTGAAGCCGTAGAGAATCTCCGGCAGACCGTTGCCGCTCAGGTCGACCAGGGAAATACGACCGGCGTCAGCCACATTCCCGGAGCCGGTGAAGGGACAGTCGGGCGTGCTCTCCCCCTCACCCGGCTGCGGCACGCGCCCGGCCTGGGTGCTGATCAGCGGCTCGCCCAGGTTGCTGAAAATCAGAATATCGCCACGGCAATAGCCGCCAACGATGACTTCAGGCAGACCGTCGCCAGTGATATCTCCAATCACCGGATCGCGTGCGTTCCGCATGGCGAAATCCCGATCCGGAGCGGCGGAAAGCCAGCCGTTCCAAAACCAAAGCGGCTCCAGCTCGTTGTCTTCATTGAACGAGAGTGCGGTCAGATACTGTGTGTTCGCTATGCCGCTGCCGCGCTGGCCGATGGCGAGCAACTCGCTGCGGCCATCGCCGGTCAGGTCACCGGCAACCACCGAGCCGCCGTTGACTCGCCATAGTGCGCTGCTGCCGTCGATTACCATGTTCCGGAACGAGGCTACCTGCACCGCGCCGACGCGCTCATCCACGGGGATGGCGTTGACCTTGTAATTGTTCAGCCCCGGATCGAGCCAGTTCGGCCGCGACGGGCTGGGGATACTCAGGTCGGGATTGACGTTGGTGACCGAGTAGTCGACCTGATTCCAGATGCCGCGCGCCGGCATCCAGCTGTGTTCCGGGTCGCGATAGACAAACAGCCCGGCCGGCACGTCACGGCCCCAATACCACCAGGAGCTGCTTCCGAGAATCAGCTCGGCGCTGCCGTCCCCCGACAGATCGGCGACACGAACGGTGATCCGGTGTCTACTTGAATCGCTCCCTGGTGTGCCCGGATGGCCTTCCTCATCGGACATGGACCACAGAATGTTGCCGTCGCGGCCGTCCAGAACCAGGGTGCCGTTGTAACCCACCGCGACCACTTCCATCGAGCCGTCGCCGTTGAAGTCAAAGGCCGTGACATCCTCGAGTCGCAGCGAACGACCGTCGGGCAGCAGGGCCTCGGTCTGCCAGAACAGCGAGCCATCCGGGTTGCGCGCCACCACCCAGTTCTCATGGGAACTCTGATAGCAGTTGGAGCCCAGCAACACCCGCGACACCCCGTCACCGGCGATATCGGCCACCGCCAGGTTCATCAGCGTGCAG
>PWWM01000163.1 GCA_003561495.1 Gammaproteobacteria bacterium
AACCATTCACAACCCCAGTCGAGGAGGCTGCATGAAGCCTTCAAACCCAAGCCCTGTCCGGAAAACACAAACCGGACAGATTATGTGCTACGAAACCGGACAAATCTATTTGTTGCCAACACGCCAACCGCACCTGGATTTCCTGGTGCGGTTGGCGGGGTTTCAGTACGGAACTTTAGAGATCGGCCGGCCGCCCCGCATCGGGCTGGCTGTAATCACAAACTCCGTCGGGAAAGATCTGGTGCAACAGATCGACCTGTTCGGCAGTGAGAACATGGCCTCCATAGGTGCCGTCGGCCAGGGCGGTATCGAGCGACTTGAGCTGACACTTGAACACATCGCCGGTAATGGGCCCACCGGCCTCGATTCGCGAGGTGGTAAACGTCGGGAACGCCTGCGTGCAAGGCCCGGCCGAATCTTCATCAAGAATCCCGCTCCAGACATCGTCTCCGGCAGCAATCACGTTACCGACCTCATCGAAGCAGGCATCAACGGCCTCATCGGGACGATTGGCGACAAGACCAGCCTCGGGATTGTCGAGTATGTTGAGCATCCACTCGTCGATCACCTCCAGGGCCAGCAAGGTCATGTTCCACTGCCCGATCTGGAACGGCGGATCACCAATGCCGGCGAACCAGACCAGGTGATGATCGGCCTGACCCATCTCATTGAGAATGCGCTGGCGGACAGCAAAGGACTGGTGCGAGTTGTGCATATCGAGAATCGGCTCCAGCCAGTCACGAATGTCGAGCACGGGGATATCGATCTGCCCGCGAAATACCATGCCGCTTTCATAGAGTGCACCAATTGCCTCGAGATTGCCCTCATGGCGCGGCGCGGGAGTGTTGCCATCGCTGAGCATCATGTTACGCCGGCTCCATGGATCGAAATTGTCCGGCGTGGGATCACCCAGGAATGGAAAACCCTCCTGCACGGTCTCGGCCGAGGGCTTCCAGCCGCCGGCATGCCAGTTGAGATGAATGAACTGCTCGGCATCGATGGCACCCTCGACAAAGGCGCGCAAGCCGTACTGCACGCCGACATTGTCAACCGCCCGCCGGGCGAAACCACCCTCATCGACCCCGTAGATGTTGCGCAGGTCATCCATATGGGTCCACTCGATTTCGAAGATGTCCGACAAAGGCTCCCAATGCTCGGCGTGACGGGCCTGGCCGAAATGCGGATTGAGCGCCAGCGGCGACAGGCCGCGCCAGGCCGGGACGCACTCGGTCATGCCCGGTGCGGCGCCCAGGCCGAAAGCCAGCTGCGCGTCCCGAAAGGGATTGCCCAGTAGGTCAGTGGCGTTCAGCCCCACCAACCAGCTCCGGTTAGTGGTGGTCTGCCAGAACGGGTTGGCGCCATCGGTCACATCCATGTAGTGCTCGAGTAGTTCACAATCGCCGACATGAATGGTCTGGGTGACCATGTCGGGATAGGATCGCTGCGGAATGGCGGCATCAAGAAGTCCGGGGTGGTTCTGACCATAAACATATTGCTGAATACCCCCACCGGAACCGCCCAGGCCAACGGTGTAGAGGGGTGCGCCGTAGCGCTTGACGAAGTGTTCCTTGGTCATCAGCGCAGTCTCGCCGCCGACCTGCAGGTTGTAATGCTCGCCGGTCCGATTACCGGTCGAATAGGCCACGGCATGACCCAGGCCCAATGCATCGGCATTCAGGGCATTTCCCTGCGACCAGCGTCCCTGGGTATGGCCGATACCGACCCCACCCTGGAACTGATAAAGCAGTCGGCCGTTCCAGCGGCTGGTATCCCAGTCGGGATTCTCGCCACCGATACTGGCCGGGTCGACCAGCATGGCGTAGCTGTAGATGAAACGGTTGATGGTGCCGCGCTCGAGTCGCACCACGAACTCCACTTCCTCGCCTTCGATGGTCATCGTAGTGGCCAGGTCTTCCGGAATGTCTCCGTTACCCGGCCAGTCGGCCCAACTGCCATCGGTGGTGCGATAGTGATAGGTCACAAACGAATCGATCGAGCAGTTGGTGCTGTAGCCAACCACTTCACCCTGCTCTCCGTAGACACGAAAACCCGGCGGTGAGCTACTATCCACATGCGGCTGAATACCGAATTCGGCCTGGACCGAACAGACGAAGGGCTGCTGTTGTGGGCCGGAGAATATCGGACCGGTGATCGGATGATTGACCAGGGTGACCGCCCCACCGTTATCGAGAAAGAATCGACCCTCGTGAAAGCGGAAGTGCCACACGCGCAGACTGTTCTCACCCGGATTCAGACCATCAATCAAACCCTCGACCTTATCACCCTGACGGCTTAATCCCGAGACGACCAGGTCGCCGTTGAGTAGCAACAGGCTGTTGAGATGGCCGGCAGGCAGATCGATTGCCACACGCACATCGCCACCACTGACCTGGCCCGGTTCGCTGGACAGGATACGAATGGTGCCGGACTCTTCAGCTACGGCCGACAGCGACAGGCTTGCCGCGAGCACCGCAGCGGCCAGGATCGACGCGATCCGCCCCACAGATATTTGGGCAATGAGGGTCATGATGATTCTCCTTTTTGGTTTTTGGATCTCCCCGAAAAAGCTCAGGCCACGGACGAAAACCGAGGGACCTGGCTACTGAAACCGCAGTTGGGAAAATACAACGGCTGATCTGCCGTGGTCAAATCCTGAGGAGTCTCTGAACGAAATCTCCAATTACTTTGCACCACGTTCACGCCGCGGACTATAGTTGTAGGCTTGACCTGAACACATCCACCGGCATGAAAGCCATCTCCGTCCGCGGCGCCCGTACCCACAACCTGAAAAATATCGACCTGGATCTGCCGCGTGACAAGCTGATCGTGTTGACCGGCCTGTCCGGCTCGGGAAAATCCTCACTGGCCTTTGACACCATTTATGCCGAGGGCCAGCGGCGCTACGTGGAATCACTGTCGGCCTACGCCCGCCAGTTCCTGTCGATGATGGAAAAGCCCGACGTCGACCATATCGAGGGCCTGTCGCCGGCCATTTCCATCGAGCAGAAGGCAGCCAGCCACAATCCACGCTCGACGGTCGGCACGGTCACGGAAATCCATGATTATCTGCGCCTGATGTTTGCCCGCATTGGCACGCCGCGCTGTCCGGACCACGATGAGCCGCTGGATGCCCAGACGGTCTCGCAAATGGTCGACACTGTGCTCTCGCAACCGGTCGGCAGCAAATGGATGCTTCTTGCTCCGGTCGTGCGCAATCGCAAAGGAGAGCACGTGCAGTTACTCGAGGACCTGCGCGCCCAAGGCTTTGTGCGAGCCCGGGTCAACGGGCGGGTCATCGACCTGGATGACGATCTTCCCAAGCTGGAATTGCGCAAGAAGCATTCCATCGAGGCGGTGGTCGACCGCTTTCGCATTCGACCGGATGAAGCTGCCGAATCTGCTACCGGGCTGGCCCAGCGTCTGGCCGAAAGCCTTGAGACCGCACTGAGGTTGGCCGATGGGGTGGCAGTCGCAGCTCCCATGCCGGGCAATGACGACGAGGTGGCCGCCGAGATCCTGTTCTCGGCCCGGTTTGCCTGCCCGGTTTGTGATTACAGCCTGTCCGAACTCGAACCCCGGATGTTCTCGTTCAACAATCCCAACGGCGCTTGCGAAGCCTGCGACGGCCTGGGTGTGACTCGCTTCTTCGACCCGGACCGGGTCGTGGCCAATCGCGAGCTGTCTTTGGCCGGTGGTGCGATCAGGGGCTGGGACCGCCGCAACGCCTATTACTTTCAACTTATCCAGTCGCTGGCGCGACATTTCGAGTTTGATATCGAAACCCCATTCGGCCAGTTGCCGGAAAACATTCGCAAGGTGGTGCTGCACGGCAGCGGCGATGAAAAAATCGCCTTTCGCTATCTATCCGATCGCGGCAGCCAGACGCGCAAGCATCCGTTCGTGGGCATCATCCCCAATCTCGAAAAACGCTACCGCGAAACCGATTCCCGGATCGTGCGCGAAGAGTTATCGCGCTATATCTCCACCCAGCCCTGCCCAAGCTGCAAGGGTCAGCGACTCAACCGCGCCGCCCGCCACGTGACCATCTCCGGGCACAATCTGCCAACCATTTCAAGCTGGTCGGTCGAGCGTTGCCTGGACTTTTTCCGGGAGCTCAAGCTGGAAGGCTGGCGAGGTGAAATCGCCGACAAGATCCTCAAGGAGGTGCGTGAACGCTTGCATTTCCTGGTCAATGTCGGTCTGGACTACCTGACCCTGGACCGCCAGGCCGACACCCTGTCCGGCGGCGAAGCCCAGCGCATTCGCCTGGCCAGCCAGATCGGCGCCGGACTGGTCGGAGTGATGTACGTGCTCGATGAACCCTCGATCGGTCTGCATCAGCGCGACAACACCCGTCTGCTCGAGACCCTGACCCGCCTGCGCGACCTGGGCAACACGGTGATCGTGGTCGAGCATGACGAAGATGCCATCCGCACCGCCGATCACGTGGTCGACATTGGACCCGGACCCGGAGTGCACGGTGGTGAAATCGTGTTTTCCGGCTCGCCCGCCGACCTGGTGAAATGCTCCACCTCATTGACCGGGGATTACCTGGCTGGACGTCAAGCCATTGCCACACCGGACAAGCGCCACAAGCCCAACCGCAAACGTCTATTCAAACTCGAAGGCGCGACCGGCAACAACCTGCGTGAAGTTGACCTGGAGCTGCCGGCCGGGCTGTTCGTGTGCGTGACCGGCGTTTCGGGCTCCGGCAAATCCACTCTGATCAACGACACCCTGTATCACCTCCTGGCCCGGGAGCTGAACAATGCCTCGCTCAATCCGTCCCCATTCAAGGGCTTTTCCGGCCTGGACCTTTTCGACAAGGTGGTCGATATCGACCAGAGCCCGATCGGGCGCACACCACGCTCCAATCCAGCCACCTACACCGGACTCTTCACACCCATTCGGGAGCTTTTCGCCGGCACCCAGGAGGCCCGCGCACGTGGCTACAAGCCGGGTCGATTTTCCTTCAATGTCAAGGGTGGACGCTGCGAAGCCTGTCAGGGTGATGGCCTGATCCGGGTCGAGATGCACTTTCTGCCCGACATCTTCGTGCCCTGCGACCTGTGCGGTGGCAAGCGCTATAACCGCGAAACCCTGACCGTCACCTACAAGGGCAAGAGCATTCACGAAGTACTGGAGATGACCGTCGAAGATGCGCTGGAGTTCTTCGAACCAGTCCCGGCCGTGGCCAGAAAGCTGCAAACCATGATGGACGTGGGCTTGAGTTATATCCAGCTCGGCCAGAGCGCAACAACCCTTTCCGGCGGTGAGGCGCAACGCATCAAACTCTCCCGCGAGCTGTCCAAGCGCGACACCGGCAACACCCTTTATATCCTGGATGAACCGACCACCGGCTTGCATTTCCACGACATCAAGCACTTGCTCGAGGTCCTGCACCGACTCAGAGACCATGGCAATACCGTGGTGGTCATCGAACACAACCTGGACGTCATCAAGACCGCTGACTGGATCATTGATTTGGGTCCCGAAGGCGGCGACGGCGGCGGCCGGATCATCGCCCAGGGCAGTCCCGAGGATGTGGCGAAGACGCCGGGTTCATGGACCGGCGAGTACCTGGCGCCACTGCTGAACGTGCGACGCAAGCGGAAGAGGACGGCGTAACCAGCCTAACCGCCTTTCCCGTAGCGCGACACGTACCACTGCAATGCCACCCAGTCGTACAGGAAATGCACCAGCATCGGTACCAGCAGGTTGCCGGTCCACTGGTAGAGCAGGCCCAGATAAAAGCCGATGATTGTGGTGACGATGAAATAGCTGCGAGTCATGGCGTGGACCAGGCCGAACAGCAGCGAGGCAATGATCAGTCCACCCCAGGGACCCAGCAGGTTTTCCAGGCCGGCCTGGATGACACCGCGAAACAACAATTCCTCGCCGATCCCGGCCGCCAGCGCCACCAGCATGATGCCGCCTCTGGATACGCCACGAAACAGTGGGACGACCTTGTCCCGAACAAACTCATGCAGGTCGCGAGCCCAGCCATTTCCGGCGTTGCCGAACAACCACAGCCCAAGCAACAAGGGCAATGTCGCGACAAGTCCTGCCGACCAGCCATCCAGGCCAAAATCCAGATCCAGCCAGGGGGACAACCCGAACAGCAGGGCCAGCAAGATCGCAATCACGCCCAGGCCGGCTTCAAAGGCGAGAATGAATGCCAACCCCGGTGTGGGTGGGCCACTGGTGTTCGGGTCAGGCCGTGTCACGAGAGAGTTTCGCTATGATAGTCACCACACCAAGATCTGGCGCCGTTCCTCATGTCCGAGTTTCGCATCAAAATGTCCGTTCGCTGGGGGGATCTGGATGGATTCAACCATGTCAGCAATGTCACCTTCCTGCGTTACCTTGAGGAGTGCCGGGCTCGATGGATGGAGTCTGTGCCCAGTCACTGGCAGGATGGTGAGAGCGGCCCAGTGGTGGCCAACATCACCATCAATTACCGGCGCCCCATCACCTGGCCGGCGGAAATCGAAGCCGGCCTGCGGCCACTTTCGCCCGGACGTTCAAGTATCAAGCTTGAGCACGAGATTCGCGCAGCATCCGGAAAAACCGAAAAACCGGGGGAATTATACGCCGACGCGACAACGACCCTGGTCTGGATTGACAAGAAAACGGGAGAGTCTGTCCCCCTGCCGACCTGCATTCGCAGCCTGGCCAGCGCCGAATAGATTATTCGAGGTAATGCAAACCCATGCGTGACACCCCCTGATCCAACGGCTTGATCCAGCGCACTTCGGCGAGCACAATCCCCAACCGGGCCACCTTGACCAGACAACGATCACCTTCCTTGATGCGGTCTTGCAGTTGACGATCCAGAGCGACAAGCCCACAGCCGGCACGTGACTCCTCCATGACCAGCCCGGCAATTTCGGGGTTGAATTCGTTTTCATCAACCATCGCATCGCTACACTGGATCAGACCGATTTCCCACTCATCAGGCGGAAAGCGCAGATAGCTTCGTTGCTCGTTGTGCTGATCAGTCATGCTGGCAACCTCCGGGACACCCGTCCACTGGGTGAATTCGCGACAAGCATATAAGTTTTTCCCACTTCAGGCAATTTCCTTCGGACTGGTCACCCCGACTTTCCCAATCTTTCCACCAGGGCTCGCAAGGTCGCCTGAGTCGAGTCGGCGAACCATCGATCGACAAAAGAATCGATATCCAGGGCGCCCGGATCGGAAAACAGCCCAGCCAGGTCCTGGCGACATAGCCGCCGGGTCTCGGCCATGGCTTTTGCCGGCATGGTCAGTAAGGCCTGGCACCATTCCACGGCTCGATCAACGACCTGATCCGGTGCCACAATCTCATCGATCAGACCAACTTCCAGTGCGTCGGTCACGGGAATCATCTGACCGGCCACCAGGTGACGTTCAGCCGGATAGGGGCCGATCAGGCGAACCAGCGCCTGGTGAATGACCGGCGGCACCACCAGGCCGACCTGAACTTCGTTCAAGCCCATACGAAACTCCCCCTTGGCCTGAACGCGGTAATCGGCGAACAAGGCGATCACCGTGCCGCCGGCCGGGCTGTGGCCTGTGAGAGCCGTGACCACCGGAATGTCGCTGGCAGCGATCCGCCCCAGCAATCCGAAAAACGACTGCCAGAATTCCTTCATGCCATGCCGGTCCAGTTTCAGCAACTCCGGCACATCCAGACCGGCAGAGAACATCCCGGGACTGCCGGAGATGATCAGCGCCCGCGCATCACTGCCAATCGCTTCGTCAATGGCCTGACCCAAACGCTCAACCATTGTCGGATCGAGCGCGTTGACCGGGGGACGGTTCAGGCGAAGTTCCAGGATGCCTTCGGCATGCGAGTGTTGTTCGATCATGGTTGGTCTCGTCGGGGTCACCAGGTTGGCAAGAGTACACCATGCCCTGGCCACCTTGTGCCAGAATGCGAACGCGAAAACTTTCACTGAGGACTGTTCATGAATCGAATACCGGCCGGAGTGACCCGAATGCTTGTGCTGGCAACCCTGCTTGCTGCGGCCTTTCAACCCGCAATTGCCGAGCCACTTCAATTCGCTGATCCCTGGACTCCTGAAGCACCACCAGGCCGCATGATGGCCGGTTTCATGGTTGTGAACAATCCCGGTGATGCGCCGGTCGTGCTGGTCGATGCGCATAGCCCGTTGTTTGAGCGTGTCGAGATTCATACCATGATCATGGACGATGGCGTGATGCGCATGCGGCGCCTCGAACAACTGACTATCGAACCCGGCCAGTCCGTTTCTCTCAAGCCGGGTGGAAAGCACTTGATGTTGATGCGGCCGCGTGAATCACTGACCGTGGGTGATGAAATTCCCCTCACCCTGATCGACTCCAACGATCAAGAACATGAACTCGTCTCGATCGTGCGCCCCCGAGCGACCCGATAGCCCAGTCAACCCGATCAGTCCGACCGGGGTTGCATGAGGGTTTTCATCGCGAGGGCGTCGAACATTGAAACCGCGGCCAGGAGTGCATCCTGAAGTATGATGAATCCCTGATTTCGGGACCATCAGGCATGTTCGAGACAGAACCCGCAACCACCGCACTTTTGCTGACCGCTGCCGGTCTGTTGCTGGTTCTCAGTGTGCTGTTCAGTCGACCCTCCGAGCGCATCGGCATCCCCGTCGTGCTGGTGTTCCTGCTGATCGGGCTTCTGGTTGGATCCCGACTGCCGGAGCACTTTGTCGATTTTGACATGGCGTTTCGCATCGGCACCGTCGGACTGGTGCTGATTCTTTTCGATGGGGGCCTGAACACCCCGTTCCGCCAGGTTCGCCAGTACCTGGCGCCGGCCTCGTTGCTGGCCACTTTCGGCGTGGCGGGGACCGCGCTGCTGGTGGCCGTGGCCGCCTGGCTGCTCGGGCTGGGCTGGATGGAAGCCTTGTTGCTGGGCGCCATCGTGTCCTCGACCGATGCCGCGGCGGTATTCTCCTCGCTGCGCGGTTCGGGTGTGCAGCTACGTCGGCGCGTGGGCGCCACCCTGGAACTGGAATCCGGCCTCAATGACCCCATGGCCGTGATTCTCACCCTGACACTGACCACCCAGCTTCTCGGGACCGAAACCTTTGCCGTGTGGCCTTTCCTTGGTGATGTCGCCCTGCAATTGGCCATCGGGCTGGTTGCGGGTCTGGCCATCGGTTGGCTGGGTACCCAATTGCTGGCCAGAATTCGGGTGCCGGCGGCCGGACTGTATCCGGCCCTGACCCTGGCGCTGGCATTGCTGGCCTTCGGCATGCCGACGCTGTTCATGGGTTCCGGTTTTCTGGCCGTTTATATTGCCGCCCTCATGCTCGGCAACCAGCGACTCCCTTACCGTTCAGACATTCTGCGCGTTCATGACGCCATGGCCTGGCTGGCACAGATCTCGATGTTTCTGGTGCTGGGCCTGCTGGCGGTTCCCGAGTTGCTCGCTCGCTCCGGTGTGCAGGGCCTGATCCTGGCCCTGGTGCTGGCCTTGATTGCCCGCCCGGTCATGGTGCTGCTATGCCTGTTGCCGTTTCGCTACAAGGCGCCGGAGTCCGGTTTCATTTCCTGGGTGGGACTGCGTGGGGCAGTTCCCATTCTACTGGCCACCTACCCGGTCCTGGCTGGCGTGGATGGGGCCTACGAGCTGTTTCACCTGGTCTTTTTCGTCGTAGTGGTCAATGCCCTGATTCCCGGCGCAACAATCCGCTGGGCCGTGCGGCTATTCAAGGTAGAACGGGCGGGGCTGGAACGGCCCAGCCCGGTACTGGAGATCAACGCGATCGAGACGCTGCCGGTGCAAATCATTTCGTTCCGACTCGAACCGGCCGCCCTGGCCACCGGTAACCGAGCCGGTGTATTACCGTTGCCGGAAGGCGCCGACATCCTGCTGCTGGTGCGGGGCAACCAGGCATTGCCGGTTGACCGGGATACGGTCTTGCAAGCCAATGACCATGTTCACATCATGGTCAAGCCCGAGGACAAACGCGGGGTCGAGCTTTTGTTCGGGCTGCGCGAGGAGGACTAAAAAGCGGGTTTTGGGGCGGGGCGACGAGCGGCCTTGCCCCGGGGGGTGGGGGCGGGGCGCCGAGTCGCCTTGCCCGGGGCCGCGCTCAAGGTGAACGGCTTGGTCGATTCTTTGAGCTTGATGGCGTTCTGGTGCCTGTCGCATTGGGTGGTATTTGACCGATCACGGACTGAAGGGGTCCGGAAAACCGCTCTTCAGACCCCTGATGCTCTGCCGGCCAGATCATGGAGAATGGCGGCGGTCGCGCCCCAGACCGTGCGAATCCCGGAGTTCATGGAATACATTTCTAAACCTTGCCCCCTGCGAATGACGGTATGGCGACGATAACTGCCTGAATCGAGCACCTGCTCCAGGGGCAGGCTGAAGATCTCGCGGACTTCGTGGTCGCATGGCTGGAGGCGAACCGGGGCGGCAATGGCAGCCACAACTGGAATGACGCGCCAGGCGCTGATCGTGTCGAAACCATCCAGCAGACCCAGCAACTCGATCTGGTCACGATTGAGCCCGATTTCTTCACCGGCCTCGCGCAGGGCGGTATCGGTCGGATAGTTCTCGTCACCGGAACGCCCGCCCCCGGGCAGCGCCACCTGTCCGGCATGACTGGTCATGCCGGCACTGCGAACCGTCAGGATGACGCGAGGTTCCGGCTCGAGAAGTATCGGGATGAGGACGGCAGCCGGGCGAGGCCGCCAGGGACCGGCCGGTGGCCGATACCCGTGGACCGGCAGATTTGCCGGTCGCGATTCAAGCGAATTGAGATTGTTCGACAGAACGGCAAGGCGCCGGGCTGCATCAGTCATCTTCGAACAGGTTCTGAGCCCGCGCCGGTAATGTTTCCATGATCCGGCGACGCCTTTGCGCATCGAAACTCAACCAACCGGCAATTTCGTCGGCTGTCCTGAAACAGCCGACGCACAGACCTTCGGGACCCAGCGTACAGGTCCCGATGCAGGGAGACTCGACTGCAGCCAGAGGCCTGACCGGTTCAGCCATGATCAGTTTCCGGGAACCGGGGCACCGCCTTCAAAACCTTCCGGCTCGCCAATCTTGACCAGGCGGATATCAAACTGCAGCGCCTCGTTCGGACCGATCATGGGTGGGTCCCCGCGAACACCAAAGGCCAGCTCTGGCGGCAGGAACACTTGCCACATGGCGCCCTCGCGCATCAGCGGCAGCACTTCCTGCCAGCCTTCGATCACGGAGTTGACCTGGAATACGGCCGGAATCCCGCGACGGAAGGAACTGTCAAATTCCCGACCATCAATCTTGGAGCCGCGGTAGTGGACCGTGACGGTATCCTCCAGACTGGGTCGCGAACCGTCACCTTCTTCAATGATGCGGTACTGAACACCGCTGGGCAGTGCAACGATGCCGGTCTTGCCGCGGTTCTCCGACATGAAGGTTTCGGCCCGTGCCTGGTTTTCTTCGGCCAGCTGCTGAAACGCCTCCATTCGCTCCTGACGAATCTTTTCCTGCAGCTCCATCATCAACTGGCGCATTTCGGCGACCTCGACCTGCGGGTCCCGCTGCGCATAGGCGTCGCGAACCGCCTGGAAAACCGAGTCCAGATCGATCTCGATATCGTAGCTACGCAACTCGGCACCGAATTCGTAGCCGATCGAATAGCCCAGCTTTCCGGCTTCCGATTCAAGATTCTGCGCCTGAACCGACGCCATCATCACCGTGGACATCGCCACGGCCAGAACTACCTTTTGCATGTTGCCTCCATGAATGGGAGAAGGAAATAGGTGAATGTGACAAAAAGACCTTTTATTTTACCTGACCGGCCCCTTGTTGGCCATTCCATCTTTTGCAACGGATCAACGCTCACCGACTGGTGACGAACAGATTCATGGACATTGACCTCACCGTTGTGGTTCCCGGCCATCCGTTCAACGCGGTGGGAAAAAACGGCGTTTGGCCTGGTTATTATTAACACTAATCTATTAGAATTTCACATCATGCGCATCGGAATATTATATATCTGACTGATTTATATGGCTTTTCAATTCAGGCATGAAACTTGCTTGCTAATTACCGAGTTCAATTGTCTTGACCGACCAACAGGAGAAACGTGTCATGGGTATTTTTTCACGCATGGGCGACATCATTAACGCCAACCTCAATTCCGCCCTGGAAAAGGCCGAGGATCCCGAAAAGATGATCCGGCTGATGATCCAGGAAATGGAAGACACCCTGGTCGAAGTTCGTTCGGCCACGGCCAAGTGCATTGCCGAGAAAAAGGAACGCGGACGATTGATGGCGCGCCTGAAGGAACAACAGGCCGACTGGGCCCGCAAGGCCGAAATTGCCATCGACAAGGATCGAGAAGACCTGGCTCGCGCAGCGCTGGCTGAAAAGACCGCCCTGTCCGATCGCATCAAGTACCTCCAGGACGAACTGGACCAGTACGAGGAACAACTGGCCAAGTACGACGAGGATATCGGCAAGCTGCAGGCCAAGCTGACGGATGCCCGCAATCGCCAGCGTGCGCTGGTCATGCGTCATCGCTCGGCCACGCATCAGCTCAAGACTCGTCGTCATGTTCACAATGACAAGATCGATGAGATGCTGCATCGCTTCGACAGCGCCGAGCAACGCATCGACCACATCGAGTCCGAGGCCGAAGCGCTGGACATGGGCCGCAAGGGCCAGAGCCTGGAGGCCGAGTTTCGCAAGCTCGAGCAGGATGAGCGCGTCGAATGCGAGCTCGAAGAGCTGAAGTCAAAGAAGAAGAAGGCCAAGTGACATGGAACCGATGACCTACACCATGTCGGCAATCAGCACCGCTGGAGGTTTGTTCGGGATGATGTTTTCCCTGGTGGTCGTCTTCCTGGTCATTGTCGCG
>PWWM01000058.1 GCA_003561495.1 Gammaproteobacteria bacterium
CAGATCCTGCCAGACCTCACGCGCCTCGTCGAGCCGGTCCTGCTCCATCAGCAAGGTCGCACGCGTATACAGCACATCACCGTCGGGTGGAATTTCAGCCAGCCGCGAAATGGCTTCATCAATCCGATCGAGTTCTCGCAACACCTCGACCTCGGCCAGACCAATATCGCGATCGTCCGGAGCCAGCGCCGACGCCTGACGATACAGGTCCAGAGCCAGCTCCATGTCTTCGCGGGCCGCGGCAAGCTGAGCCGCCCAGACCTTCTGATCCGGATCCTCGGCCTGCTCCGCGGCCTCCATGGCCAGCGCCACGGCCTCTTCTTCCTGCCCCAGCTGCCACATCAGGAAACTGCGGTGCTGCAACACCTCGGGCTGGTCGGCTCTTTCGTCATCCAGGTCGATCAAGGCCTGCATGGTTTCAAGGGCATGTTCATCGCGGCTGGCCGCGGCCATCAGGACCACGGCCTCACGCCAGGCTTCACCGGCATCATCGGAGTGGCGAATGTTGTCATCCATGGCCTGCGCAGCCTGATCGAATTCGCCCAGATTGATCAGACCCAGGATCTGGAACTGGACCGCACTCGCTTCGTCCGGAGCCAGTTCTTGCCAGCGAATGGCGCCTTGCCTCATGGTTTCCCAGTCTTCCAGACGCAAAGCCAGGCTGACGACCTGACGCGCCAGGTTGGCGTCTTCGCTCATCATGGCGGCTTCCAGGTGATGTTCCAGCGCCTCCTGGTACTCACCCACCGCACCCAGACGTTCGGCGGCCAGCACATGAAACAGCAGATCGGCATCCAGGTCACTGGCGTCCAGGCCCGCCGGTTCGGCCGCGGGCTCAGTCTGTTGGTCAGCCTGTGTGACCGGATCCTCTCGTTCGGATTCCGGCACAGTGGCGCAACCCACCATCACACCGAGCGCCAACAAAACGACAATGGGCTTGCAGTGTTTGCTCAAGCATAAGAAAATGGGGAGTTTGTCTGATATTTTGTTCAGCATGTCCTTATCCGTCCTGGGAATCAGCCATCAAACTGCCCCGATCCGCATTCGGGAACGGCTTGCATTTGCGGCTGAAAAACTGCCCGAGGCATTGAAAAACCTGGCCAACGTGCCGGGTGTTGATGGCTGCGCCATAGTCAGTACCTGCAATCGTACCGAACTGTACCTATCAGGTCGACAGCCTACCATGCGCTCGGCAATGGAATGGCTGCATGACTGGCACTCACTGGCACCAGGCCAGTACCAGGAACATTTTTATCAAATCGAACAAGCCGGGTGCATCTTTCACCTGATCAAGGTCATCTCCGGCGCCGACTCCATGATCATCGGCGAGCCCCAGGTTGCCGGGCAGGTCAAGCACGCCTGGCAGTCAGCCCGTGAGCTGGGAACGCTGAGCAGCAAGCTCGACCGGATGTTCCAGAGTGCTTTTGCCGGCGCCAAGCGAGTACGATCGCAAACCGGGATTGGTCGTGACCCGGTCACGCTGCCGTTTGCCGCCATGCGCCTGGCCCACCAGATTTTCGGCTCCCTGGACAATCTCGGCACCTTGCTGATCGGGGCCGGAGAAATGATCGAGGACTGCGCAGTCCATTTTCGCGAAGCCGGCATCCGGAATCTGACCATTGCCAATCGCAACCCCGACCGGGCCAGAGAACTGGCTGAGCGTCACGAGGCTCGGGGCTACGGCCTGGACGAACTGCCGGAGCTACTGCCTCGTCACGACCTGGTGATCGCCTGCACGGCCAGCCCGACGGCCATCCTGACTCACGGCATGATCGAACGGGCCATTGGCCAACGCCGACATCGTCCGATCTTTGCACTCGACCTGTCCGTGCCGCGCAACATCGAAGCCACGATCGGGGACCTCAACGACATCTACCTCTACACCATCGATGATTTGCATGCCATCATCGAGAGCAATCAGAAAAAGCGCAAGCAGGCCCTGCAGCAAGCCATCGAGATCATTGAGTCGGAAGTGCTTGCCTTCGAACGATGGCTGCGTCTGCAGGATACCAGCACCACCTTGAAAAGCCTGCGCCAGCGCGCCCATGCCGAGCGCGAGAAACTGCTGGAGCAGGCGCTGGCTCAACTGGCGGCCGGGCGTGACCCCGAAGATGTCCTGCAACGTCTCAGCCACCGGCTGGTCAACCGCCTGCTCCACGGCCCCAGCATTCGTCTGCGGCAAGCCGCCGAGAGCGCTGATGAAGCCCTGCTTGAGGCGGCCCGCTACTACTTTCTGGACGAGCAGCAATGAATCCGGGGGTGCGGCAACGACTGAGAGAGGTCAGCGAACGCTTCGAGGAAATCCAGCACCTGCTGGCCGACCCCGAAGTCATCGGCAACCGCGAACGTTTTCAGGCGCTGTCGCGCGAGTACGGAGAACTGGAACCCGTCATCCGCCTGTTCGAAAAGCTCAACGAAACCGAGCAGGCCATTGACGATGCCCGCGGCATGCTCGAAGACCGTGATGCCGACCTCAAGGCAATGGCCAGTGAAGAGCTCGAAACCGCCCGGGGCGAACGTTCCAGGCTGCAATCGCAATTGCAGAAGCTGCTGTTGCCGAAAGACCCCAACGACGAGCGCAGCATCTTTCTGGAAATACGGGCCGGAACCGGCGGCCAGGAAGCCGGTCTGTTCGCCGGAGACCTGTTGCGTATGTATACCCGGTATGCTGAAAGTCGCGGCTGGCAGGTCGAGATTCTTTCCAGCCATGAAAGTGAAGCCGGTGGCTTTCGCGAAGTCATTGCCCGCGTGGCCGGCCGGGGCGCCTGGTCACGCCTGAAATTCGAATCCGGCACTCACCGGGTTCAGCGAGTCCCGGTCACCGAATCCCAGGGGCGCATTCACACCTCGGCCTGTACCGTCGCCATCATGGCCGAGCCCGACGAGATCGACGCCATCGATATCAACCCGACGGATTTGCGCATCGACACCTTTCGCTCTTCAGGCGCGGGCGGTCAGCATGTCAACACCACCGATTCGGCCATTCGCATCACCCACTTGCCGACCGGCATTGTGGTCGAATGCCAGGACGAACGATCGCAGCACAAGAACAAGGCCCGGGCCTTGAGCCTGCTCAGCGCCAGGCTCCTTGAATCCGAGGTGGAACAACAACGCCAGCGGCGCGCTGCTGATCGCAAGCTGCAGGTCGGCTCCGGCGACCGCTCCGAACGAATCCGCACCTACAATTTCCCCCAGGGTCGGGTCACCGACCATCGGATCGGGCTGACGCTCTACGATCTCGACAACATTATCGAAGGGGAACTGGACCTGGTTATCGAGCCACTGCTGGAAGCCCACCAGGCCGAACTACTCGCCGAGATGAGCCAATGAAACAGACCACCCTGAACATCGAAACGCCCGGCCGACGCCTGATTGACTTCACCGGCAAGGTCCACGAAGTCGTTGCCGACTCCGGTATCAACATCGGCTTTTGTCACTTGTTTCTTCAACACACTTCGGCCTCGCTGCTGATCAACGAGAATGCCGACCCGGATGTGCTGACCGATCTGGAGACCTTCCTGTCGGATCTGGCGCCCGATGGCGATTCGCGCTTCATTCACACCGCCGAAGGCCCCGATGACATGCCGGCCCATGTGCGCACCATGCTGACCCAGACCAGCCTGACCGTGCCGGTGTCCAACGGTCGCCTGGCCCTGGGCACCTGGCAGGGCATCTTTCTGTGGGAACATCGCCATCGCCCCCACCGACGCAAGGTCGTGGTGACGATCTCGCAGTGCATGTAGTTCGGGGCCAGGTCCCCGGCGGACGTCCTCTCCAAAATCGACACCAGCCCGAGACCCGTTGACTCTGGTTTAACGCGCCCGCCGAGTTGTGTTTTGACATATAAGAAACATTAGCGTGATAGCATATGGTCCGGTTTTAGAGAAAGGCGGCATGCTCTGATGGAACTTGATCCGGTCCTCCTCTCACGCATCCAGTTTGCGTTCGTTGTTTCCTTCCACGCGATCTTTCCGGTATTCACCATCGGATTGGCCGCCTACGTTGCCGTCCTCGAGGCCATTGCCTACAAGACCGGCGATCCGGTCTATCAGAAACTCTCCCAGTTCTGGATCAAGATCTTTGCCGTCGTGTTCGGCATGGGCGTGGTGTCGGGCATTGTCATGGCCTTCCAGTTCGGCACCAACTGGAGTGTATTTTCCTACTCCTCGGCCAATTTCCTCGGACCCATTCTCAGCTATGAGGTGGTGACGGCATTCTTTCTGGAAGCCACATTCCTGGGCGTATTGTTGTTTGGACGCGACAAAGTGCCGCGCGGCGCGCACCTGTTCTCGGCCTGCATGGTGGCCTTCGGGACCTTCCTGTCTTCGTTCTGGATTCTCTCGGCCAACAGCTGGATGCAGACCCCGGCCGGGGTGGAGTTCACCGATGGCATGGTGCAGATGACCTCATGGTTACAAGCCATCTTCAATCCGTCCCTGCCCTACCGCTTCGCTCACATGGCCCTGGCCTCGTTCATCACCGGTGGTTTCGTGGTTGCCGGTGTCAGCGCCTGGTACCTGCTCAAGGGCCGCCATCCCGAGACCAGCCGACGCGCCCTGAAGATGTGCGTGGTCATGCTGGCCGTGGCCACGCCGCTGCAGCTGCTCACCGGTGATTTGCACGGCCTCAACACCTTCGAACATCAGCCGATCAAGGTGGCGGCCATGGAAGGTCACTGGGAAACCCAGACCGGCGCGCCGCTGGTGCTGTTTGCCATTCCCGATTCGGCCAACGAGACCAATCGCTTCGAGATCGCCATCCCCTATCTGGGCAGCCTGATCCTCACTCACAGCCTGGATGGCGAGGTCACCGGCCTGAAATCGGTGCCGCCGGAGGACCGCCCCCCGGTCGGCATCGTGTTCTGGAGTTTTCGCATCATGGTCGCCCTGGGCCTGATTTTCATTGGCCTGGCGCTGGCCTCGGCCTGGCAGTTGTGGCGTGGCCGGCTGTTCGAGTCCACCCGCCTGCTCAGGGCGCTGACCTGGAGCATTCCCCTGCCCTTTGTCGCAGTGCTGGCCGGCTGGTTCGTCACCGAGGTCGGTCGTCAGCCCTGGATCATCCAGGATGTCATGCGCATCAGTGATGCGATGACGCCATCGCTCGACGGCTGGATGGTGCTGCTCACCCTGATCGGCTACATCGCCGTTTATGCCGTCGTGTTCAGCGCCGGGGTGCTCTACCTGAAGCGCATCGTCGACTCAGGGCCTGATCCGATCGAGCCGTCGGAGATCGGCATGACGGCCAGGCCGAAGCGACCCTGGTCGGCGGCCGACATCAAACCCAGACCTGCCACCGACAACCCGGGAGCCTGAGCATGGAACTGATTGATCTGACACTGATCTGGGTGGCCATCATCGGCCTGGGTGTGTTCATGTACGTCCTGATGGACGGCTTCGACCTGGGCGTGGGCATCCTGTTTCCGTTCGCGCCGAACGATGATTCGCGCGATGAACTGATGAACTCGGTCGCACCCGTCTGGGACGGCAACGAGACCTGGCTGATTCTCGGCGGCGCCGGACTTCTGGCCGCGTTTCCAATGATTTACGCGGTATTTCTGCCGGCCCTCTACATCGGCGTGTTCCTGATGCTGGCCGGATTGATCTTTCGCGGCGTGGCTTTCGAATTTCGCTTCAAGGCCGATTCGCGGCGCTACTGGTGGGACCGGGCGTTTTTCGGCGGCTCCACGGTGGCCGCTTTCGCGCAGGGTGCAGTGGTCGGGGCCTACATCCAGGGCTTCGAAACCGAAGGATTCATCTATGTCGGCGGCGCCTTCGACTGGCTGACCCCGTTCACCCTCATGACCGGTCTGGGCGTGGTTGCCGGCTATGCCTTGCTCGGGATCACCTGGACCATACTCAAGACCGAGGGCCGCACCCAGCAATGGGCATTCCAACTGGCCCCCTGGCTGCTGGCCATCGTGATGGTGTTCTTCGTGGTCTCCAGCCTGTGGACACCGCTGACCAATGAACGCATCATGAGTCGCTGGTTCGACCATTTGAGCTGGCTGTGGATATTTCCGACCCTGACCGTGGCCGTGGCCGCCTGGCTGATGTGGCGGATTCGCCAACGCGCCGAGGCCTCGCCGTTCATCGGCTCGCTGATTCTGTTCGCCCTGTTCTATGCCGGGCTGCTGATCAGCCAGTGGCCGTATGCCGTGCCCCCGGATCACACCTTCTGGGACGCCGCCTCGGATGCCGGCAGTCAGCTCTTCCTGCTGCTGGGCGTGCTGTTCCTGATTCCGATCATTCTCGGATATACCGCCTGGACCTACTGGGTGTTCCGCGGCAAGGTCCGGGCCGGTGAAGGATACACCGGCCACTGAAACTGAACCGGATGTCTCCTCAGGCATGAGTCAGCGCGCCTGGCTGGACAGCCAGGCGCCCTCCTGGCTGCGACCGGCCAGCCTGGCCCTCGCCGTGGCAGAAGCCGTGGTCATCATTGCCCAGGCCGGTCTGATCGCCTGGTGCCTGCACTCGGCCATCGTACTGTCCAAGCCGCTGGATGCCCTTTGGGGCCTGTTATGGGGCTTGCTGGCAGTGCTTGTCCTGCGCGCCGGCCTGAACGGACTACGCGGCCTGGTCAGTGCGCACGCCTCGGCCGGCGTTCGCCAGCATTTGCGCCGCCAACTCTTTGATCACCTGTGTCAGGTGGGCGCCGAACGCCTGCGACCGCTCGGCACCGGCGAACTGGTCACCCAGCTCAACGACCACGTCGAAGCGCTGGATGCCTACTATGCGCGCTTCAAACCACAGATGGCCAGCGCCCTGATCATTCCGGCCGGGATTGTCGTGGCCGTGGCTTTCCAGAACTGGCTGGCCGGCCTGCTGCTGGCCCTGACCGCACCGCTGATTCCACTGTTCATGGCCCTGGTCGGCATGGGTGCCGAACAACTCAGTCGCAACCAGCACCAGGCGCTGGCTCGCCTGGCCGGTGTCTTTCACGACCGCCTGCACGGACTGGACACCATTAGAAGATTCGGCGCCGAGACGCGTGAACAATCGCGCATTGCCGAGTTCTCCCGCTCGTTTCGCCAGCGCACCATGGCCGTGCTGCGCCTGGCCTTTCTGTCCTCGGCCGTGCTGGAATTTTTCGCCGCCGTGGCCATCGCCATGCTGGCCATCTACATCGGGCTGGGACTGCTGGGCTACATCGAGTTCGGTCCGGTCGCCACGCTCAGCCTGGGCAGCGGACTGTTCATCTTGCTGCTGGCCCCGGAATTCTTTGCGCCGCTTCGGACCCTGGCCCAGCACTGGCACGACCGGGCGGGCGCCCTGGCGGCCGCCGCCAGCATTCAACCCCTGCTGGAACTGCCGCCGGCGCGGCGCTTGCCCACCCGTCCAGTTGAACTCGAAACCGACCGCCCACTGAATGTCCGTACCAATGCCCTGACCTTTGCCTGGCCCGGCAGAAGCGCGGTCTTGCATGGACTGGAACTGGACATCAAGAGCGGGGAACATGTGCTGATCACCGGCGCCAGCGGCTGCGGAAAATCCACCCTGATCAGTCTCCTGGCCGGCTTCATGAGCCCGGATCAGGGCGAAATTCGATTCGGCAGCATGGATCAGGCCGACCTCGACGCGCCGGCGTTGGCGCGATTGCGGACCTGGCTGGGCCAGACACCGGTGCTTTTCCCCGGCACCATTGCCGATAACATTGCCTTGGGACGCGACCGGACCAGCCGCTCCGACATCGAACGGGTCGCCAATCTATGCCGGGTCAGCGAGTTCGCCAACCGCCTGCCGGGCGGGCTGGATACGTCCGTCGGCCAGGACGGATTCGGGTTTTCCGGTGGCCAGGCCCAGCGAATTGCATTGGCCCGGACCTTGCTCGAGCCACGACCCCTGCTCCTGCTCGATGAGCCAACCAGCGGCCTGGACGCCGACAGCGAAGAATGGATCTGGAAAGCCATTCGCCAGGCCGCCGAGCGTTCACCGATGACGGTGATTGCCGTCAGTCACTCTCCACTCGCACGGCAATGGGCCGATCGAATTCTGCACATGCAGGCTGGCCGGCTGATGGAGGCCGAAGCATGAACGCACGTTTCCGCCTGCGCTCACTGCTCTTGCGCCGTCCCGGCTGGCAACTGGCCGGCCTGGGCTTGATGATGCTCTCGCTGATCGCCGGTGTCGGCCTGCTGGCATTGTCGGGCTGGTTCATCACCGCCAGCGCGCTGGCCGGGCTGGGCCTGATCGCCGCGCTGGATATCTTCACGCCCGGCGCGGGCATTCGCCTGGCGGCCATTACCCGAACCCTGTCTCGTTACGGCGAGCGCCTGGTCACCCACGAAGCCACGTTTCGATTGCTTGAAGACCTGCGCGCGGAGGTGCTGGCGCGCCTGCTGAAACATGACGAGATGTTTCTGAAAAGCCTGCGCCGAGGGGATACCCTCAGCCGCCTGACCGCCGATGTCGACATTCTCGATCATCTCTATCTGGGCGTGACCGGGCCTACGCTGGCCGCCATGGCGCTATCACTGCTCGCCGTGATACTGCTGGGCCTGATCGACCCCTGGCTGGCACTTTTGACCGCCGGACTGTTGCTGATCGTCAACCCATTGACTGTCGGCACGACTCGCCGACTGGGTCGGACACCCAGCCAGGCCTTGACCCAGGCCCTGCCCGACTTGCGCAGCTTGAGTGCCGCCGGCCTGGAAGGACTCAACGAATTGCGCGCCCTGGACCGGACCGCCAGCTATTCCGACCGAGTCCATGAACAATCCACCCGGGTGGTCGGCCTGACCCGACGGCTTGGCTCCCTCGATGCCCTGGGCCAGGCCTTGGTGTTGCTGACCGGACTGATCGCCCTGTGGCTGGCCCTGGTGCTGGGATTGATGATCTTTGCCGAGAACCAGATCTCGGCACCCGTGCTGGGCCTGGTCGTGCTGGCAGTGCTGGGACTCAACGAGGCCTGGCTGCCATTGCCCATGGCCTGGCGGAAACTCAGCCAGTGCCAGAGCGCCGTCGAGCGCATCAACACCCTCAGCGAGGATCCCGCCGCCCTGCCCCAGCCGGAACGCCCCGAACCATGGCCGGAACAAGCCTCGATTCGTATCGATGCTGTGACCTTTCGCTACCAGCCCCATCAGTCCGCCGTGCTGGAAGACTTCGAACTGGAAATCAAGGCCGGCCAAACCATGGTCGTCACCGGGCCCAGCGGATGCGGCAAGTCCAGCCTGGCGCTGCTGATCATGCGCCAGGTCGACCCGCAGCAGGGCCGGGTCTTGATTGGTGAATCCGATGTTGGCCATCTCGATCCCGATGACCTGCGCCAGAGAATCGGCTACCTGCCCCAGAACCCGGTGCTGTTTCGCGACACGCTGGCGGCCAACCTGCGCCTGGCCGATCCAGAGGCCGATGAGCATCGATTGACCAAGGTACTTGAACGGGTCGGGCTTGGAGATTTTCTCGCCAACCTGCCCGAGGGCCTGGACACCTGGCTGGAAGAAAGCGGCGCCAATGTCTCGGGCGGGCAACGCCGCCGCATCGCCCTGGCGCGGCTGATGCTGACGGATCCCGACATCGTCATCCTCGACGAACCGTTCGAAAGCCTCGATGACGATTCAACGCGGATGGTTGCCAATGCGCTGGATGAGTGGTTGGCCAACCGCACTGCGCTTATCATCAGTCACGCCACCGAAGTTCTGCCGAATCATGACCGGGTCGTGTCCCTGACTGTTGGTCCGTCGGGGACGTAGCCCCGACCTACAACAATGCGGGCCAATGAATCGGTGCGGGCTGTATTCGGGGGTTTGTAGGTCGGCCCTACGTGGCCGACGGTCGAAAAATCAAATATCGACGCAGCCGCGACATGAATCAACGCCCGGTTTGATCGCGACGGGTGCCCAGCCAGGCAATCAACAAGGCCAGGAAGAACGGCGCCAGGCGCTCCACCGCATTGCCCGGCGCCTGCGGAAAGAAACTGATGACAACGGTCAGGAAAGCCCCGACCAGAACCGCGGCGAGGCGGTGTGAAGAAGCCACCGGGCCGACGAACAACAGCACGATCAGCAAGGGGCCAAAGGCATTGCCCAGCACCTGCCAGGCAAACAGCACCCGGTCGAAGATGGTGGCCGGAAAAAACAGCGCCAGCCCCACGGCCAGAATGCCCACCACCACGATCACCAGCCGGTCCATGGCCAGGGAGATCCGTCCCCGGCGCAGGTCATGGCTGACCGCACTGCCGGCAACCAGCAACTGACTGTCCGAGGTCGACATGATGGCCGCCAGCACACCGCCGGTAATCAGTCCACCAAGCACCGCCGGCAGCAGGTCCACCGACAACCTGAGCAGAACCGACTCGGCATCGGCCAGCTCGGGCAGCAATACCCGCCCCGACCAGCCGAGGATCACCATGCCGATGTAAATCATCACCGCCCACCCCAGCGCGACGTTGCGGGCAAAGCGAACCTGATCGGCCGATTTGAGCGCCATGAAGCGATTGACCACGTGCGGCTGGCCCGGATAGCCCAGGCCGATGCCGAACAGGCCGGCCACGAACACCATGGCCAGCATCAGTCCGGGTTGATCGACCACGCGCAGCAGCGAAGGATCATCCAGCGCGACCAGCCCCTGCCATAACCCCACCGGGCCACCGACGGCCACCAGGGCCACGGCCGGCAGAATCAGGGCCACGGCCAGCATCATCAAACCCTGCAACGCATCGGTGACGCTGGCCGCCCAGAATCCACCCATGAACACGTAACCGATCACGATCAGCGCGCCGACAACGATGGCCAACGTGGCGCTGACTGGCAATGCAGTGGAAATGGCCGTACCAGCAGCCTGGAACTGGGCGGCCACGTAGAAGGTGAAACAGAACAGGATGATCACCGCGCCGAGAGTGCGCACGCGACGCTGTCCGGCCTCGTCGATCCCCTGACCGAGAAACTCGACCAGGGTCAGGGCCTGGCTGGCATGACTGGCCGGCTGCAGGCGCGGGGCGATGAATACCCAGTTGATGAAAAACCCCGACACCACCGCCGGAATCAGCCACAGGGCCTGCACACCCCAGGCATAGGCCGCCCCGCTCATTCCAAGCAATGTCCAGGCCGATGATGAGCTGGCCGAGGCGCTTAGCGCGGCCACCACCGGCCCCATTCGACGACCGGCCAGGTGAAAATCCTCGCTGCCACCGATGCGCCGTTGTGCCCAGACACCAATGCCGAGCAGCACGATCAGGTAAACCACCAGGGTTGCAGCGACCATCAGGACTCCCTCGTTTCAAAGGCGTGTCAATGTACCAGCTTCCAAAAAGGAAGAAAACTTCACCATCACCGTGTAGTCTGAAGCCCTGTGACTCATCAATCTGGAGCAGCAAATGTCTGTCCGCCGTCTAGCCCTGGTTGCAATTCTTGCGATGCCGGTTCTTGCCTCCGGCCTGCAAGCCCGAGAACTGGCCATCGATGCCGATGAGCTGATCCCGGTCGAGCTGGCCAGCGTCGGCGTGGTACCGCTGACTGGAACGCCGGTGGTGCTGCTGCGCGAACCTGAATCCGGAAATATCGTGCCGATCTTCATCGGGCCGAATGAAGCCCGGGCCATCATCATGGCCCAGCGCGATATCGAGTCGACGCGTCCCATGACCCATGACTTGCTGGTCGACCTCCTCGGCTCACTCAAAGGCCAGCTCAACCGGGTCATTGTCGACGAATTGCGTGACAGCACCTATCACGGCGCCCTGGAAGTCCTGATCAATGACGGCGAAGACAGCATCCTGATTGACTCACGGCCCAGCGATGCCCTGGCCATGGCCGTGCGTACCGGTGCAGCCATCCTGGTCGCACCTTCGGTGCTGGAGGCGGGAGAAGACATTCCGTTCGAAGGACTGGGCGATGATGATGTGGTGACCGCGCTGGGCATTACCGTCATGTCCGTCACGGATGATCTCAAACAGGCCCTGGAATTGCCGGACGAGCCCGGCGTTCTGGTCAGCTCGGTCGAAGGCATGGCCGGCATGGCCGGCCTGCAGCCGGGTGCCCTGATCGTGTCCGTCAACGAGCGCACACCGGCCTCACCCATGACCTTCCTGGAGCTGGTCAACGCCACCGAGCGCGGCGAAAAGGCCCGATTGAAGTTCTGGCACGAGGGCGAATATCGAGAGCTCGAACTCGATGTCGATGTGCCGGCCACCACGCCGCGCAGCGAGCGGCGCCGCAGGATCTAAAGTGGAAAGAACACTGGCACCACCAGTAAGGTGCCGATCAACAGCATAATCTGCAGGGGAATGCCAACCCGGGCAAAGTCGGTAAAGTGATAATTGCCGGCACTGTAGACCAGGGTGTTGACCGGCGAGGCCACCGGCGTGGCGAACGCAGCCGAGGCGGCAATCGCCACGGTCATGACGATGGCATAAGGATTGACATCCAGGGTCAGGGCAGCCTGAATGGCAATCGGGGCGACCAGCACGGTGGTGGCGGTGTTCGAGACAATCTGGCTGAGTGCCGCCGTGAATACGAACAGGGCGGCCATCAGCACCAGCGGGCCATGCTCTCCCGTCACATCCAGCAAGTATCCGGTTGCCAATTCCAGCCCACCGGTCGCATCCAGGGCCGTGGCCATCGGCAAAATGGCGGCAATCAGCACCACGGCCTCGAAGTTGATGCTGCGATAGGCATCGTCCATGCTCACACAGCGAGTCAGCACCAGGGCCACGGCCGCCAACAGCACCGCGGTGACATTGGCCATCCAGTCAAAGGTCATGGCCAGCATCATCAGCAGCAGCACCCCCACCGCGATGGGCGCCTTGCGCAGGTCCAGCGTATTGTCGCCACCGAGTTCGCCCAGCAAGACCAGGTCGCGCTGACTGCGGGCCACCCGGCGCATCGACTTGGCATTGCCGGTCATCAGCAAG
>PWWM01000079.1 GCA_003561495.1 Gammaproteobacteria bacterium
AGTGAGCGCTTGAGCTTGAGCCAGGCCCAGGGCTCGCTGAGCAGTTCCTCGAGCTGGAGCACGAGGTACCCCCCGTTTGCCCTGTGCAACGCGCCGGGCCTGATCTGCGTGAAGTCGGTCGTGAGCGCGCCGTACTGGGGCGCGTAATCCACGCGTCCGAACAGATTGTAGTACGTGGGGCTTTGCTCAAACACGACTGGCGCCGCGGGCGCCGGCTCGTCGCCGTGGCTCACGAAGAGGTTCACCGCGTAGCGCTGCAGGAGTCGCTCCCGGGACGCATTCATCTCTGCCACAACGTGCGGCGGCAGCTGGGCCAGCGCACTCTCCGTGAACCGCTTGTACTGGTCCAGGTTGCGGACGATGTCGTTCTCGATCGCGTCGAATTGGTCTTTCAGGCCGTACGCGCCGAACTCATTCCGCAGGTCATCGATGATGCCGCCAACCACGAACGGCCCGCTTCCGCCACCGATCAGGGTGGTCATGCCGTTGTAGATGCCGCAACCTGCGGTGACATGGGGCTGCGGCAGCACCCGCTGGACCAGGGCGAACTCGGCCGTGCTCCAGGCGGCAATCAGCATGACCGCCACCGAGAACAGTCCCACAGTGACCCAGATGCCCGGCGAGACCAGAGCCGCCCAGATGAGAAAACCGGCGAGCAAGTAACAGACGGCGGCGATTCCGGCACGCCGGTTGGTACGATCGCCCAGATGGGCCCAGATGACGATGCCCAGGATGGAGAAGGCATAGGGCAGCGCCGTCAGCCAGGTCAGTTGGTGATAAAGCACCCCTTCGCGTCCGGCCAGATAAGTTGGCAACCAGCCGGCAATGCCCAGTGCAACCATGTTGTTGAAAATTCCGATCAGGGCAAGCAGTGCGAAGGGCCAGGTCAGCAACGAGTCCTTCAGGGATCCCACCGATCCGTGGACCATTGTTTGCTCCAGTGCCACGGATTCTTCAAGCCAGGAGCGCTCCTGTTCACTGACACGCGGATGGGTGGATGGATGGTCATGGACATAGCGCCAGACCAGTGGAATGCTGACCAATATTCCAATGACCGCCAGCGCATAGAAGCCACCCCGCCAACCCAGCCAGTGCATCAGGGGTACAAGAAACAATGGTGCGGTCAGAAAGGCCAGAAACAGGCCTGAAATCCAGATGCCGTTGCCTCGGGAGCGCTCTTCCGGCGGAAACCAGTTCTTGGTCAACTGGCTCATGAGCGGAAAATGGATCCCCTCCGATACCCCCAGGAGTAACCGAGAGGCCACGAACACCATCAGAATCGAACTGGCCCAGGCGCCCAGAGCGGTAAAGAACGACCACAGGATGATGATGACGATCAGCGAGCGCCGCAGTCCGAATTTTGCGCCCAGGGGGCTCAGGAAGATGTTGGCCAGACCGTAGCCGACATAAAACAGGCTCATCAGCAATCCGCCCCAGCGTCGGGTCTCGGCTGCGGTCCAGCCGAAATCCTCGGCAATCAGCGGGAGAGCCAGCGAAACATTGAGACGGTCGTAATAGGCGATCAGCAGCGTGACCATCAGGGTCAACGCGATTTTCCAGCGCATGCGACCGTTCACTGAACAGTTACCGGGGTCATGGTCGGCCGTACAGTCGGTTGACGAACTCGGCCAGCAGGCCGTCGCGCATCTCGTGTGGCAGCCCGTCAAGCAGGCTGTTGATCTGATCCATGCGTTCGGGTAGTTGACGACCGTCGCTGCCCGTGATGGTCTGCAATTCTTTGAAAAGTTGTTGTGGTGACAGATCAAGCAGCCCCGGGTCCAGATGGGAGGCATCCGGAACCGGGCCCGAATCGGCAATTGCCAGAGCCGATTCACGAAGATCGCTCATGAAATCATCAACATGCGCGACATTGCCATGACCGACCGACAGGTGCACGTTGGCTGGCGAAGGGCCGAATCCGAATTGGGGCTGGATGTACCAGCCACGTTCGCGCATGTCTTCGGCCAGGCGAAAGACATTGAGCGAGTCGGACGCAAAGCTGAACAGGTTGCAATCCGATCGACCCAGGCAATGAAGTCCGGGAATGTCATCGATGGCCGCCTGAATTCTGCGTGAGGCCGATTGGCATTCCCGGACCATCCTTTCATAACCTTCCCGGCCGAGAAAGTTGAGAATGGCCCAGCAGGCGGCCATGGGGCCGGCGCCTCGGGTCGAGAGGACGGTCGGATTGACTACTGAGTAGCCGGTCCAGCCGGACCAGGCAAAGATCTGGTAGCGGCGAAGTTCATCGGAGCGGTAAAGAATGCTCGAAGCCCCCTTGGCCGCGTAGCCCCACTTGTGAAAATCCATGGAGATCTGGGTGACACCCGGAACGCGAAAGTCGAAGACCGGGATGTCGGGTCCGGCAAACGGCAGGTACATTCCGCCCATGCAGGCATCGACATGCATCAGCACATCATGCTCCATTGCGATCGCACCGATCTCAGTGATGGGGTCGATGACGCCATGGGCATAGGATGGCGCCGAGGCGACCAGCAGGATTGTATTGGCATTGATGGCGTCGCGGATCAGATTCGGTTGTGCCCGGTAGGAGAGCGGGTCAACCGCAGTCACCACGGGCTTGACATCGAAATACTGGCAGGCCTTGAAGAAAGCGGCGTGGGCAGTTTCCGGAAGCACCAGTTCGGGCTGGCGGATCTCGGGCTGCAGAGCACGTGCGCGATCACGCGCGGTCTTGACCGATAGCAGGATGGATTCCGTGCCACCGGACGTGAAGTTGCCCACTACGCCGGCATCCCCGTGTAGCAACCCGGCAGCCACCGAGATGATTTCCGTTTCCAGTTTCAGTGCCGAAGGGAATGCGGTCGGGTCCAGGCCGTTTTCGGTCAGGAACAAATCGAAGGCCTGATGAACCAGCGCGCTGGCCTCGGGTCCGGGATCATAGATATAGGCGAACACCCGACCATCGGCCCAAGGGACATCGCGACCCTTCATGGCCTTCAGCTTCTTCAGAATAAGGTCGGGATCATTGCCCTTTTCAGAGAGGGCGCCCGGCTTGTTTTCAATGCCTGCCACGATTGACCTGCTGTGAAAAAAAACGGGGCCGGGACGGCCCCGTCTGGAGAGTCTGCCTGGCGGCTGACTCGATCAGAAATAGTAATTGAAAACGCCACCGAAGGTACGCGGCGCTCCAACGGCGCGATTGGCGCCGGTGTAGAAGGTTTCAAGGCTCTGTACGCCGACCGTGTACTCCTCGTCAAACAGATTGTTGATGAACAGGGCAAAGTTGTAGCGCTCGCGTTCGATGCCGAAGCGCACGTTGACCAGGTCGAACGAGCTCAGTATCCGGTTGGCGTCGTTGGTGGCTTCGGCAAACTGGCGGTCGATGTAGCGGTAGTCGAAACGCAGCCAACCGTCGGTGCCGTCGAAAATCGGGAAGCGGTACTCGGCGCTGGTGTTGAAGGTGTGGCGTGGCGCGAACGGTAGGCGATTGCCGGTGGCGTCCACGGTTCCGAACCCGACCTGGTCGATGGGGATGGCGTTCGCGAAGTCGCCGAAGGTGGCATCGGTATAGCCGTAACCCATGGTCCAGGTCAGTTGCGGCGTCAACTGGGCCAGCACTTCGAGTTCTCCACCGCGGCTGGTGGCGTTGGTCGCGTTCTGGACAAATTGCCTTTGACTGAGTACATCCTGGCCACGAACCTGGATATCGTCCCAGTCGATATAGAACAGTGCGGCATTGAGTTGCAGACGGTTGTCCAGCAGCAGGCTCTTCAAGCCAACCTCATAGCTCCAGGCCGTTTCTTCATCATAGATCTGCTCGACTGCGCCGTCATCGGTCAGGGTGACATCGGAGTTGACCCCGCCGACCTTGTAGCCCCTTGCCACGGTGAAATACGAGGAGATATCCGGAGTGAACTGATAGTTCAACGCCAGTCGTGGCGAAAGGTTGGAGAAACTGGTATCGACGACATCCTCGCCGACCGCGAGCGTCACGGTCGGGCGGGTGATTTCGGTGAACTTGACCTCATCACGAGTCCAACGCAATCCCAGTGACATCGAAAAGGCTTCGTTGAAATTGAAGCTCACATCACCGAACAATGCATAACTGTCGGTATCGATGCCGCGGTCGGTGTCCTCGAAATTGCCGATGGTCATCGGTCCGAAAATCTCCGGCACCAGGCCGTTGGTCAGCAGAAATTGGATCTCGGGGTCGCTCAAGTCGATCAGACCGTCCTGAACGCCCAGTGCAAACAGCAATGCACCCCAGGCATTGAGAAATGGATCGCTGGCCAAGTGGGTGCTGACATCGGTCTCCATGATCTCATCGGAGGCAATGATCCCGCCGAAGGTCCAGTCCACTCGTCCCTGGCCGAAAGAACTCAGCCGCAGTTCATGGCTCCAGCCTTTCGATGTGCTGTCGCGCGCTACGATGAATCCCGGGTAAGGGGAGGCGTCGCCATCGCCGATCTGGTCAAATTCATTATTGATGTAGCCGGTTACCGAAGTCAGTTCCAGGCCATTGTCGAATAGGTAGTTAATCCTGCCGATCAGTATGTCCGTGTCGCTGTCTGAGCGGCGCCGGGCATCGGTGGCCAGGGTGTCATGGTTGTCGGGCCAGAACGAAACGCCGCCACCGGCCGGCAATGGCCATTCCGGGAACTGGCTGGTGTCGATCGGTGGCGTTCCAAATGGTGCGAACAGCAAGTGGAAATTGTCGACGACATCGACCAGTTGCGCGGGCACCGGGGCGAGTATGCCGGCGGGAACCATTTCGAGCTGGTTCTGGCGCTCCTCGGTTCTTGATACAGCCAGGTCGACGGTCAGGTTGGTGTTGTCATCATAACGAAACGCAGCTCTGATGCCTTGATCACGACCATCGTTGGTGCCGCCATCGGCAATGTTGTTCATCCAGCCGCCCACGTCCCGGTAATAGCCGGTGATCCGGACGGCGGCTTGATCGGCGACGGGGATGTTCCCTGAGACACGGGTCAACCAGGTGCCATGCTCATCAAGCTCACCACGCAGATTGCCGAATGCCATGGTCGGGTCGGGTTTGCGCGAGGTGATATTGATGGCCCCGCCCAGGGTGTTGCGGCCGAAATACGTGCCTTGCGGACCGCGCAACACCTCGATGCGTTCGATATCGTAGAGCGGCGTATCCAGAGTTCTTGACCAGCCGGTCACCAGGATATTCGGAGCGATATTGAATTCATCCAGGTAAATGCCCACGGCATTGGCCCGGCCGCCGACGTTGGTCACGCCCCGCACCCCGATGCGGGTAAAGGCCCGGTTTCCCTGTTGGGAAAACCCGACATTCGGTGAGCGTGAGGCATAATCCACGAACTCGTCGATACCCAGCCGGTCGATGTCCTCCTCGCTGAATGCAGTAATGCTGATGGGGACTTCCTGTTGAGTCTGTTCGCGCTTTTGGGCAGTGACCGTCAGTCGATCTAGAACAGTTTCTTCTTCGCTGGCTTCTTCTGCGATGGCCGGAAGGGAGGCCATTGAAATTGTGACTGAAATGCCGATTGCGGCGATCGTCAATGGAAATCTGGTTGGCATGTGTCTACCCTCGAATTTCTGGTTACGGGGTTCATCCTTTTGGAGCGATAATGACTCCAGCTCAGTACAGAAGATGACATAAATTGTACGTTCGTGCAATAAAATTTGCATGAGTGTACAATTTATTCAAAATGAAGGAACAACCTTGACACAGGTGATGAACACGACATCTTCGGCGCGCAGCAGCCGCGGGGAACGAACCCGCAAGGCTATTCTGGATGCCACGCTGGAGGTAATCGCCGAAGGAGGGGTGCGGGCGGTGTCGCATCGTGCCGTCGCTCAGCGGGCCGGGGTCAACCTGTCACTGACGACCTATTACTTCAGTGATATCTTCGACATGGTTTCGAGCGCATTCAACGATTTTGTCGAACGCGAGCGACCGCGTGTCGAGCAGGCCTGGACCGAGGTGTTCGACAGTGTGTATCAGTACAGTGCGGCTGAACGCAGGAAGAAGGCGGTTCGCGAGCGCCTGCGTCGGCGGCTGACCCTGATCGGTGTCGATTACCTGCTGCACAAGCTGCAGGATCAGCGCGCCGGCCTGTTCGTCGAGCACCATTTCTATTTCGAGGCGCTGCATGATGAGCGTTTGCGATCACTGTACGAATCGTCCAGGCAGCCGGTTCTGGACGCCATGAAGGAGTTCGCCGAGCTGTTCAATCGTGTCGAACCCGAGCTGGATGCGGAATTGCTGTTCGGCACCATCCTGAAAATCGAACATAATGCCCTGGTCGAGCCCCCCGAGCGGATCGATCGGCGGCGCATGGAATGGCTGCTGGGCCGGGTGATCGGCTGGATGATGGGATTGAGTGAGCCACCACGCACCGAACTGGATGACGACGACCATGGCGATTGAAACGAGTGAATATCCTGCGCTGATCGATGGACTCAGAGCCAATTTCGACAGTGGCCTGACCCGCGCGCTGGATTGGCGACGGGGCCAGCTCGATGCCCTCGAGCGCATGCTGTCGGAAAACGAGGAAGCCATTGGCCGAGCATTGGCCAGCGATCTGTCCAAACCCGAGCAGGAAGTCCTGCTCGGTGAGTTGTCACTGCTTTACAGCGAGATTCGCCATGCCCGGCGACGGCTCAAGCGTTGGAGCCGACCTCGCCGCGTATCCACGCCGATGGTGGGACAGCCCGGACGAAGCTGGGTGCAGCCCGAACCGCTGGGCGTGGTCTTGATCATCGGCGCATGGAATTACCCGGTTCAACTGGTGCTGAGCCCGCTGATCCCCGCCCTGGCGGCAGGCAATTGTGCTGTGGTCAAGCCTTCGGAAATCGCCGCTTCGACTGCTTCGCTGATGGCTGAATTGATTCCGCGTTACCTGGATTCAGGTGCAATCCGCGTGGTCGAGGGCGCGGTGGAGGAAACCACCGCATTGCTCAAACAGCGTTTTGACCATATTTTTTACACTGGAGGTGCAGCCGTCGGCAGGATTGTGATGCGAGCGGCTGCTGAACATCTGACCCCGATTACGCTCGAATTGGGTGGAAAGAGTCCCTGCGTCATCGATCAGGATGCCGATTTGAAATCGGCAGCTCGACGAATCGTCTGGGGCAAGTGCCTCAATGCCGGTCAGACCTGTATAGCGCCGGATTACGTGCTGGTCAGCGCCGAGCAGCGTGAACCGCTGATCAAGGCCATGGACACCGAACTCAAGGCCATGTATGGGGATGACTTGTTGCTCAGTCGGGATTATGCAAGGATCATCAATCGGCCTCATTTCGAACGTCTGGTGGGATACCTGGGCAACGGCCAGGTTGCGCTGGGCGGGCGATTCGATGAATCGGCCAAACGCATCGAGCCGACGGTACTGATCGAAGTCAAACCCGATGATGCGGTTATGCAGGAGGAGATCTTCGGGCCGGTCTTGCCGGTGTTGACCGTTGATTGTATCGATCAGGCCGTCGAATTCATTCGCGAGCGGGACAAGCCGCTAGCCGCCTATCTGTTCACCCGCAACCGCGGCAATCAGCGCCGGTTCATCGAGTCGATCAGTGCCGGCAACCTGTGCATCAACGACACGCTGATGTTCATGTCCGTCCCGGAGCTCCCCTTTGGCGGGGTGGGCATGAGTGGCATGGGGCAATATCATGGCAAGGCCGGGTTCGATCGCTTCAGCCATCTCAAGGCGGTCATGAAGCGTGCGCGGTTTCCGGAGGTGACCATCCGGTTCGCTCCTTACAGCCGCTTGAAAATGCGGCTACTCAAGCTGTTCGGGTGAGCTCTTGAATCTGGCCCGCTTGTCCGTTGCATTGCGCGAGCAGGGATTGGGTCAGCCAAGATTTCTGATCGATCGGGTGGCGCTTCAGGCGAATGTCGAGTGCATGAGCCGTTACGCCTATGGGGAACGTCTTCGCCTGGTACTGAAGTCGTTGCCTTGTCCACGCCTGATTGATCATCTGATGAAGGCTGGTCGGACCAGCAAGCTGATGGTGTTCCATTTGCCCTTTCTATTGCAAGCCGTGCGCCACTGGCCACAGGCCGATATTCTGATGGGCAAGCCATTGCCGGATGCGGCGGTGAGAAGTTTCTACCAGCAATTCGATGCTGAATCCGGCTTTGCGCCGGATCAGCAATTGCATTGGCTGGTCGATACGCCCGGGCGCGTCGAGCAACTTGCGAGCCTGGCCGGCGATATCCGGCAGTCATTGAGTGTGGCCATCGAGTTGGATGTTGGCATGCACCGTGGTGGCGCCGCGATGCCGGACGACTTGAAGGCCATCCTGGCCGGTATTAGTCGTTCCCGCGGTCGGTTGACCCTGAAAGGTTTCATGGGATACGACGCACATATCGGCAAGGCGCCGCCATGGATCCATCGGGCTCGAGCGCTTGAGCGAGCCAATGCGAAATTTCGTGCAATGGTCGATCAGGCCATTGATGCGAATCCTGACCTGATACCGGAGCGGATCATTCTGAACGGCAGCGGGAGCCCGACCTGCGTTTACCATGATGAGTCCTCACCGTTCAATGAGCTGGCGGTGGGTTCGGCCTTTCTCAAACCGGCTGAATTCGACCTGGCCCAGTTAGATGAATTCCGGCCGGCTTGCTGGATCGCCGCCCCGGTCATAAAACGTCAACGCGGGGTTCGGATTCCTTTCATCGAATCGCTTTCGCGCTTATCGAGTCGCGATACGCTCTTCATTTATGGCGGACGTTGGCATGCCCGCCCGGATTGGCCGGCCGGCATGCGTGGCAGCCGCCTGTATGGTTCAAGTTTCAACCAGCAGTTGCTCACCATTCCCCGCGCGGCCGAGACCGGTCCGGACGATTTCGTTTTTCTGCGTCCCCTGCAAAGTGAGCAGGTCATGCTGCAACTTGGTGATGTGTTGCTGATCGACGATCAGCGTATTGCCGACTGCTGGCCCGTGCTTCAACAATCCGCTTGAGGTCGATTCGAGATGCGCAAACCGCTATTCTCCGAGCCTTACTCTCGATTTGACGCTCGGGAGTTCAGACTCGATCAATCAACGCGAGGCTGTGAATAATGCGCCTTCGCTGGAAGCTGCTGATTCTGGTTATCGTTGCGGTCCCGCTGTCTGCGTTGCTGGCCTTTGTCTGGTTGCTGGCCGGGTCGCGCATGGAATACTCCGGCGAGTTTGCACTGGAAGGGTTGGATGCGCCGGTCAGTATTCATTTTGACTCCTACCGGCGCCCGTACGTGTCCGCCGAAAGCCTGGATGATGCTCTGTTTGCCCAAGGCTACCTGCATGCCAGGCAACGGTTATGGCAGATGGATTTGCTGCGCCGAGCCGGTGGCGCGCGCCTTTCCGCCTTGCTGGGTGAGGACCTGCTGGAGACCGATCAATCCATGTGGCGGGCCGGGGTTCCGGAGCTGGCCGAGCGACTCCAGGCCAATGCCTCGCCGAAGCTGCGCGCCCTGGTCGATGCTTATGTCAGTGGAATCAATGCCGGGATCGAAAGTCTTCGCCAGCCGCCGCCCGAGTACCTGCTGTTGCGCAGCGAGCCGGAACGCTTCACGGCGCTGGATGCGTTTACCGTGGCCGCCCTGATGGCTTTCGATGTCGCCGGCAATCACGATCGCGAACTGCTGCGGCTGGCGCTGGCCGAGCAACTGGATTCGGAGCACATGCAGGTTTTCCTGAGCGAAAACGAACAGGATCCGGATTTCCCCTACATCTGGAGTCCTTCCGAGTCATCCGATGGTCCAACGGAATCGACGAACGAGGATCATGCAGTCATTTCGTTCGGCTGGCTGGAAGAGCCACTGGCTTTTGCCGATGCCGTGGATGTCGATCGAAGACCACCCGGGGCGTCCATTCAGTTCGGTTCCAACGGCTGGGTGGTGGGGCCGGGCAAGACCGCCGATGGTCATGCCCTGTTTGCGTTCGACTCGCATGACCGACTCGGATTGCCCAACCTGTTTTACGAGATTCACCTGTTTTTTGGCGACGGTCGTCAATTGCGGGGCTGGACGGTGCCCGGTCTGCCCGCATTCATCAATGGCTTCAATGAACAAATGGCCTGGGGGTTCACCAATATCGGTGACTCTCAGGACCTGGTGCGGATCGAGCTGGATCCGGCCCGGCCCGATGAATATTTTGATGGTCGCGACTGGAGGCCCCTGGAGCGGGAGAGGAGAGAATTCGAAATCCGGGGCGGGGAAACGGTCTCCACTGAACGCCTGATCACGCACTATGGCCCGCTGATCAGCCAGGATCCGCCGCTGGCCTTGCGCTGGATCGCCCAGGAGATCGGCGATTCGGGCATGGATGCCCTGTTGGAGATGAATCTGGCCATTCATCGGACGGATTTCGAGGCGGCCATGCAGCGTTTTCCGGCGCCGGTGTCGAATGTTACCTGGGCCGATGGGGATGGCCATATCGGCTTTCGCACCATCGGGCTGTTGCCGAAACGAAGACTCGGCAATGGCTTGATGCCGGTCGAGGCCGATGGCGAGGACATCTGGCAGGGCATGGTTCCGAGCGAGGAAATGCCGAACTTGAATGATCCCGAGCGCGGGTACGTGGCCGCAGCCAATGCTCGGGTGCATGGGCCGGAGTGGACCTGGCTGGTGGGCCATGACAATGCCCCGGGCTATCGCATGCGCCGCATTGTCGATGTGCTGGAACAAAGCGATCAGCATGATCTCGACAGCATGCGGCGTCTGCAGCGGGATCAATACAATGTTCAGGCCATTCAAAAGGCGCCGAGGATGCTCGCTGCGGTCGAGTCGGATTCCGGTCGCGAGATCGCCGTGAAGATCTTGCAGGACTGGTTGAACGAGCCGGTCAATCGTCCGCATGCCGCCGGGGCACTGATTTTCGAGACCTGGTACCTGACACTGGTTGAGCATCTGTTCGAGCCCGTTCTCGATGCAGACCTTCATGAACGTCTGCTGCGGCAGAATTACCTGGTCAATCACGCCGTTGAGGCGTTGCTATCCGATCCGGACTCACCCTGGTTCCGGGGTGACTTCGAGGGCATGATCAGTGCATCCCTGGACCAGGCGCTGGACCAACTGCGAGATCGTTTCGGTGATGATCCATTGAAATGGCGGCTGGATTCGATCCAGGAACTCGAACTCGAGCATGCCCTGGGTGATGCCGTTACCGGACTGGAGCGTTGGCTCAACCGCAAGTCTTATCCGGTCGGTGGCGGACATGCCACCGTGGGTCGGGCCGGTTTTCCCTATGCCAGGCCGTTTCGGGTCAACCACGGGGCCAGCGTGCGAACGGTCATCGAGATGAACCCGCCATTCAAGGCTCATGCCGTCATTCCCGGAGGCCAGTCCGGACACTTTTTGAGTGCCCACTATGATGACCAGGTCGCCGCCTGGCTGGACGGTCGCTTGCTGCCGCTGGCGACGGACCCCTCAATAGTGGAGGGACCGGTGTTGCGATTGATCCCACTCCAGATGGACAATAATGGGCGTTGAACTTGCCTGTTTCGACTCCGGTCATACGTAACGCAATTTTTCCGGGAATGTTTCCATGAATCGACTGACCCAAGGACGCGCTCCGTTTGTTCTGATCCTGCTGGTCTGCCTGGGCTTGCTGGCCTACGCCTACTACGCACAGTTCGTGCTCGACCTGGCCCCATGCCCACTTTGCATGCTGCAACGCTTCGGTTTCATGATCATGGCGGTGGTCTCTTTGGTGGCCGCGGTGCACAATCCGGGCCGGCTGGGCCGCTGGCTGTATGGGATTCCATTTTTCGGCGGCGCCATCTGGGGCATGATCACCGCCGGTCAGCATGTGCACCTGCAAAGCCAGCCAGCTGATCCCATGGTCAGCTGCGGCGCGGACTGGCAGACCATGATCGATTTTGATTACACGGCCAATGAAATCCTGCGTGAAGCCTTCACGGCGTCGGGTAATTGCGCGGAAGTGGATTGGACTTTTGTGGGTATTTCGATGCCCGGTTGGGCTCTGATCTGGTATGTTCTGCTTTCAGGCCTTATGCTTTGGGCTCTGTTTGCAAAGAAACACTAATCGGTAACCTGACCAGCACAGCGGTAATACGACATGACTGAGCATCTCAAGACCATTACCCCGGCCAAGGGGTGGAGACCGGATTCCTGGCAACAAAAGCCTGCAGGACAGCAGGCCAGCTATCCAGATGATGGCGAGCTCAGGCGAGCTCTGGCCGAACTGGCCGGTATGCCGCCGCTGGTGACTTCATGGGAAATTCTCAGCCTCAAGGAGCAGATCGCCGAGGCCCAGGCTGGGAAGCGTTTCCTGCTTCAGGGTGGCGATTGTGCCGAAGTCTTCAACGAGTGTGAATCCTCGATCGTTGCCAATCGGCTGAAAGTTTTGCTTCAGATGTCATTGATTTTGCTGCACGGGCTGGAAAAACCGGTGCTCAGAATCGGGCGTTTTGCCGGACAGTACGCCAAGCCGCGGTCGGCCGACATGGAGACCCGCGATGGGGTGTCACTGCCCAGTTACCGCGGCGATCTGGTCAATTCGCCAGAATTCAACGAGCAAGCCCGTCGGCCTGATCCGTCGCGCCTGCTCAAGGCCCACGCCTGCTCGGCGGTCACCATGAATTTCGTGCGTGCCCTGGTCGATGGCGGTTTTGCCGACCTGCACCATCCCGAATACTGGGATCTCGGCTGGGTCGAGCACTCGTCGCTGGCGGCCGAATTCCACCGCATTTCCGATAGCATCGGCCAGTCGGTGCGTTTTGTCGAAACCATTACCGGGCAGAAGCCCGGCAGCCTCAAGCGGGTGGATTTCTTCACTTCTCACGAGGCCTTGCACCTGCATTACGAGCAGGCGCTGACCCGCCAGGTGCCGCGTCAGTGGGGCTTTTTCAATCTTTCGACCCATTTCCCGTGGATCGGCATG
>PWWM01000210.1 GCA_003561495.1 Gammaproteobacteria bacterium
CCGAATACCAAAAGATGCGCGAGCTGGGCACATTCACCAAGCATCGGGAAGACTCGACGATCGTGACCACCTGGAATTCCCACACCACCACCAGCTTTTCCGGCATTATCGGGTCATGCGTTTACCAGATTCGAATCGACAACGCTGCCCCGGAGGAGCAAGGTAGCGGTACCGTCCATGGCGCCAACGACGCGCCTACTCCAGTCTCGGCTACCAACATCTTCAGCGGCCTTTCAGCCGGCACTCGGGAAGTCTCGCTCTGGGTTCGGGGCACCTCGGGTGTCACGAGTTGTCTCGAAAACAGTGGCGGCTGGGTCCGTGTCGTACAGGTGATGGAGTACTAGGCCTCACTGGGCCTCCGGTTGAGTGGAATCGTGCGGCCCGGACTGGGCCAATCAGGAGGCGTAAGAAACCGGGACATGCGTTGCTTGATCTTATTCGATCCGCCTCGACAGCCCCGGACTAGATGCCGAACATGGCCCGCCAACCCTCATTTGGCTTGCCTCAGCAAGGATTTCGCTGTGCCAATTGCGCGGCCGTGTCTGAGACGAATGAATTCCCGAATCGCATGCACGCCAAAACCCTGCAGTGTTGGTTCAGGTCAGTTCCAGCGTCAACGACACGATGGAGAAGGATTCGGCCTCGTCCGTCGGGGATACGCGCGGACGATCTACAGTCAGCCACGTGCAACGGCACTCCACCTTCGCTTCTTGTGAGCAAGCGCACAAACCGCAAAGGCTACGTTGCCTGCACTTCTTGCCTTCGGCAAACCGCACCTGACTTCCGATCTGCGGTGCCGTCGCTGATTTTTGGATCAGGCCGCTTCTTCGTCGTTGGTCCTTGGCTCATGCAGTGACTTAAGCCGAACTTTCTTATGGCCCGGAAATTCCACATTCAGCTCCAGACGGCCACCTAGTGCCTGGACGTAATCATCCAGGGTGCTGAGCAGCATGTCGGTTCGGCGTTCAAGGCGCGACACAGTATCCTGGCCGATCTTGAGTCGCTCGGCCAACGCGGTCTGGGTCATATCGAGCGCCTTGCGTAGTTCGCGCAAGGTCAGTTCCTGATCGATCAGCTCAGCGGCACGGGACTCGATACGCTTGCGTCGATCGGCAGGCAGCGAATTCAGCTTGTCGGTCAATGTACGTGCCATGGTCACTTCTCTCTGTTCAGGTGCTTATCAAATCGATCGTCGGCGAGCTTTATCAGTCGACGATAGAAACGCCGTTCCTTTATACCGGCCTTGTCTGCGGCCACGAGCAGAACGGCACTTCTTTTGGGATCAAAAGCGAAGGCCACTCTCCATACGCCGTCATCGGCATTGAATCGCAACTCTTTCATATTCGGGTGCCGGGATGCATTCAGTGTGTCTACATGTGGACGTCCTAAACCGGGCCCGAACACCTCAAGCAATTTCGCCCTTGCCAGAACTTCGTCCTGAACGATCTCGGGCAACTCGTCGAATTCAGAATCGAATTCGTCGGCAAACCTGACTTCCCACTGCATGGTGCTAGTATGCATTAGAAGCCATATGCTGTCAAGACCATACTGCTCCCGTTGCCTCCCTCAAGGCAGATAGGCTTATCCCTTCAGTTCACGGATTGCGGATTTCCGACCTCGGACCTCCATCATCCGTTGCCTTCTCCGACAGCAAGATTCCGCACAGACTACTGAATTTGCTCCCCTGCACAGGCGTCAGGCGCCCATTTTCCAAGCATCAGCCACCCGATCTCTAATTTCAGGCATGACAACACCCGGATCAGGTCCGGTCTGGCGGCGGTCGGTGGTGGTTCAGTTAGCTATGTAGGCTGTTGTTGCCAGAGAATCAGCTTCGCCCGCCCGCCCGAAATCCCCTTCCGGCCGCAAGGATCTGAAAGTTCAGTATTTTCTGGATCTTGGCTCACCAATACTATATATAATAAAACAGTATCTGAAAGAGGGCAGAATCATGGCGTCAACCACCCCGTTAACCCCTATCGAGTCGCAAGTCGAACTCCGGAGAATTGAGGACCAGATCACCGAATTGGCCGCTCACATCCACGCCGCCAATTAGCGCTTGCTGACTCTGATTCGCCGTTTTGATGAATCCGACGGCTGGAGCGGGCCAGGGTTGAGGTCTTGTGCTCACTGGCTCAACTGGAAGTGCCGCATTGGCGTATTCAGTGCCTGTCCCAGAATTTCCACCAGAATTTCCAGCAGGATCATCCTGCGCTTTTCGATCGGGATTAGTCCAGCCGCTCCTGTAGCCGGGCGATCAGGTCCATGCGCTCGTGCAGAATGGCCAGGATCAGCGCGGGCTGATCATCATCGGGCAGGCAGAAAACGTAGTGATGACCGGCTCGACGCACACGCAAGCCGGGCAATAAATCGTCACGGCGCTTGTACACGCCATGCCCAAGCGCCAACTCTTCGGCAGCTTCTTCGATCTGCGCGATATAGGCTTGGCATTGTGGCTCTCCCCAAGTCTTCAGCGTATAGCGGACAACTTCTCGCAGATCGGCCACCGCGCTATGAGTGAGAATATAGGGTGCTGTCATTCTCCAGATTCGGCGACCAGCGCCTTTTCGGCGAGCTCACCGATACTGCCCCGAACCACCTCGCCACGCCGTGCTTCTGCCAAGCGCTCGGCGAGCAGTGCCTTGAGTCCTTCATGGGCCTGCTCCGCGTCCCCATTTGCGGAAAAAAGACGCTCAAGCGCATACTGTCTGAGTGTCTTGCCTTCAAGGGCGGCAAGCGCTTTGAGCGTCTGATGCTGCTGCTCTGTGACGTCGATGGTCAGTCGGCTCATGGCCTAGGCTTCATTGTTAAATGGCTCTGGACGTAATTTTACCACAAATGTGCGTTTGTGGGTTTGGGGGAAATTCCAAGGAAGGCACTTTTTTGAAAAGCCCCGGCCATCACCAATGACGATCTCCAGCAGCACGATTCCGCACAGACTTGTAATTTTTCTCCCCTGCACAAACGTCAGGCGCCCATTTTCCAGGCATCAGCCACCCGATTCCGAATTCCTGGCATTACAACGCCTGGATCAGGTCCGGTTTGGCGACGGTGGTGAGTTCAGTGAGCTATGTAGGTTGTTGTTGCCGGAGGACCAGCTTCGCCCGCCCCGGGGGATCTTTAGTGGAAATCCTCTTCGCGCTGGTGACGCACGGCAAGAATGGTTACGGTAGAGTCGCTCTCGATTTCGAACAGAGCGACATAGCCAGTACTTCCGAACGGAATGATGAGCTCTCGCAAAAAGCTGTTTCCCGGGTCGGCTTTGCGGCAGGAAAACGGGAGCAGTTCGAGCATCCGAATCCCCTTGTCAATCACCTCCAGCGCCCGCCGCGCGGCTGCGGGATCGTTCTGCGCCAGAAACCGGTATAGCCGCTCCAGATCTTTTCGGGCCTCATCGGTGTAACGCAGGTGGTAATTCACCGC
>PWWM01000228.1 GCA_003561495.1 Gammaproteobacteria bacterium
GCCTTTCCCGTAAACCGTAAACCGTAAACCTTTCACCTTTCCCTTTCACCTTTCACCGCCCCAATGCCCTTCACTTCCACCGATCACACCCACATGGCCCAGGCCCTGCGCCTGGCCGAAAAGGGCCTGTTCACCACCGACCCCAATCCACGTGTGGGCTGTGTCCTGGTCAAGGGTGATCAAGTCGTCGGGCGTGGTTGGCATCACGCCGCCGGCCAGCCGCATGCCGAGGTACTGGCGCTGCAGGAGGCCGGCGCCGCGGCGCGGGGAGCGACTGCGTATGTCACGCTCGAACCGTGCAGTCACCAGGGTCGTACGCCACCGTGTACCGGCGCGCTGATCGAGGCCGAAGTGGGCGAAGTGGTTGCGGCCATGGTCGATCCGTTTCCGGACAATGCCGGGCACGGACTGGAGTTGCTGACTCGAGCCGGCATTCAGGTGCGTTCAGGATTGATGGAGGCACAGGCCCGTGAGCTCAACTGTGGTTTCGTCAGTCGTTTTGAACGCGGCCGACCGTGGGTGCGAGTAAAACTGGCGATCAGCCTGGATGGGCGGATTGCCGGGCCGGATCGCAAGTCACAGTGGATTACCGGCGCAGCGGCCCGCGAGGATACCCAGCGCTGGCGGGCCCGTGCTTCTGCGCTTCTGACGGGCATCGATACCGTGCTGGCCGATGATCCCAGTCTCAACCTGAGGCTGTCCGGTATTGATCGTCAGCCGCTACGCATCATTGCCGACTCGCGTGGCCGAACCCCTAGTGATGCGAAGCTGTTCAGTCTGCCCGGCAAGGTGCTGATCGCCACCACGGTCGAGCCCCCGTGGCAGCTTGATGGGGTGGAGTGGTGGCGGCTGGAGGGAGATGATCATGGTCGGGTGTGTCTGAGATCGCTGATTCATGGTCTGGCCGATCGCCAGGTCAACGAGCTGCATGTCGAGGCCGGCGGCGTGCTGGCTGGTGCATTGGTCGCGGCGGGCCTGGTCGATGAGTTGCTGATCTACCAGGCCCCGGTGATTGTTGGCGATGGTCCTGCCATGCTGGAGTTGCCGGGGATGGAAAAATTCGCCCAGCGCCTCCATGTGAACGAAATCGAGTCACGCCGGATCGGTTCCGACCGGCGTGTGATTTTGCGCCTGAAAGACGAATAGCCTCCCATTCAATCGTGTTTACTGGAATCGTCAAGGCCGTGGGCGTCGTTGCCACGATGGACCAAAAGGGCCAGCAGGCCCGGGTACGAATTACCTGTCCCGAGCTTTCGCCGGACAGGTTTTCCGAAGGTGACAGCATCGCCGTGGCCGGCTGCTGCCTGACGGCGCTGGATCTGGATGCTGACGGCTTTTCGGCTGACCTGTCGCCGGAAACCCTGGCGCGCACCAGCCTGGGCAAGCTGGGCGTGGGCAGCCGGGTCAACCTGGAATCGGCCTTGGCGGTGGGCGATTCGCTGGGCGGTCACCTGGTCACCGGCCATGTCGATGGCCTGGCCGAATTGATTAGCCGTGAGCCGGTCGATGACAATACGGTCATGACCTTCTCCGTTCCCGATGAGCTGAGTCGTTATATTGCCGCCAAGGGATCGGTCACGCTCGACGGGGTCAGCCTGACGGTCAACTCGGTCTCGGGGCATCGCTTCACCGTCAACCTGGTGCCGCACACCCTGAAGGTCACTACACTGGGAACACTCGCGGTCGGTGACCAGGTCAACCTGGAAATCGATCTGATTGCCCGTTACCTGGAACGCATGCTGGGACATGACAAGCACTGATGAAGTTTGATTCGATAGAAGACATCCTGGCCGATATCGCGGCCGGCAAAATGGTGGTCATGCTCGATGACGAGGACCGCGAAAACGAGGGCGACCTGATCATGGCCGCCAGCCTGACCCGGCCCGAGGACATCAATTTCATGGCCCGCTACGGGCGTGGACTGATCTGCCTGTCGCTGACTCGTGAGCGCTGCGCGCAGCTGGGTCTGGGCTTGATGGTGCGTGATACCGACCGACACCACCGCACCAATTTCACCATCTCCATCGAGGCCGCCGAAGGAGTAACCACCGGTATCTCGGCCTATGACCGGGCACACACGATTCGTACCGCCGTGGCGCCCAATGCCCGACCGGAAGACCTCAACCAGCCGGGCCATGTATTTCCGCTCATGGCCCAGCCCGGCGGAGTCCTGGCGCGCGCCGGACACACCGAGGCCAGCATGGACCTGGCCCTGCTGGCAGGGCTGGAACCGGCCGGCGTGCTGGTCGAAATTCTCAACGAGGACGGGACCATGGCCCGTCGCCCGGAACTGGAGGCGTTCGTTCAGCAGCATGATCTGAAAATCGGTTCGGTCGCCGACCTGATTCGCTACCGCCTGGGCACCGAGCAGAACGTCGAATGCGTGCATTCCCAGCAGGTCGGTACCGCCCATGGTCCGTTTGAACTCAAGGTGTTTCGTGATCGCATCAATCAGAAGCTGCACTGGGCGCTGGTGCGTGGCCGGATCGATCCGACCGAGCCGTTTCCGGTGCGTGTGCACGTGCCCGAACTGCTCGGCGATGTGATCGGCATTACCGACCCCGGATTCGGCATGCCGCTGGATGCCGCCCTGGCTGATATTGCCCGGCGCGGTCGGGGTCTGGCGCTGGTGCTGGGGTATGATGAGGATGATCAATCACGACTGGCCGGCCTGATTCGCTCGGATCAAGGATCTGGTGGGAACAGCGGACGCGATGAAACCGCGGACCAGTTGCGCAGCTACGGGATTGCCGCCCAGATCATCGCCGAACTCGGTATTCGACGCATGCAGGTCTTCGGAGCGCCCAAGCGCCTGCATGCCCTGGATGGCTTCGGTCTGGAAATCAGCGAATACGTGGTCCCAGAAGGAGAGCCGCAATCGAAATGAACAGCGTTGTGTCCGAAAGAACCGGCGACTGGCGCATTGCAGTCGCGGTGGCCCGTTTCAACCCGTCCATCACCGATCTGCTTTTCGAAGGTTGCCGGGCCGCCCTGATCGAGTCGGGTGTGGCCGAATCCGGCCTGCATCGGGTCAGCGTACCCGGCGCCTGGGAATTGCCGCTGGCCTGTCGCTGGCTGGCCGAGAGTGACCAGTACGATGCAGTGATTGCCATTGGCGCGGTGATTCGCGGTGAAACGGCCCATTTCGATTTCATCTGCGCCGAATGCGCGCGCGGATTGCAACAGGTCGGCCTGGATACCGATGTGCCGGTAGCCTTCGGCGTGCTGACCGCCGAGAACGGCGAGCAGGCCCTCGAGCGGGCTGATCCGGCTCGCAAGAACAAGGGTCGCGAGGTGGCCCTGGCTGCCCTGGACATGATCGCATTGCATGCGGAGATCGAGCGTGTCACGTAAGAAAATCTCTGCTCGCGGTCCGCACGAGCC
>PWWM01000231.1 GCA_003561495.1 Gammaproteobacteria bacterium
ACCTTCCTCTCTGTCATGATCGACAGTCCGGTGTGCTAACAAAGCAAATCAAGCGGACACGTTTGCGTTTAGTTGCATACATTCAATGACTTAGCCGTGCCGCTTATTTGCTAAGCCGTTATGTGGCTATATCCCTTGCAATATTCCTTCCTCTATGTTAGTTTCATAATTACACCAGAACGAAACTAAAGGCCATGCCAAGTATTACTGTCAAAAATATACCCGAGCCTATTTACAAAAAACTGAAGCAACAGGCAGAAGCTCAACATCGCAGCATGAACAGCGAAATTATCGCCTGTTTGGAACGATCTGTGGAGCCTAAGCGTGTTTCTGCCGATGAAATTCTTCGTCAGGCCCGGACGATGAGGAAAAAAGTCAAAGGAAGCTTGTCTGCTGAAGAAATCCAGGATGCCATTGATCAGGGCAGGCCATGATCGTTGTTGACACAAACATCCTGGCCCACTTTTGGTTGCCATCAGATCATACGGAGCTTTGCGAGCAGTTATTTCAATGGGATCCGGAATGGGTTGCTCCGGTACTGTGGAAAAGTGAATTCAGGAATGTTGTCATTCTTTACATGAGGAAGAATCTCATCGGTCTTTCAGAAGCAATACAACTAACTGAAAAAGCAGAAAATCAAATGAAAGAACGAGAGTTTCATGTGAACTCAGTTCAGGTTTATGATCTGGCAGATAATTCTGATTGTTCTTCCTACGACTGCGAGTTCATCAGTCTTGCAGAAGAACTGGATATTAAACTGATAACCATGGACAAGCAGATTCTACGTTCATTTCCTGATCGATGTGCTAAGCCATTGGATGTCATTAGCTCATAATATCGCCACATAACAATGCGGCTCAAGCGGATGAGTTTACGTTTCGGAGTCTTTGAATAGTTTGGTGCCTCGCCGCTTAGTCGCCAAACCGTTATAATGCTCTCTAAAATCAAAAGTTTGAGCTCAAATTTTCGTATAATTCAAACATGAAATCAGTTTTAAAAAAGAAAAATATCGACACCATTTCCCGTGAGGCCATGAAGTCTCAAAGAGTTTCATTTCGTATTGAAGGGATGAATATCCCAAAGAAAAGAGCTGAACAAATTCGACGTGAAGTGGTTCGGGAGTTTCAAAACGGTTCTACTTCTTAAAACTCCTGAAAAGCCGGATCATTGGTTCATAATTCTTATCTGCTGCTGCCTGCACCGCTGTAACATACTCCGGCATTCTTTTCTCGGTAATCTTTTCAAAATTAAAGCGATCAAACCCACTCTTTAAAGCAATCACGTCGGCAAAAAGTCTTGCTGTACGTCCATTGCCATCCCGGAATGGATGAATAAAAAGAAGCTCAGAATGAAGAGGTGCAACTTAATTGATTAATTGCTCATACTCTTCAAATGAGTCTGGTAATGGGTTTAGGAATTCTTTTTCAAATTCTTTAACAGCAGATGGGAGAAATTTAGCAGCAGGAAACATGAAGCCTCCTTTAGACAGATTTACTTGCCTTAAGTCTCCAGCAAATTCATACAAATGTCCTAAAGCTGTTTCATGGATCATAGACAAAAGTTCCCAATCAAAAGTGTCTATCTGGTCCAATTCAGATTCGAATTTGATTTCCGCCCTCAAAAACCCACGGTACTCTTCTTCTGCAATTTTCTCAGAATCCGTCAGCCCGATTTTATTTGGCAGAATCTCATCTTCAGATTTGGGTGTGTGGTATTTCATAGTTGCATGATAATGCTAAATCGAGTGAATCGCATTATAACCAGCGTTACAACCGGATTTTGCCGCTCAAAGTCAGCAATAAAGATTTTCAGAGTTGCGGTATACCATGCTTTTTATCACTTTAGTAGCTGTTAATTGCAAAACCGGTTAAACGCCAGACCGTTATGCCCTCACAATACAATTTCGTTGCATGGATACCGTTAATCCATTAAATTAAAGAATGATCAAATCATTCGGAGATAAAGCAACGTCAGACTTATTTCATGGCAATTCAAGCAGCAAGGTCAGAAAACTTCCGACCCAAATTCTTGAATCCGCCACCTATAAACTGGACATCCTGAATGCTGCCACTTCTCTTGATGATTTGAGATCACCGCCCGGCAACAGGCTTGAAGCATTGCGGGGTGAATACAAAGGTTTTCATAGCATTCGAATCAACGCCCAATGGAGAATCGCATTCCGCTGGCAGGATTCCAGTGCATATGATGTTGCCATTGTAGATTATCATTAATGAACAGAAATAGGTGAATCTATATGATTCCAAAAAACAGAGTTACCACACATCCCGGCACCATATTACTGAAAGAGTTTCTTGAGCCAATGGGACTAACCCAAAAGGAGTTGGCGGATCATTTGGGCATACCCATTCAGCGGATTAACGAAATTGTGAGGGGTAAAAGAGGGGTCTCTCCGGATACAGCCTGGCTGCTGTCAGAGGCGTTCGATACTTCTCCTGAATTTTGGCTGAATTTACAGTCTATGCATGATCTTTCTGCCAATCGGCCAAGCAAACATATTAAGCCTCTTAAGGCTGTTCAGGCATAACAAGCGGTTAAAGCGGCGGAAAACGTTGATAGTCCTCATTCAAATTTCTTGATCCGCCTCTTAACCGCCGAACAGCTAACCTCCTATGCCTCAATCTATGATATCTGCCGTGTTTTAAGTAGATTTAAAATAGAGTTCAACATAATTCTACCAAAATGAAAGACTGGAGAAAACGCATTACTACCAATCCCGATCAATGTGGTGGCAGGCCATGTATCAGGGGAATGAGAATCCGCGTCATAGACGTATTGGATCTTCTTGCGGCCGGTTTAAGCCACGATAAGATCTTGGAAGAGTTGCCTGACCTGGAAAAAGAAGATATTGAAGCATCCATCAAATATGCCCGTGGTAAAATTGATCATCCGATTGTTGCGGCATGAAAATTTGGGTTGATGCACAACTCTCACCGGCAATTGCTGCTTGGATCAACCGCACATTTAATGATATTGAAGCTGAATCGGTACGGGCTTTAGAACTTCGGAATGCGACTGATTCTGAAATTTTTGAAGCAGCAAAGAAAGTGGATGCGGTTGTCATGAGTAAAGATGACGATTTTATCCAGCTTATTGAACAAAGGGGTGCGCCTCCCCAACTTATTTGGGTCACTTGCGGAAACACTTCGAACGCCATGATGAGAGAAATTTTGTCGACAACACTTTTGAAGGCAAAAGAGCTTTTAGAAAGCGGTGAGAATGTCGTTGAAATTAGCGATAAGGAAGGTTAACATATATATGGCCTCCAATGTCAAGTGGCAACAGGTATCCCGGGCGAGAAAAAAATCTCTTCTCGCTTTGCCGGTTTCGACACGTTTTCAATGGTGTTGTAC
>PWWM01000207.1 GCA_003561495.1 Gammaproteobacteria bacterium
AGAAGCGAATGTTGGGCGTTTCAGCAACCAGCGGATGGTCTGCAAACCTTTCGTCGGCCTTGGTATCGGGAATGGTGACCGCTTCGCAATGCATCACCACATGATTGCAAAAGGCGAGATGCCGGGGAGTCTCGGATCCTTCAATGCCAACCGATGCCTTGATCCACGTCCTGTCGCTGTCGATCAGGCAGATGAGGGCCATCGGGGTCTGGCAGATCCGGCAGGCCAGGTGAACCAGTTCGTCAAAGACCGGTTCGGGTTCGGTGTCGACAATGCGATATTCAGCCAGTGTCTTGAGTCGTTGGGCTTCTCGCTTGTCGAACGATTCGTTCATGGCTGACCTTGGTGTCAGAGCTTTGTTTCGGCCAAAGGTATCACTATTAAGGCCGTTGCTCCATCAGGCGGGCACCTGGGCTTGTGACAGGGCTGATCCAGGCCTGTGCGGGCAGGCCGACTGATGCGAAGGCCATGATCATGGCTTGTCCTGCAATCTGGGCGGAATCATGATCGGAGAACCATCCGAATACACTGGGGCCGGCGCCCGAAATCGAAGCACCCAGGGCGCCGTTGTCGAGGGCGGCCTGTTTGACTTCGGCAAAGCCCGGAATCAGGCCGGCGCGCCGGGGCTCGACCAGTACATCGTTCAGGCCGGACCGGATCAACTCGATATCATTGCGGAAGCAACCGCTGAGAAATTCGGCCAGGTGGGTGTGGTGGCGAACCACGGTGGCGATGGGATAGGGCTCGGTCAGGCTTTCGCGGGCCGCGCGGGTCTCGACGATGTGATCGGGATGGACGATTGCGGCATGCACGCCATCGGGCACCGGAATGGAAATCAGCCGATCGCGGGTCGCCATGACCAGTCCGCCGATCAGTTGCGGCCCGACATTGTCACCGTGCACCGAGCCACTGGCCACCGCTTCACCGACCAGTGCGTGCGGATAAAGTTTCTCGATTGGCAAGGGCTCGGGCAGGAGGGCATTGGCTGCGACCAGCGCGGCTGTGGCTGATGCGGCCGAACCGCCGAGGCCGGAGCCCAGAGGAATGCCTTTGTTGATGCGCAACTTGACTCCGAATCCCGGTTGTTGCGCTTCCAGCAGTGACTGAACGGCCCTTCCGGCGGTGTTGCGATCAGCCTCCAGCGGCAGCTTCGTGATTACGCCTTCGATGGCTTCGATCACCACTCCCGGCCGGTCGGTCCGAATGGCGGTCACCTTGTCGCCGGGCCCGTCAATGGCATGGCCGATCAGATCGAATCCCACCCCGACATTGCCAACGCTGGCCGGAGCGAAGGCCGTGGCGCGTTCGATCACAGGCGTGCTCCCAAGTGGGCCGCGACCCGCAACAGGTCGGCAAACACACCGGCGGCGGTCACGTCGGGCCCAGCGCCCGGGCCCTGAACGATCAGCGGGTTGTCGCGGTAGCGTTCGGTGGTGAAGGCGACCACGTTGTCGGTCAGCGCCAGGCTGGCGAAGGGATGATCGTCGGGCAGGGATTTCAGTGACACTTCCGCGCGACCCGCATTGTCCAGCGAGGCGACATAGCGCAGCACCTGGTTCTGATCGCGGGCCGTTTCCAGTCGTTCGGACATGGGCGCATCAATGCTTTCCAGTCTGTCCAGAAATTCATCGACCGAGGCCTCTTCAAGTCCTTCCGGGCACAGGGATTCGACCGATACATCGTCCAGTTCCAATTCCAGTCCCATCTCGCGGGCCAGGATGACCAGCTTGCGCACCACGTCCATGCCGGACAGATCATCGCGTGGGTCGGGTTCGGTATAGCCGGCCGAACGCGCCTCGCTGACCAGTTCTGCAAATGACATGCCGGGCTCGTAGCGATTGAACAGGTAGGCCAGGGTGCCGGAGAAAATACCCTCGATGCGAAGCACCTTGTCGCCGGTGTCGATCAGGTCGCGCAGGGTCTGAACGATCGGCAATCCCGCGCCGACCGTGGCCTCGTAGCGCCAGCGCGCACTGGATTTTTCCAGTTGAGTGCGGATCTCGCGGAAGCGGGCGATCGGGCCGCTGCCGGCATGCTTGTTGGGGGTGATGACATGCAGGCCGCGGGCCAGCCAGTCCGGGTAGTGCTCGGCGATGGCGTCGCTGGCGGTGCAGTCGATCAGTACGCCGTGGGGCAGGTGGTCATCGTCGATGAATTCAACAAGGGCCTCCAGGTCGAGTGCCTGACCCTGTTCGTTCAGGATCCTGGCCGGGTCATCGATACTCAGGTGCGAATCGGACAGGAGCATGCGTCGGGAACTGGCAATGCCCCTGAGGCGCAGGTCGAGATTGGCCTCGCGTTTGAGTCGTTCGCGGGTGGCTTCCAGTTGGGCCAGCAGCGCGCGACCGACGTTGCCGGGTCCGATCAGCCCCACCGACAGGGTTTGTTCGGACAGGTAAAATCCGGCGTGAATGGCCTTGATGGCGCGCTCGGCATCGGCTTCGTCGACCGCCACGGAAATATTGCGTTCCGATGCGCCCTGGGCAATAGCTCGCACATTGATCCCGGCCCGGCCCAAGGCATTGAACAAACGGGCCGCCACGCCGGGTGTGCCGGCCATGCCTTCACCGACAATCGCCAGCACGCGGATGTCGGCGTGAAGGGCAATCCTCTGAATCTGGCCATGGCGCAGCTCGCGCTCGAAAGCGTCTTCGAGCACCGTCACTGCGGTAGTCGCGACCTGCGCGGGCACAACCACGCAGATGGAATGCTCGGATGAGCCCTGGGAGATCATTGCCACCGAGACTTCGGCCCGGTGCAGGGCTGAAAAAACCCGCTCGGCCGTGCCCGGAACACCGATCATGCCGGCGCCCTCGATGTTGATCAGGGCCATCTCGCCGATGCCGGAGATGCCCTTGACCGGGGGTTCCGGATTGCCGGCCGAGTCGATACGGGTACCGGGACAGTCCGGATTGAAGGTATTGCGGATGCGCACCGGAATTTCAGCTTCCAGAGCCGGGGCCAGGGTCTGGGGGTGCAACACCCGGGCACCGAAATAGGCCAGTTCGAAGGCCTCGCGATAGGACAGGTGATCGAGCAGCACCGCTTGCGGCACGGCCGAGGGATCAGCCGAGAGCAGGCCGTCGACATTGGTCCAGATGTGCACCTCGTCGGCGCCGAAGAGGCGGCCGAAGATGCTGGCCGAGTAATCCGAGCCGTTGCGACCGAGCGTCGAGATGCGTCCATCGACCCGGCGACAGATGAATCCAGTCACCACGTAGCGCCGAGCGGGATGCTGCTGTTTGAAGGACTCCAGGTTGGCCGCGCTGGTCTCCCAGTCAACCGCGACCATCAGCGGGGTCGGCTTGACTCGAAGCACCTCGCGTGCATCCAGAACTATGCTTTCCTC
>PWWM01000102.1 GCA_003561495.1 Gammaproteobacteria bacterium
CCGCACGGACCTGGCTGGCCGAGGTGCGCTGCAATTCACCTTCCACGTCCAGCCACTGAATCGGCCACTGCTCGGAGCCGATCACGCCCGAGCGCAACCATAATGCGCCCAGCGCCACGATGCCGATCAGCACCAGGCTGGCCAACGTGGCCGGACCGATCAGTCGATCCGGCTGGTGTTCAGAATCCGCCATACCAGTTCCTCGAAATCGATTCCTGCCGCTGCCGCCGCCTTGGGCACCAGCGATTGCTCAGTCATGCCGGGCGTCGTGTTGACTTCCAGAAGTTGCGGTCGGCCATGACGGTCGATCATCAGATCAACCCGCCCCCAGCCCGTGGCGCCGACCACGTTGAAGGCTTCAAGACACAGCCGGGCCAGCCCGGCCTCGACATCCGCCTCGAGTCCGCACGGACACTCATAGCGGGTATCACCCGACTCGTACTTGGCTGCATAGTCATAGAATTCGCGCGCCGGCTTCAGGCCAATCAGCGGTAGCACCTGATCATCGAGTACCGCCGCGGTGTACTCGGGTCCGTCGACCAGTTGCTCGACCAGTACGCGCTCATCGTGTTCCAGGGCCAGGGCAATGGCCGCGGCCAGTTCACCCGGCTCATCCACCCGGCTCATGCCGATGCTGGAGCCCTCCCGCGAGGGCTTGACGAACAGCGGTGTTCCCAGGCCGGCCAGGATCCGCTCACTCTCATCCGGGCTGGTGGCCGTCTCCCAGCGCGGGGTTGGCAAACCGCAGGCCATCCAGACCCGCTTGGTCTGAAGCTTGTCCATGGTCAGCGCCGAGGCCAGCACCCCCGAACCGGTCACCGGAATGCCGTACAAACGAAGCGCCCCCTGCAAGGCGCCATCCTCTCCACCCCGACCATGGAGCAGGTTGAACACCCGGTCATGATGGCCAGCGGCCACCTGTTCGAGCAGGCGGCGCGGACCATCCACGACGCTGAATTGCACGCCCAGCGACTCAAGCGCCGCAGCCACAGCCCGTCCACCGCGCAATGACACCTCGCGCTCGGCGCTGTCGCCTCCGACCACCAGCGCCACATGACCCTGCTTGAGAACTTCATCGCGGGTCATGCGCTGGTCTCCTGAAACTGCTGTCGGAGCAATTCGCCCAGCCGACCCACATCGCCGGCGCCCATGACCAGCAGCAGGTCATCATCGGCGACCACATCGGCCAATGCGTCAGGCACCGCGTCGATGGGTCCGACCCGGTGCACGTTTTCCAGGCCACGCTCACTGACCGCCCGGGCCAGGGCATCGGAATCAATGCCGGCAATCGGCGCCTCACCGGCCGGGTAAAGATCGGCCAGCACCAGGGCCGAGACCTCGGAGAGCACGCGGGCAAAGGCATCGAACTGGTCGCGGGTGCGGGTATAGCGGTGCGGCTGAAAAACCAGCACCAGGCGCCGGTCGGGCCAGCCGCCACGGGCAGCGCGCAATACGGCGTCCAGCTCGGTGGGATGATGGCCATAATCCTCGAAGGCCAGCACGTTCTTGCCGGCCACGTTCAATGGACCAATCGGGGCAAAACGCCGGTCGACCCCGCCGAATCCGGCCAGACCGCGCATGATGGCCTCGCTGTCCAGGCCCAGTTCCCAGGCCACGGCGGCCGCCCCCAGGGCATTGAGCACGTTGTGGCGCCCAGGCTGATTGAGATGGATCTCGACCCCTTCATCGGCCTCGGGGAGCCAGAGTTCAAAGCGCATGCGCTGACCCGTCTGCTCAAGACCAGTGGCGCGCACATCGGCCTGCTCACCAAAGCCGTAGGTCACCACGCTGCGTCCCAGGTCGGGAACCAGCTCGGCGACATGCGGATCATCCAGGCACAACACGGCCACACCGTAGAAGGGCAGATGATGGAGAAATTCCAGAAAAGCCTGCTGCAACTGGTCGAAACTGCCGTGGTAGGCATCGAGATGGTCACGGTCGATATTGGTGACCACCGAAATCACCGGCTGCAGCTTGAGAAACGAGCCATCGCTTTCATCGGCCTCGGCGACCAGGTAGCGTCCCTCGCCCAGACGGGCGCTGGAACCAAAGGCATGGACCAGACCGCCGACGATGAAGGTCGGATCCAGGCCGGCCTCGGCCAGAATGCCGGCCAGCAGCGAGGTCGTGGTGGTTTTCCCGTGCGTGCCGGCAATGGCGATGCCCTGGCGAAAGCGCATCAACTCACCCAGCATCTCGGCGCGCGGGACCACCGGCACGCGGCGCTGACGGGCCGCGCTGACCTCCGGGTTGGATTCGGGCACCGCGCCGGAGACCACCACCACATCGGCCTCACCCAGGTGGTCCTCGGCATGGCCAATGGCGATGTGTGCGCCCAGTTTCCGCAAACGAGCGACGCTGGCCGAATCGACCAGGTCGGAACCGCTGACCTCGAAGCCGAGGTTGATCAGAACCTCGGCAATCCCGCTCATGCCGGCACCGCCAATGCCGACGAAATGAATGCGATGAACCCGATGCATCAGGCTGGGTGCGGGACGCGCGCTCATGCCGCCACCTCCATGCAGGCATCGGCGACCCGTTCGGCCGCGCCGGGCCGGGCCAAGGCGCGCGCCCGGCCACCCATGGCGCCCAGTTGCTCGCGAGACAGCCCCTTGAGGCGCTCGGCCAGCGTTTCCGGGCCAAACTCGCGTTCGGGCACCAGCCAGCCGGCATGCGCAGCGGTGAGATAACGGGCATTGGCGCTTTGATGATCGTCCACGGCAAAGCGAAACGGCACGAGAATGGCCGGCACACCGGCCGCGGCCAGCTCGGCCACGGTCAGGGCGCCGGCCCGACAGATGGCGACATCGGCCCGGCCCCAGGCCGCGGCCATGTCGTCGATGAATTCAACCACTTCACCCTCGACGCCGGCTTGTTGATAAGCCGCCCGGGTTGTCTCGAACTGGCGGCCGGCCTGGTGAACAACGCCCGGTCGCTTGTCTTCCGGCAGCAGCGCCAGGGCGCGGGGCACGGTTTCGGTAAAGGCCGCTGAACCCTGGCTGCCGCAGATCACCAGCACCTGCAACGGTCCACTGCGTCTCTCAAAGCGCGACTCCGGATCACCCAGGGCGACGATGTCCTCACGCACCGGGTTGCCGCAATGCTCACCATTCTTGAGCGCATCGGGAAAACCGGTCAGGGCTTTGCGCGCCAGCGGTCGCAACCAGCGGTTGGTCATGCCGGCGATGGCGTTTTGTTCATGAATGACCAGCGGAATTCCCATCAGGCGAGCCATGAGGCCGCCGGGGCCGGCCACGTAACCGCCCATGCTGAGTACACAACCGGGACGCCGACCGCGCAGAATGCGGCGAGCCTGAAGCATGGCCTTGAAAACCCGCCAGGGCGCGG
>PWWM01000252.1 GCA_003561495.1 Gammaproteobacteria bacterium
CATTGCCCTGACCATGTTCGTCAACCTTTTTGTGGGCTCGGCTTCGGCCAAGTGGCTGATCATCGCGCCGATCTTCGTGCCCATGCTGATGCAGCTTGGCATTTCTCCCGAGCTTACCCAGGCGGCTTATCGTGTTGGTGATTCCACTTCGAATATCGTCACGCCGCTGCTGCCGTACTTCCCGCTGATCGTGGTTTTCTGCAGGCGCTACTTCAAGGATTCCGGGATCGGCACGCTGATCTCGATGATGCTGCCGTATGCCATTGCCCTGTCGATCATCTGGTCGGCATTCCTGCTGTTTTACTGGTGGCTGGGTCTGCCGCTGGGTCTGCAGGCTCACTACGTTTATCCGCCTCCGGGCTGATGGATTGGTAGTGATGGCCCGGCAGCTCTTGCCGGGCCAATCCGTCTGACGTCGTGGAGCTCACCTGGGCGTATTGAATATGGTATTGAGTATTGATCGAGGTCTGCACTGGACCATTCTGGTTCTGACCGCCGTATTGCCGCGGCCCTGGCGGCTCAGGGCGCGGTATCGGCTGCTTGAAAAGCTTCAGGTCCGCCTGCTTGAACGCGCCGACATCCTGATGATTCGTCATCCCAAGACCGGCGGCACCTGGCTTCGCACCATGCTGACCCATCTGTATGCGCAGCATTACGGCATCTCGCAAAAGCGCGTATTCAAGTCCGATGAACTGGCTCGTCAGCACTCCGGGTTGCCACGCTGGGCCATTACCAATGGTCTGGCCAGCTGGGAAAAGGTTGTGGCCGAACGGTTTGCCGCCAACGATTCGTCACTGGCGGACAAGAAAACCATTTTCGTGGCCCGTCACCCCGCTGATATCGTGGTGAGCTGGTACATCCAGTACACCAAGCGCACCAAGCGCTTCAAGCGCGAGCTTCTGGAATGGGAGGCCGAGCATCCCATCGATCGCGAGACCATCACCCGTGAAGAATTCATTCGCCATCCCGACCTCGGCCTGCCCTGGCTGATCCGTTACCACAACTTCTGGGCTGATCAGCTCAAGGATCGAGACCATGCGCTGATCGTTCGCTACGAGGATTTGCGTCTGGATACGGCCAACTCCCTGGCGCGGATTCGCGATTTCATCGGCGAGTCATTCAGCGATGAAGAAATCCAGGCCGCGGTCGCTTTCGGCGATTTCGACAACATGCGCCAACTGGAAAAGTCCAACTACTTCCAGAACAACTCCCTGAAATTACGCAACCCGGATGATCCGGAAATGCGCAAGGTTCGCCGCGCCAAGGTCGGTGGCTATCAGGATGATCTTGAAGGCGAGATCCTCGATTGGGTCGAATCAACAATCGCCGAGCAACTGGACCCGGTGTTCGGGTACCACGACGCAGAGTGATTCGGGGATTCGTTAGTCGTAGACGCCGGTGCTGATCGGACGGGGCAGGTCCTGGCAGGTGGTACGGTGGCCGGCCGGTTCCGACGAGCGGGCAGGGCAGACCAGCCTGGTCAGGCTCACCAGTTCCACACCCATGGATTCAAGCTGAGGAAGTCGACGCTCAAGAACCTCCAGCGTATTGGTGCGAGGATGTCCGATGGCGACTGCCTGGCCCCGCGCATGGGCCATATCGATCAGGTCCGCCCACGCCTTCTCAATGTCTTCAACACGATCGCTGTGATCGAGAAAAACATGTCGACGAGTCGCCAGCAGCCCGGCATTTCGGGCCTTGGTCTCAAACACCGTGGTCGGTGAGGTGCGACTGTCAAGAACGACCAGTGGGCGTCCAAGTTCGTATTCCAGTTGATGGAGACCGGCCACCAGGTTGGCCACGGCACGACGATCACCGGTGAAGCGACTGCCCTGGTGGTTATTGATGCCGACCGCGCCCTCGACCCGCTCAAACACCTCGCCCAGGTGAGCGGCCATCCGTTCTGCCGACCATGTCGATCCCATGCAGGTCAGTTGTGGCTCACAGTTGTCAAGACCGAGCCCGGACAGAGGCAGATGAACCAGCACTTCGCGACCCTGGTGCCCGGCCTGACGCGAGAGAACATCGGCCAGCGGCGATTCCGGAATGATCGCGATCGTGACCCGGGGGTCCATCTCCATGACCCGCTGATCTCGATACAGCTGGAACCCCATGTCGTCGATCACAATGGCCACTTGGGGGCGATCAGCACACCAGACCGTCTGGACGATCACCACCAGGATTACCACGATGCCCCCCTTGAGTCGACCCAGCATGCCGCTCAGTCCGATGTGCTGTTGCTGCCGGTCAGGCGTTGGGCGTTGGTCAGAAAGGCCATGGCGAGGTTGATCATTTCATCGGGTTGTTCGGCCTGATCCGGTGAAAGGGTGAGAGGGCCGGAAAAATCGGCCAGGAAAATATCCGGCTCGATGCCACCGTCTTCGATGCGCCGACCGGCGGGTGTGTAGTAATGGGCCGTGGTCAGGCGCATCCCGGCGCCGCTGCGCAGCGGCCAGATGGTCTGGATCGAGCCCTTGCCGTAGGTGGGTTCACCCAGGATCACGGCACGGTCGTGATCCTGCAGGGCGCCGGCCAGGATTTCGGCGCCGGAAGCCGAGCGCTGATTGACCAGTATCACGACCGGCACGCCGGCCAGTTGCTCGCCGGGATGGGCGCGCAGCTCGAGAGTCTGCGCGTCGCTTCTGCCTTCACTGCTGACAATGAGTTTCCCGGACAGGAATCGGTCGGCAACGGCGACGGCCGAATCGAGCATGCCACCGGGATTGTTGCGCAAATCGAGGATCAGGCCGGAGGGTGGATCATCCCACTGGCGGATCTGATCAATAACCGTATCAAACTCCTCGGGCGTGGTCTGCTGGAACTGATTGATCGAAATGTAGAGCAGGTTGTCCGGCAGACGCTCATGCGTCAGGCTGGTGCGGCGGATGAGCTCCCGGATCAGGCTGATCTCCATGACATCCGACTGACCCTCTCGCTCGACCGTCAGCGCGATGCGCGAGCCGGGATTGCCGCGCAACCACTCGGCCGCTTCATGGGCGTTGGTTGCCGTCAAATCGGTTTCATCGATGGCAATGATGCGATCGCCGCTCTCCAGGCCGGCCCTGGCCGCCGGCGAGTCGGCCAGGGTATCGACGACTTCCAGATGGTCCTGTCCGACACCGACCCGCACCCCCAGTCCGCCGTAACGTCCACTGGCCTGCTCCTCGACGCCGCGCAGGCGTTCCGAATCGAGCCAGGTC
>PWWM01000019.1 GCA_003561495.1 Gammaproteobacteria bacterium
GAAACGCGGTGCGTTGGTGACCGTGGCGCTCAAGAGCGACTACGGCAAGCCGCGGCCGGCCTTGGTCATTCAGTCCGATCTTTTCGATGCGCACCCATCGGTCACCATTATGCCGGTCACCAGCGAGCTTCGCGACACACCACTGTTCCGGCCTGACATAGCACCTACCGAGGCCAATGGTCTGAAGCATCCAGCGCAAGTGATGATCGACAAGATCCATACCGTTGGCTGCGACCGCGTGGGACCTGTCATCGGCGGCCTGGAGGAAGAACAAATGGTATCGGTCAGGCATTGCACAATCAAAGTTTGATCGCCAGATCCGGCAGTACTTGAAGCGCCCAGGTCTCGAGTACCTTGTCGACCAGGATCAGGGCATTTTCGGCCTGAAGCTGTTCAAAACGTTCGTAACTGAACTCCTCCGACCCCGTGACAAGGATCGTTCGTGCGGCCAGTCTGTGCGGTGTAGCAGTCGCCGCTTTCGTCCGCGAGCCCTTGACCCAAAACGCCACGACCGATCCGGGTTTGTCTGCGGTGAAACTTCGCTGGATGACTATCTACGCAAACAGGCCGCACTCACTTTGTCCTCGGTGTAGGGTCCGGTACTGTCAGCCTGATGAGAGCGAATCTGCCTGAGAAGCTGACCGTATTCGTTGGTCTGATTGGAATGGTTGTCGGACATGACCACTCTTGAGGTTGGGTGTTGAATGAATTACGTACGCCCTCGACGATTGAATTCCGCCAGAATCAGAACGGTGCGCTAACCGTCATGCACCCCCTCATCCAGCAATGGATTGACGATGTGCACGCCTTCCATCACCTGGCCGGTATTGAGGTCTTCCGAGTACAGAATCGAAGCGCCGCCCTTGCTTGCCGCATAAACGATCAACGCATCCCAGTACGAGATGCGATAACGCTGCTGAAGCTCCGATGCGATCAGCACGCTCTGCGGGTCCAGCGTCTGTACGTTCCAGCTCAAATAGGTCTCGAGCACCGCGCGTGCCCGGACCGGGTCCATTGGTGACGGGATTTTCTGTGTGACGTTGACGTAAAACTCGTTCAGCACCTGCGTGCTCAACATGCCCTCGCCGGAGTCCCACAACTTCTTGAGGAGTTCCTTCGCTTGCCAGTGTCGATCACCGGCATCGATGTCATGCGCATAGATCAGAATGTTGGTGTCAACGAATTTACCGCTCATGCAGCGAGCTCCGGTCCGGCCGCCCTCCACCCAGATGCAAACCCTGGTCGAGGATGCTCAACGCCTGCTTTCGCGCGCTTCGATAAGCCTGCTCATCACGAACCAGACGCTCGAGCTCAACAGCCAGAAGCTTGCTGACCGACGTACCCCGCTCGGCCGCAAGCACCCGGGCGCTCTTCAGTAATTCCGAATCCAGCGACAAGGTGATGTTCTGTTTCATACTATATCCACATATATTCGTGCTACACGCATTTTACGTGTCATATTCAACAGATACAATCTCTGTCCCACTACCGATAACATCGAATCGAATTCGGAAAAATTACCCGGAAAGCGGCCGAGATTGCCGCAACGCCTGCCCTCTATTCCTGATCTTCACGCGCCTGTTCCACGGCTGCGACCTCCGTGATCAGCTGATCGAGGTCCGCCCTGCGATAGGGCCGTACATCGGCGATCACCGTGCGAATTCGCTGTGTGTTGCTGATGTCCTCGAGCGGGGTCAGTCCGGCCTCGACAAACCGCTCGAGTTGCACGTGCAGACTGATGCCGGGAACCTGCAAGGGTACCCCGATGGTCGTCGCGCAGACGGCCGGATCCCGGGTGTCGTAGAAGGCGCGATAGAGACGGAACTGAACCAGAAACTGCTCGCTCTCCGACAGGCTGCCGATGTCAGAAAACACGCTCGCGAAACGTTCCCGCACTGCTTCGGCATCGGCCGAGCAACCCGCCGCCATCACTTCCGGATGCTCAGCGGTGCGCTGCCCCGCCGCGCCCGCCTCCTCGGCCGTCACACGAAACGGCACGTGGCCGTCTACAGGGATCCCCCGGCGCCGTGCCTGATCCATGATCGCGAAGTAGGCTTCTCGGGATAGATTCTCGTAGGGTTTGATGAAATCAGCACCAGCATCCACGAGGCTGTCGACCACAGCCCGGGCCTCATCTGCCGTGCGTACCACGACCGGGTTGCTCGGCCCCAGAAGAGGAGGATAGCCTTCGACGGATGGGCCGGGGCCAAGGAATCGGGGCGGGCCGGGAAGATCGCCGTCTGCCAGCCTGCGTCGGATCGAGTGGGTCAATGCCAGCGTCACATCGCCGGTTCCGTCGTTCAGGTCCCGAACACCGGTAACGCCGTGCGCGAGGAACAGCGGGAAATGCCAATCCGCAGCGCGGACCGAGTGGACATGCATGTCCCACAGCCCGGGGATGATATAACCACCCGCGCCTTCGATCACTTCGGTATCAGGGGCAATGCTGACTTTGTCAGCCGGGCCAACGGCAACAATCCGGTTGCCGGCGATCACTACGGTCTGATCCGGCACAAGCGCGCCACCGGTCACGTCTACCACCGTTGCGTCGCGAATCGCAATGTCGGCGGATTGCGCGCCCGCGCAAGCTCCCAACAACAGGCAGAGAACGGCAAAATGTATCTTCATGGTTTCACTCCTGGTTGGACGTTGGCCCTTGCCAGTGGTTGACGCCGCGCATACGTGAGCGACCGCCACAGTCATTCAACGGGGCCGAAGCGGAAATGTCGCAGCCACACGGCGGCTGAATGCGATCTACATACCTGTCGGGTTTATAGCACCCGCTTGAAGACAGCAATTCTCCGATCCGGTACGGGCGCCGTGACCGGTTTAGTCGTGATCTGTTGGCTGGCCATGGTGCCTGGCAATCTCCTCGTCGCTCAGACGAAGGAAGCGAGCGGCATTGTTGTAGAGGATGTCGCGCTTTTGCTCCTCGCTTAGAAATGGCGCCTCCTCAACAACCTTGATGGATCGCTCAATCACCCCTGGCCAAACCATCTGGTCGGATCCGAACATTACTCGATTGGCGAAGCCGGCCTCAACAATCCTCTGCAAGTAGCTGTAGAACGCCGCCCGCGGCCGCGTAAAAACGATGACACCGATGTCCACGTGCACCTGCGGGTGCGCATATAGCAGCGCAAGAAGGTCGTCGAGCATCGGATAGCCTGCGTGCGCGAGATAGACTCGCAGGCGCGGGTGTCGCACAAGCACCTCCTCCATCGTTAAAGCACTGTGAAGTTGAGCACGATAGCCATCTTCCCCAAGGTAGATCACGCCCGGTGGTCCAGGCCCAACATGAATACCGACAGGGATGTCCAACTCCTCTGCCAGGGCCCAGTATGGCGTCATGCGCTCATCGTTCGGCGCTATCCCGTAATACTGGTTTACAACTTCACCCAGTACCTCCATTTGCCCTGACTCGAAGAGTGTCCGAACCGAGTCCGGCGTGAAGGAGTTATCTTCTACCTGAAACACCAGCCCTGGTATGAAACGCTCCGGCGCAGCTTTCATCCACGTCGCCACAAGCTCAGGTGTTCCGCTGAGTACGCCGAAGATATTGTTCCGTTCCATGATTGATATCGTCTGCTGCATCAATTCCTCGTCTGTCTCCGGCGACCACACCGGATTGTCGCAAGGCGGATTCTTGTACATCGACAGGAAGGCGTTGCCGTAAGGTTCAGCAGGATCCCACGCTGGAAACCGCGGAAACGGCGTGCACATTCCGAGAGGCGGCGGTCCCTGAGCATCCGCCGGCATCGCATGAAGATGCATGTCGAGAACGGGCGGGCGTTCCTGCGCCAGGGCCGGCGCTGCGATAACAGCGAAAGTAAGGGTAAGGATCAAGGTACGCATAGTATCTCCTCGTCGGTCATGGGCGACCACACTGGGTCCGGGCAGGGGGGTTCCTTGGCAAGGCTGTCGAATAACTCGCTGTAGGGCCTGGCCGGGTCCCAGGCCGGAGATGGCATCGGCGGGCATATCGTGCGCGGGGGAGGTCCCAGATGGTCAGCCGGGACTGCGTGGAGGTGAACATCCAGGATGGGAAGGCGCTCTTCAGCGACGGCCGGTGTGATGAGCAAGACGAGTAGCAGTGTCAGGGTTGGTGTTTTCATTAAAACTCTGGCAATCAGGTATCAGCCGTGTCATTTATCGGATGGCTGGTGTCGGAACGACTCCAAAGCGACCGGTAGGCGGACCTGAACTGCCATGCAAACACCAAAAGCAGGCCCAAATGGGTCGAACCCCAGATGGTGCTGCCGTCCAGCATCAGGTGGGTGAAGAAGATCACCACCACGAACGGGGCCAGTAGCACGATGCCCAGCGGTGTGGTTCTGTCGAAGAACATCAGCACGCCTCCGCCCGTGAAGCACAGTGCCATCAGCGGAACGATGAATCCGGTTTCACCCAGTGCGGCCTGGAACGCCGCATTTCGCGGACTCATATCGAACTCCGGCGCTGGAATGATCCCCAGCAACGCCAGCGCGGTCTGGATGCCGATCAGGACATAGAAAGCGGCGAACAGGTAGCGAACGATTCTTAGCGCAATTTTCATTGTTGTTGATCCAGATGTTCCTGGTTGGCGAGCTTGATTCCCATGTAGGCGTTCAGGAGATAAAGGGCAAGAAACAAGGGCCCAACCATGACCAGATGCGAGAATGTGATCAGATCGAGGAAAAGCGCGAGCGCTGCAAGCGCCCCGACTGAGCTAATGATGGTGCCTGCCCAACACATCCACCTGGGCAATTCTTGAGATGCGTAGACGAACGCCAATCCCGTGAGGAACAGAAGGTTGCTTAGTCCGAAAATCCATACCGCCGTATGGTTGACCATTGGGAACAGGTAGGGGCTTTCGGCAAACGCGTCCGCGGCGACCGGATAGGAGCCCAGCATGCCGGCATACATGCTGACCATGACAATATGAGCAAAAGCGATCAGAAACCAGCTCATGCTTTGCCTGACCGTCGCAAAATACCAGGAGGAAACGGTGATCAATACAACGGCCAGGGTTTCCATGCGCCAGATTGCCGAAGCCAGGGTCCATCTTTCCAATAGCTGGGAAGTTCTCTCCGCCCCGGTTTCCCCGGAAGGCTGCAAGACAAAGACATACAACACGATGGTTATGAAAAACAGGGTGGAGCCTGCAGACCACAGATAAGCAGCTACTTTTTTCTTGTCGATCTCCAGCAGTAATGCTGAGAGAGTCATGGCGCGGTCTCGCTGCTGCTCAATATCAGTACCAGTTGCTGGCCCCACTCGCTACCGGAAATTCCCAGCCCTGCCGAGAACATCAGTCCAAGCGTCAACGGCACGCCCCACAGCAAGGTGGAATGCGGGCGTCCCAGTGTGCGAAGGTCGTGGATCAGGATCATCGAGTACAGGATCAGCAGGCCACCCAGGGCATAGATTGCGTCGTTCACGAACAGGGAGTCACTGATCCGAAAGGCATCGAATCCGCCGATGCGCACCAGCGGTGGACCCATGATGGACAGTGTGGCCAAAAGCATCAAGCGCTTGTGGGTCTGGGCACTGGCCCGCATTGCAATCCCGGTTACGACAAAGATCGAGAAGGTCGTCAGACTGGCGATATTGCCCCAGATCAGACCGGCAGCCTCGGCCAGCTCCCAGCCGTTGTCCGGGTAGCCTCTCGCCAGGTAGTAGAGTATGGCAAGTCCCGACACGATCAAGCCCGCGGCCACGCCCGTCGCGATCAGGCCCAAACGACGATGCCATGCCAGGCGTCCATTCGCGACCAGCAAGGTCTGCACAAGCAATACGACAATCCAGGCCGTTGAGAACAAGCCATGCACGTGAAACCGGACTGGGAGTGGCGTGGACTGAAACCACGGCCGAAGAAAGAACGTCGGTGCAAATCCGACCAGCGTCAGAAGCAGCAGTAGTATCGCCATTGCCTGGAAGAAACCGATTCCGGCAAAGGAGGACTTCTGTTTGGCAATGACTGCGCTCATGGCTTGAATATGATATGGGCGAGGCTTCTTAGCGTCTCATTATCACCAACCCATCCGACCAAAAGAAAGGACAGCACGGAAAGTATTACCAGCACGAACGACGGATGCCGGAAGCTGCCGAAGCGGTAGTAATAGACGCCAACGATCAGCAGCATGAGAACGACGGTCGGCACCACCATGTCGATAAAGCGAATGCCCGCGTCAGGTCTTATCTTCATGCCAATCATCAATAGCAGTCGGATCAGCGCTGGTGAGAGAATCAAAAGGACCGAGGCCAGCAGCCACTGCACATGATCGGCGACCTGTCCTTTTCTGATCTTCAGAATGGCGAAGGTTACGCTGAATACGAACAGGGCGATCAGCACGGTATCGAGGTAAGTGACGAAATAGGCAAATGTCGGGTTGAACACTCCGTCGTCTGAAAGCCGCGGAATGTTGAGGATATTTCTGGGGATGATGGCCAGCGCACTGCCGGCGACGATACCGGCCAGGACCAGTCCAAAAATGCCCAGCGAGCGATGGGTCGGCCTGTGACCGCCTCGGGTGATCAGCCAGGGCTGAATGATGATCAGCAACATCCACAGCGTGGCGGAAATGCCATGAACATGCTGATGAAAGGTAGCCTGCGGCAGGGCCAGAAAATACCTTGGGGCGAATCCGAGCACCGTGATTGCAAGTGGCAGCAGCATCCATAGATGCAGGTTGCGATAGCGTGTCAGGTCTGCCAATGACGGACGCTTGGTTTCTGTCGTTGTTTCCATTATACGGTCCTGTAGTAGCTACTCGATCAGTACGCCCATGGATTTCAGGCGTTGTCGGTCTCGCTCATAAGCTGAGCTGTCCCGGGGAATGGTATCCAGGATCGCTCTGGCCGCTTCCTGATGCAATTCGGGGCCTTCCACGGCGATCCGAACCATGAGCAGCTCGAAACGGGTTTCCCGGGTTTGGCGGTGAGTTGCTGGAAGGGCCTGTTGGCGAATCTCCAATGCCTCGGTCAAAGCCGTCTGCGCTTCCGGGTAACGTGCCAGTTTGAAAAGGGCCCGCCCTCTGGCCTGCTGGGCACTGGCGATCAGCGGGTTGCCGGGTTCGACCGCGCGTCGTCGAATCTGCAAACACTGATCGGCATAATCGAACGCCCTTTCGAAATCGCCCAGTTCATAGTAGCGAAGACTCATATTGTGCAGAGGGTAGGAGGGATAGGGGTGATCTGGACCCAGCCGGGCGAGATAGATGTCATAGGCCTTTCGATAGGCCTCGATTGCCGCTTCCGGTTGGCCACGGTCAGACTCGAAATTGCCGTAGGAGACCAGGCTGTGCGCGTAACGCTCACCGTCTTCGCCCCAGAGTTGGGCGCCGCTTTCGAGGCTTTGATTGAGGTGAATTTCGGCCTGGTCGAATTCGCCCTGCTCGGACAACAGCCAGCCCAGATGCATGTTAATGCCGGAGGTTGTGGGGTGAACCATGCCGTGGTGTTGCAAGGCAATATCCAGCGCACGTTCGAAGGATGAACGAGCTACGGAGACACGGTCCAGTCGCTTCCAGAGCAGGTAGCCCAAAGCGTTGAGTGCATCGGCAATAGGCGGAGTGTCTGGCCCCAGTACTGACTGGTACAAGTCGATGGCCTTGCGAAGCCGGTGCTCGGCCTGTTCGAATTCGCCGCCTTCCAACAGGGTCATGCCCAGGTTATAGTTCAGGGCAGCTCGCTTTTCCGACGCCTCAGTTGGCTGAATCATGGATTTCGCCCGCTGATACCAGTCAATTGCCGCCGGGTAGTCGCCCTGGCGATGGCTGACAGTCCCGAGCATGGTCAGGAGTTGAAGCTCGGTCTCATGGTCGTTCACGGATTCATTCAGAACACGCGCCTGATCGATCATTTGCCAGGCCCGTTCGTATTCGCCGAGGCTCAGATGTATATCGCCTATTAGCGTGGTCATTGCCAACTGAAGATCCGGCTGGCCAGCCAATTCATTATCGATGCGTTCGCCGCCGCGCTTGAGCAGGTCACGTGTGGTCAGTCGTTCACCGCGATTCTCAGCCGGATCACTGACCCGAAACAGCTCGGTCAAGAACTCGCTGACCTGTTCGGCCCGCTCGGCCTGGCGGGTCGCCTCGGAGGCCTGCAGCCGGGCCTCGCGGGCCTGCCAGATGGCACTTCCCAGGCCGATGGCCAGTGACAGCATGACGGCCAGAGTTGCCCCGAGCGAGAGGCGGTGGCGGGCGATAAAACGTCCCAGGGCATACAAGCTGCTCGGGCGGCGGGCGCGCACCGGAAGCCCCTGAAGATGACGGTCGATATCCTCGGCCAGGGCCTCGGCCGAGGCGTAGCGGTGCTCCGGATCGCGGGCCATGGCTTTCATCACGATGGTGTCGAGATCGCCGCGTAGCTGGCGTGGCCTGGCGATTGGCTTTTTTTCGTCGGCGTCTGGTTTGGCGGCTGCCAAGGCGGCCGAGGGCGGCGATGGATCGGTGTCGCAGATGGCGTCGGCCAGCTTTGCCCGACTGGCGTTGTGTTCCCGGAACGGGTGGTGGCCGGTGAGCAGTTGATAGAGGATCACGCCCAAGGCATAGATATCGGTCTGGACAGTGACCGGCTCGCCCCGAATCTGTTCCGGCGCGGCGTATTCGGGGGTCATGGCCTGAATGCCGGTCAGCGTGACCTGAGTTTGTTCGTCCTCGCTTTCGGCCAGCAGCTTGGCAATGCCGAAATCGAGCAGTTTGACCGTGCCGTCGACGGTCACCAGGATATTATCCGGCTTGAGATCGCGATGGACGATCAGTCGCGAATGGGCATATTGCACGGCCCGGCACACCTGTCCGAACAGATGCACGCGCTCATTCAGCGAGAGTTCTTGCTGATCGCACCAGTCGGTCAGCCGTCGGCCTTGAATGTATTCCATGGCAAACCAGGGCCGGCCGTCGTCGAGCAAGCCCCCGTCGGTCAGGCCGGCGATATTCGGGTGGGTCAGTGAGGCCAGGATGCGACGCTCGACGCGAAAGCGGCGCAGGATGGATTCGGAATCCATACCGTGCTTGATCAGCTTGAGCGCCACCTTCTGCTCGAAGTCGCTGTCGACGCGTTCGCCCAGGTAAACCACACCCAGGCCGCCACGACCGATTTCCTCGATTAACCGATAGCCGCCGATCCGCTCAGGCATTAGCCGTGGTTCGTCCGCTTCCAGCAAGCTGGCGGCGCGGGCCGCATCAAGATGATCAAGAAAACCCGGTGCAGCCTGGTGGGCTGCCAGCAGCCTGTCGAGCTCGGCGGCCCGCTCCGGGTTGTGTTGCGACAACTCTTCGAGTTCACGACGTTGCCGTGTTTCCGACAGGCTCAATAGCCATTCGAATGCCTTGCTGATATCCGGGTCATTAGCGTGCATTGGCCTGCCTCGTATCTATGCCTCACGGTAGCTCGTATTTGAAACGATCACTAAAAATCGAGTCGGGCGGCGGTTGCCATTCGTAGGCGCCGATGTCGATCTGCGTGCCGAACAGGCGCGACCAACCCAGTAGATCGATTGGATCGTCCGGACCGCCCGGGAATTGCGACAAGTCGGTGTCCGGGTTTCCAGCATCGATGGCAGGCGAAGTGAGCATCAATCGCAAATCACCGTTCAAGTCGTCGACGAACTGCGGATTGTCCGTCAGACAATTGTTGCAGGAAAATGAACTGCCAGCCAGAACGTTGATGGCATCATCTTCATCATCATGCAGGCTGTAGTGCATTGATACTTGGGAATCTCCTTGTATTTGAATTTCGCTTGAAAAATCCGTGAACTGGGTCAGGTTTCCCCAGAAAATGCTGTTGTGAATGATTGCTTGAGCGCCATCACGGTTTCGAATTGCACCACCATGGAGTTCGGCCATGTTGGCATTGAAAGTTACGTTCCAGAGTGTCATGAGACTGTTGTCGCCGTTGAGTATTCCACCACCTCCCTGTTGGCCAAAGTTATCGTAGAACAGTCCATTGATCACTGTGGGAGAGCTATTGAAGTTCGCCATCCCGCCCCCCTGGCCTTGTGACAAGTTATCGATGAATTCCACGTTCATCAAAAGTGGCTGGCTGTTGTCCATATTGTGCAGACCGCCGCCAGTGCTAGCGAAGTTGTCCAGAAAGCGAACCTTCAGTAAGGTCGGGCTGCTCCCGCCGTCGTTGCTCATGCCTCCACCTAGCCCGGCCGTATTGCTTTCAAAAGTAACATCGGTCAGCATCGGGTTGCTGGCGTCGAGATTGGCCATGCCACCGCCTTGGCCGCCGCCTGTTCCATTGGCAATGAATTTGACATGTGTCAGTTGTGGTGAGCTGTTGCCGGAGTTGTAGATGCCGCCACCATGACTGGCCGCATTGTTGCCGGTGAAGGTGACCTGGTTCAGCACCGGTGAGGAGCTGTTGACATTGCGCATGCCGCCGCCAAAGCCGCTGCCATGGGTGTCCAGCGCCTGGTTATTCGTGAAGCTGACATTGGAAAGTGTGGGTGAACTGTTATCAAGGCAGGTGCCGCCGCCAATTCCACCGGTGGTGTTGCCGATGAAAAGGGTATCGTTGAATAAGGTTGCCGGATCGGCATTGTTCATGGCGATGGCGCCACACCCTGAAACACCGTGGTTCTGGTCGAATGTCACATCATCAAGCTTTAGTATGTTGTTGGAATTGTTGAATATCGCACCGGCAAAGATTCCCGCTGTATTAAGTTCGAACTCGCCGGAGTTGATTTCGATCGCGCCGCCGGTCCAGTTGTAGATGGCGCCACCGCGTTCATCGGCCTGGTTGGACTCGAACACGACATTTTCCATGGTGACCGAGGCGCCATTGAAATTGTTCAGTCCGCCGCCGATCCGAGCCTGGTTGTTCTGAAACTTCACATTGGACAATGTGAGGTGTCCACCGTCGTTGAGATTGTAGATTCCGCCACCGCGTCCATCGGCGCCGCTGCCGAACGCTTGACCATTGGCAATAAGCAGTCCGGCCATGGTCACCTCATGACCACCTGCCGTAATCTCGAAGACACGATAGGCCGAATCCTGCGAATTTCGACCTACCAATGTGTTTTCCGGCCCCGCACCCTGAAGCGTGATGTCCTTGTCGATAATGAGCGCTGACGCCGGCGGACCGGGATTGGGCCGATAAACCCCGGTGGCGATATCGATCACATCGCCGGCGGCGGCTTCGGCGAAGGCATGAACTATGGATTCGCACGGATTGGCCGGACTGCTGCAGTCACCTGTGTCCGAACCGCCGGGGGCAACGTAGCGTGTCGTTTGAGAATGTCCATTGGAAACCATTCCGAATAGGACTAGGCCCAGCACGCTGGCCGAAATCCGTCGAATCCATGGGTTGTCTGTCGGCATATCGAGAATTCACATCGTATCTACTGGCCCGTACGCTGTTTGTTCACAAACAGCGCCAGTAAATGCTCTCCCTCGGTGCCCCCGGCTTTCTCAGCGAAGAGATTACAGGCATTGGGGTAACCAGTACCTGGAACCTGATGCTCAGGTTTCCTGACCGGCCCGACCCGGAAAATCCGGAATCGGGCCGGTTATTGAGTCAGTGGTTTCGCGGTGTGCGGATCAATGGAGCACAGGGAGGCCGGGGCCGTTGACGAATCCGGCAGAAACCGGTGTACTCGAACAGCGCATCACCCATTTCATCCATTTGACCGTCTCCGACCACGTCAAGTTGGCAGCGCACATCGGGTCCAGTCAGACGGTTGTCGAGAAACACCTTGCCGGTCGTGTGACCGGTGTCCAGGTTGACGTCGAACCGGTATTTTTCATCGTGCAGCAAGACCGGCCCCAGGTCGAGTATGGAGCCGGAAAAAACCTGGTCGCCGGAGTTGGTCAGTGTGCCTTCCACGAAGTTGAAGCGCGAGATCGGATGGTAGAGAATCAGGCCGTTCAGGTCGCCGTTCAGCTCCACGATCTCGGTGCTTCGCTGTTCGAATCCAACATCGGTTTCGACCACCGAGTGGATTACCGCGCTGGAGAATCGGTGAACGCCGTTTCCGCTGACCTCGACCCAGTTGTCGGAGGTGAATGACTCTGCTTCGTCTGCAAGAGCTGAATGGGC
>PWWM01000040.1 GCA_003561495.1 Gammaproteobacteria bacterium
AGGGCTCCTGGTCGGCCGCCAATCAGGGCTTCAGCCCACGCCCGGACCTCCCCGTCTACCAGCGCCAATACCAACCGGTGCGCCTGCTCGGAGAGAAGACCGAAAAGGGTCGCACCCTGCATGAAACCGATGCCATACGCTTGTGGACGCTTCAGGACGATGTCCTGATCGCCAGCCTCAAGACCAAGATGGCCGTGGTCGACAACGGCGTGGTTGACGGGCTCAATGAAGCCCTGGACCGAGCCGAGAATGAATTCGAAGGACTGGTGATCTGGCAGCCGCAGGGGCCGTTTTCAGCCGGCGCCAACCTCAAGGCAGCCGCCGAATCCATTCAGAAAGGCGATTTCGACAGCGTGCGCGCGCTGGTCCAGGGATTCCAGAATGTCAACCTGCGCATGCGCTACTCGGCCATTCCATCGGTCGCCGCGGTACGCGGACTGGCCCTGGGCGGCGGACTGGAGCTGGCCATGCACGCCAGCCGTCGAGTGGCTCACCTGGAAAGCTACATGGGCCTGGTCGAAGCCGGCGTCGGACTCCTGCCGGGCGGGGGCGGACTGGCCACCCTGGCCTTGCAGATCAATGCCGACACGGCCGCCGGAGACACCTATCCACTGCTTGAAAAACGCTACAAGCAGGTGGCCATGGGACAGGTCTCGGGATCGGCCATGGAAGCCAGGGAAATGGGCTATCTCAGGGCCGAGGATCTGATCGTGCTGCACGAGCATGAATTGCTGCATGCCGCCCATGCCCAGGTACGCGCCCTGACCGCAGCCGGGTATCGTCCGGAGCATGCGGGTCGAACCGTGCCGGCAGCCGGCGATGTCGGCATCGCCACGCTCAAGATGCTGCTGGTCAACATGCTTGAAGGCCACTTCATTTCCGAGCACGACTTCGAGATCGGCAGCCGCATCGCCACCGTGATCTGCGGCGGCGAAATCGACCGCGGCACCCCGATCAACGAAGCCTGGCTGCACCATCTCGAGCGCGAGCACTTCCTGGCGCTGTGCGCGATGGACAAGACCCAGGAGCGTATCGGGCACATGCTGAAGACCGGTAAGCCTTTGAGGAACTGACGGGAGACGGGAGACGGGAGACGGAAGACGATTGAAGGTTTTACCGTCTCACGTCTACCGTCTTCCGTCTACCCGAACACCGTTGCCGATCGAAGTCGAAAAACTAACCAGATGCCAAAGAATCAACGAGGAACCCCATGAACGACGCCTACATCGTATCCGCCGTCAGAACCCCCGTCGCCCGGGCCTTCAAGGGCGGTTTTCGCAATTATCGCCCGGATGATCTGCTGGCCCATGCGCTGAAAGAAGCTCTGGCCGAGGTGCCGGACCTGGATCCGGCCCGGGTCGAGGACGTGATTGTCGGTTGCGCCATGCCCGAGGCCGAACAGGGCATGAACGTGGCCCGCATCGGCGCCCTGCTGGCCGGCCTGCCCGATTCGGTGCCGGGCGTGACTGTCAACCGGTTCTGCTCTTCGGGCCTGCAGACCATCGCCATGGCAGCCGACCGGATTCGCCTGGGCGAGGCCGACGTGATGATCGCCGCCGGCACCGAGACCATGACCATGGTGCCGATGATGGGCCACAAGGTGGCCATGAACCCACGCGTGTTCAGCAACGACGAAAACGTCGCCATCGCTTATGGCATGGGCATTACCGCCGAAAAGGTCGCAAAGCAGTGGAAGGTCAGTCGCGAAGCCCAGGATGAATTCGCCTACCAGTCGCATCAGAAGGCGATCGCGGCCATCGATGGCGGGGAATTCACCGAAATTCGTCCGGTGACCGTCACCAGCCGGGTCCCCGACCCACGAACCGGCCAGGTGCGTGAGGTCGAAACCGTCGTCGATACCGATGAAGGCCCGCGCCGCGACACCACCCCGGAAGCGCTCGGCAAGCTGCGCACGGTCTTCGACGCCAAGGGTGCGGTCACTGCCGGCACCAGCTCGCAGATGTCCGATGGCGCTGGCGCGCTGGTGCTGGTTTCCGAGCGGGTGGTCAAGGAGTTGAACCTGAAGCCGCTGGCCGTATTTCGTGGCTTCTCGGTCGCCGGGGTCAAGCCCGAGATCATGGGCATCGGTCCGATCGAAGCCATTCCCAGGGTGCTCAAGCAAACCGGTATCGGCAAGGACGAGCTGGACTGGATCGAGCTCAACGAAGCCTTCGCCGCCCAGGCCCTGGCAGTCATGCAGACCACTGAGCTGGACCCGGACAAGGTCAACCCCCTCGGCGGCGCCATCGCTCTTGGCCACCCGCTGGGCGCGACCGGCGCAATACTCGCCGCCAAGCTCATTCACGGCCTGCAACGTCGCGATCAGCGTTACGGGATGGTGACGATGTGTATCGGCACGGGCATGGGCGCGGCGGGGGTGTTCGAGCGCGTTTAAACCCGATGCGTCACCGCGGTCTCGGCCGCGTACAAAGCTCGATTTGCCAACTCAGCGGCATCATCCATCGGCACGAAGGGAATGGTGACCGCGCCCTGGGGCAGCATCAGTTGCAGGTTGGCCAGGTCGTGGCGGCGTTGGTAGGGACTTCGCGTGACGCGCACCTGCTGGACCAGGGCCAGGTCGAAGACGTCCAATTGCTGACCCAGAAAACCCTGCCGGACCCAGATCCGATCGCCATCGGCTTGCCAGCCCCAGTGACGCCAACGTAACTGGATACCGATCATCCATAGCCCCAATCCGGCAGCGGTCATCTGCAGCGACCAGTGCTCGCGACCCAACAGGATCGCCAGGGCAACCAGCACCAGGACGAAAAACACCAGCCAGCGCAGCCAGAAAATCCGCCTGAAGTGCAGACTGATGGGATTCAGGGAAGCCGGCCTGACCCATTCCGATGTAATTTGTGCCGTGAGTCGATGATCGTCGCGCCGCAGACCGGGCACCAGAAAACGAGTCTGGGAGTCACTCAACTCCTGGTCACCACTCTGAGTCTGACGGACGATCAGGTACCAGCACCCCAGCAACCGGCCCAGCGCCGATTGCTGCAGGGTCAGACCGGTGACCTTGTCTCGCTTGACCGTCTGTTCACGCTGGTCCAGCAGCCCACCGATTCCGACCAGCCGGTCCCCGCGGTCGAACATTCGAAAATCGTGAAAGCGCACGATCGAAAAAACCCCTGACAGAAGCATCAGGATGATCAAGCCGGTCATGATCATCGCGGAGATGACCATCCAGGCCGGACCGCCAAATTCGCTCAGCCATTGCATGATCGCGACTTCACGAAAATAACTTTCCAGATGATCGTAAAAGTTTCCGATCGCCCAACCCACCAGGCCGGCGAGCACCCAGATCTGGTTGCTGCTCAATCCATGCAGAAACAATCGCCCGGTTCCGGCACGGTAGAGCTCGATTCCATGTGAACCGACCGTTTCTTCATTCGATTGATCTTCCTCAGGCTCTCCACCCTGCCAGCCCGTGACCCGATCGCGCATGATCTCGGCCAGCTCGGCCGGGATACCGGGCAACTCCACTTCCTTTTCAGACGCGCCGGGTGTCTCCAGGCTGAAACGCACCAGCCCGAAAGGCCGAAAGTAGAACGGGCGACCAAGTTGTATGTTCTGGACCCGCGCAAAGCGGACCTTCAGCTCCCGCTTCTGAAAAAGACCGCGGCGAACGCGAATGGCATCTTCTTCGAGACGGAATCGAAAACGCCTGTGAAAAATGATCGCCCAGGCCAGAAAGCTCAACAGGATGGCCGCTAGTGCCAGCAGCAACTCACGCGGCCCCAACCAATCCAGGAAAGCGAACCCCGCTCCGGCCCCCAGAAACCAGAACAGGTTTTCGCGAATGAACTTCTGCAATCCATCAATGACCAGGAACACCAACGCCAATGGCGCCAGCTGTTGCCATTGATGGGCATCAGTCGGATTCATGATCCAAAGGCTTGTCGTTTTCCACAGGCTGACCATTCTCGGCGGATTCCCGTTCCGACCGATCGGTCTCGTCTGCTTCCTCGCGAATCTGCTCGAGCAGGTACTGGCGCACCCGGCGCGCCGAGCGAACATCCAGCCCTTCGACACTAAGATCAGCCATCATTCCGCCTGCCGTGTAGCATTTGACCCGCAACAGGCCAAACAGACGCTCGATCGGCCCACTGGCCGTCTCCACGTGCTGAATGCGTGCAAAAGGCACGATCACGGTCTTTTGCCAGATGACCCCGTAACGATAGATCAGATCGTGCTCACGAACGACCCAGCCGCGCCGACGTGCATCGATCCAGGCAACCACGCAGAACCAGATCGTGGCGCCCGACATGGCGAATACGGACCAGGGGGCCGGATCGAAGGGGATGAATGGCAGTCGCGGCATCCATGCAACCGCCACCAGCACGATCAGCCAGAATGCCCCCGTGACGGCCAGGGAATAGGCATAGAAGGGACGGGCCACGGGGTTGAGTCCCACGCGACGGTAGTCGGGCAATCGGTCAGACGGAACGGGACCGTTGGAAAATTCGCTGGGTTCGGTAATTCCGGTCATCTTCCTCTCTCTTGGGCTCAGCATGCCCCGGCGACAGCGAACAATACAGTGTCAAAGGTCACAAATGTCACAGTTTCAGTGAAAAAAACGTATGTGTATAGTAGGGTGGACAGCGTCCAACCCAGTCCAAATCATGGTCCGAGAAATCAATATGAAAACACATTCGAGATTGATCCTGGTCGCCGCCATTCTGGGTCTCATGCTCACCGCGCCACTTCACGCGGGCCAGGGTGATTGCGATTCCGACTACTGCATCAACTGGTGGAACATCAGCAGTGGCGGCGTCATCGAGTCCGAATCCGGTGATGGTCAGTGGACCCTTTCTGGCACCATCGGCCAATGGGAAGCGACCGAGGCGCGAGCCCTTTCCGGTGGCCAATGGCGACTGACCGGCGGATTCTGGGGTTTGACCCTGGAAGAACTGGCCGACCTGCTGTTCCGCGACCGCTTTGAGCCCGACACCGAATCCTGATCAACCGGCGCGCTTGATGATTCTGCGGCAACGCCAGAGCAGGTAATTGACGGCCAGCCAGAAGTGCTGGAAATGCGGGTTGCGGGTCTGGCGCTTGTGATAGCGATAGTAAATCTGCTGAGCAATCACCGCCAGACGGAACAATCCGTAAACCTCGTAGAACGCCCAGTTATCCGGCTTCAAACCCATTCGCTCACAGTAATATTCCACCACCTCAGCCCGGGTCATCATGCCCGGGACATGGGTGGGTTGCCTCCGAAAACCCTTGAAATACTTGTCATCATCGGCCTGAACCCAGTACGCCATGGAGTTACCCAGATCCATCAAGGGGTCACCGATGGTGGCCAGCTCCCAGTCCAGCACCCCGACGATCTTCATGGGGTCGTCGACATCGAGCACCAGGTTGTCGAAACGATAATCGCCATGGATGACGCGAATGTCGACCTCGTCTGGCACGCGATCGGCCAGCCATCGCATCACCGACTTGCCCGGCAACACATTCCAGGTCTTGGCCCTGCGAAATCGTTCGGACCAGCCCTCGATCTGGCGCTGGTTGTAGCCCACACCCTTGCCAAGACGCCGAAGTCCGGTCTCATCGAGATCGACCTGGTGCAAATCGATCAAGCGGTCAATGGCGGTTTGGGAAAGCAACCGGGCCTGCTCGGGTTCCAGCACGAGACCGTCGGGGAGATCGGCTCGCAGAATGATGCCTTCCAGTCGTTCCATGACATAGAAATCGGATCCGATGACCGATTCATCCCGGCACAGCGCCAGCACTCGTGGCACATAGGGATACGCGGCTCTGAGGGCGCGCTGGACCTGATACTCTCGCACCATGTTGTGGGCCGATCTGGCCTTGGTGCCCGGGGGTGGGCGACGCAGGATGAGGTCCCGATCGGGATAGGTCAGGCGGTAGGTGAGGTTGGAGGCCCCCTTGGCATACTGATCAACCTGTGGTTGACCATCGAGCCCAGCGATATTGTCCTTGAGCCAGGCATCGACCGCGTCGATATCGAAGCGGTCCTCATCACGAAGCGCGCGGGGCTGATCAATCAGTCCGTCATTCGGGGGCATGGGCTGATTCCGGGCTGGGAAAAACCCCATGTTACTCGAACACGACAACGCCTTTGGCACCGGGGATCTGTACCATCACCGTTCAGGATCAGTGAGCAGGCACCATGAAAGCCAGCGACAACGAAAAGGTAGCGGAGCTTCTCAAGCAATACACCAATAATGATGACAGCATTGACCAGATGCTGCCCATGGTCTACCAGGAGTTGCGCGCACTGGCCGGCCGGCAACTGGCCAGCCAGAGACGCGATCATACCCTTCAAGCCACTGCCCTGATCAACGAGGCCTATCTTCGCCTGGCTGAACAGGACTATCACAACTGGGAAAATCGCCGCCAGTTTCTCCTGATTGCAGCCACCGTGATGCGTCGAGTCCTGGTCGATTATGCGCGGCGACGCTCAGCCGCCAAACGGCCCCAGGACTGCCAGAAAGTCACCATCGAAAGCTCCGATCTCGGCGAGGATTTCGGACAGGATCTGATCGCACTGGACCAGATCCTCAATCAGCTATCCGAAGTGGATGAGCGCCAGGCCCGGATCGTCGAGTTGAGATATTTCGCGGGTTTGAGCATCGCCGAAACGGCCGAGGCACTGGAGATCTCAGCCCGCACGGTCACGCGGGAATGGCGCATGGCCCTGGCCTGGTTGCGGCGCACCCTTTCTCAGGGTGGAAGCAATTAACCCGCCGGGTCAAGCAGGCTTTCCCGGCGCGCCTGGTCCAACTTGTGCTGGATGGAGGCCTGCATCTCGGCCCAATCATCCATTCGCTCAGCCCCCAGAAAATCCAGGGCTTCCTGCCAATTCGCGCGAGCCTCGTCGATGCGTCCCTGCTGTGCCCTGGCGGTGGCCAGAATATCCAGTGCGGAAGCCAGGTAAACCGTTTCGATCCCGCCATGACGCTCGTGGCGCCGACGCTGGTCTTCGATCACCTCACTGATCAGGCTTTCGGCGCGTCGCGGATTGGATTGACGTAGATGCAACGCCGCCTGGTTGGTCATGGACAGCCGATACAGGTAGTGATCCCGGCCCACGATATCTCGAATCATGCGCCCTGCCCGATCAAAAGCCACCATCGCTTCGGCATTGCGTTCCAGCCTGGACAGCGCCACCCCGTAGTTGCCAATGGTATTGGCCAGGCGTTGGCTGGGCCCGATCAGACGTTCATGATCCTCGATCAGTTGCTGAAACATGGCCGCCGCCTCTTCCGGATCATCCAGCATCAAGGCCGTGGCATGAACGAAGCGCCCCCTGAGATAGCGCGGATCGTGGTCGGGATACAGTGTCTCGGCCTGATGCCTGGCCGCCGTGGCGACCGCGATGGCCCGCTCGGACTGTCGAGCAAACACGTAGGCTCCAACCAGCGCGGCCTTGGCTTCGAAGCGCAATTCCTGCGACTCGTCCGTTTCGGGAATTCTGTCCAGGATCGCCTCCAGATCGACAATCGTCTGTTCAAGCGGCCGGTCCAGTGCATTGGCGTGATTGCGCAACTTTCGTATCTGTAACTGCATGATACGGGGCTCGAAATCACCATCAGCTCGCTCCAGCCATTGAATCGCCCGGCGATCGGCGTCAATGGCCTCCAGGGCCCGACCGCCCGAGTCGTAAGCCGCTCCGACTTCGGCCATGATCAGTCCCAGTTGCGATGGACTGGATTCCGCGTCCGATGCGCTCAAGGCCTGCTCCAGCAGGGGCAAGGCCTGCTCCCCAAGCCCCAGTGCATTGTAAGCCCGGCCAATGGCCAGATTGATCGAACTCAGCATGCCCGGGTCCAGCTCACTGGATACACTCAGCTGCCCGGCGCCCAGATCGAGCACATCGCGCACGGTGACTTCCTGTCCACGAGTCGGCAAGGAGTCGGCGCCGGCGAACAGCTCGTGCATGAACTCATTGACTGCTTCGGCTCGATCACGCTCCCAGGCCGTCTGTCGAATCTGGGCTTCACGATCAATCAGGAAAAATGTCAACAGAATGGCCAGCAATGCGGTCCCGGCCACGGCCCAGCGATTTCGCCAGGCAAATCGATGACTGCGATACAACCACGAATCACCCCGGGCAAGTACAGGCCTGAACTCGAGAAATCGCTGCAAGTCTTCGGCCAGATCGCGTACCGAGGCATAACGCTCGTCCCGGTCGTAACGCACGGCCTTCATTACAATGGCATCCAGATCGGCATGCACGCCCGGTGGTTCGATTCGACCCTGGCGAATGAGCTTGGACATCTCCTTCGGGTCAGCGATATCATCGAATACGGAACGACCCGTAAGCAGAACGTAGAGCACCATTCCCAGCGAGTAGACATCCGTGGCGGCACTCAGCCCACGCCCCGCAAGCTGCTCAGGACTGGCATAGGCCAGCGTCAGCATGTCCCGAGAGCCGGCCGCCAGCAGTTCATCGACTTCCCCGTCCTCGCGCACATGAGCGATTCCGAAATCCAGTAACTTCGGTTCACCTTCGGCAGTCACCAGGATATTGGATGGCTTGATATCGCGATGCACAACCATGTGCCGGTGGGCATGATCGACGGCATTGCAAACCTTGATGAAGATATCAACGCATTCACGAATCGAACAGCCTTGTTCGCGACACCAGTCGTCAATGGGCTTGCCGTCGACAAACTCGGTGGCCAGAAAAGGCCGTCCTTCGCTGAGCACACCGCCATCGATGAGATGAGCGATATTGGGGTGGTTGAGCCGCGACAGGATGCGTCGCTCGGTCGCAAAGCGATGTCGGAGTTTTTCATCCGGGGCATCGGACAATGACAACAGTTTCAAGGCGACCGGCTGATGCAGTCCACCGTCTTCGCGCTCGGCCAGGTAAACCCCCCCTTCCCCACCCTCATTGAGCCGTCGAATCAGCCGGTAGTTACGCGGTAACGGCACCTCCAGCGACACTTCCCGCAGCACCTGCTGGGCAGCCGCCTGAAAACGCTCCGGCACCTGGTCGGAACCATCATCTTCAGCCGCCTCAATCAGCCAGGACACCTCATCAGCAAGCACCGGATCGTGGTCGCATTGATCGCTGATGAACTGCCTGCGCTGATCTTCGGGAAGGTCAAGCGCTTGTTCGGCAATCGCCTTGGCGCGACGATAGCGCTCGGCAGCGGAGGTACTCATCGACTGCTCTTACCAGGCAATACCGTAATCGTCACCGAAGTCACTGGCCGCACCGTGCATGGCGCCGTTTTCATGATCAATCCAGATGGCCGTCGTCGGATTGTAGGTACGCTCGACCAACTCAACATCGTATCCCATGGCCTCGAGCTGACTTCGTGTGAACGGTGAGACCACCGGGGTGACCTGCAAGCGACCCGGTTCGGCCTGGTGAGCACCGAATGAACTCTGCATGGAATAGCTGATGATATTGCCGCGCCCATCGGCAGCCTGCTGGACATTCATGCCCCATTCCACCATGCCGAGAAAGAACTGCAACAGGTTCTGGTCCTGTGAATCACCGCCCTGGACCGAGAACGCCATGATCGGGCGTCCTTCCTCCAGCGCCAGCGTCGGGGTCAGCGTGACCCGCGGGCGCTTGCCCGGTTCGACCACGTTGAACGGATTAAGCTGTTCATCGAGTACAAAGCTTTGCATGCGCTGGCTCAGGCCGATCCCGGTATTGCCGGCGATAAAGGCCGGGATCCAGCCACCCGACGGGGTCACCGAAACCACCCAGCCCTCGGCATCAGCGGCCTGGATGGAGGTCGTCCCGGCCAGGAACGACTCTTCCGCAGACATCAGGTTCGATTGCTGAAAGCCCTCAACGCCCAGCGCCTCGGCATCGGGTGGGTTCTGCTGCCAGTTCTGACGCAACTCCTCGAAGGGATTGGTCTGGCCCTGATGAGGGTATGGATCACCCGGTCCGAAATCCTTCAGGCGACGCTCCATGGAAATCAGCTCGGCGCGCTCGCTGGCGTAGGACTTCGACAACAAGCCTTCAACCGGTTCGATGGGCTCGAAGTCGGGGTCGCCGTAATAGAAATCGCGATCGGCAAATGCCAGGGCCATGGCCTCGTGCAAGGTGTGGACATAGCGAGTGGAGTTGTACCCCATGGCCTGAAGATCGAAGTTTTCGAGAATGTTGAGCGCCTGCAGCATGGCCGGTCCCTGGGTCCAGGTGGTCAGCTTGTAGACATCGATACCGCGATAGGTGGTCGAAACCGGCTCTTCGATTTTCACCTCCCAGCGATCCAGATCTTCCATGGTGAACAAGCCGCCATGTTCACGGGTCGCGCGCACGATTTCCTCGGCGATATCGCCCCGGTAGAAACGATCATAGGCGGCATAGATCGCTTCCTTGCGACTCTTGCCATTGGCCAGTGCCTCGGCCTCGGTTTCGACGAGCTTTTGCAGGGTCGCCTCGAGCTCTGGCTGGCGAAAGATCTCGCCGGGCGCCGGGGCGGCGCGTTTGGATGGATCGTCGGGATCGAGATGCGGCAGAAACACCCGGGTCGAGTCCGGCCACTGCTCGAGAATCTCGCGACGGCGCTCGATATTGGCAGATTGCGAGGCTTCCAAAGGATACCCGCGCGCCAGTTCGATGGACGGGGCGAGTACCTGGGCCAGGCTGAGATTGCCGAATTCAGCCACCATGACCATCAAACCGCCGGGTGTACCCGGGGTGACTGCGGCCAGTGGCCCGAATTCGGGCGGGTAGACCATGCCCTGGTCGCGGAAGAACTCCGGCGTCGCCCCGGTCGGCGCCACGCCAAGGCCGTTGATGCCCAGCACCTGGCCGGTCTCCGGGTGATAGATCAAGGCCTGGGTCTCACCACCCCAGCCCAGCACGTCCCACATGGTGGCGGTCGCGCCCAGCATGGCCGCGGCTGCGTCAACGGCATTGCCGCCCTGCTGAAACATCATGGCGCCGGCAGTTGCACCCAGCGGCTTGCCGGTGACTGCGACCCAATTCGTACCCTTGAGAATGGGTCGGGTGGTGTCCTGGGCGAAAGAGACCCCAAGCATCATCAGCGCGCAAGCGCCCGACAGGGCGATCCACCAGCAATTGCGGCATCCCCGCATCCATCGGAAAACCATGACCGTCTCCTTGCAAAATTCATCACTGTTCAAGCATATCAGACCGCTGCATGGTCCTATACTCACCCGAAACCACCCACAAGACTGCCGACCCGTGACTGTCCAATTCGAAATCCGTGATCAAATCGCATTGATCACCATTGATCGCCCCGAAAAGCGCAATGCCGTTGATCGCGCCACGGCCGCGGCATTGTTTGAAGCCTTTGAGCGATTCGACCAGAATGTCGACGTCTCTATCGCTGTGCTGACCGGAGCCGGCGATACCTTCTGTGCCGGCGCTGACTTGAAGGAAATTGCCGCCGGCGCTACGGGCGAGGAGCGCCTGGCCGCCGGCAAGATCGGTCCGATGGGCCCAACCCGAATGACCCTGTCGAAACCGGTGATCGCGGCCATCGAGGGATACGCTGTGGCCGGTGGGCTGGAGCTGTGTTGCTGGGCCGATCTGCGGGTTGCCGCACGCTCAGCACGCTTCGGGGTCTTGTGTCGCCGTTTCGGTGTTCCGCTGGTGGATCTGGGAACCATCCGCCTGCCCCGCCTGATCGGTCATTCCCGGGCCATGGACCTGATTCTGACCGGACGCGAAATCGATGCCGAGGAAGCCGAGCGCATCGGCCTGGTCAACCGCCTGGTCGATGATGGACAGGCCTTGAATCATGCGATGACACTGGCCGAGGAACTGGCCGACCTACCCCAGGCCTGCCTGCGTGGTGATCGCCTGTCGGCCATCGAGCAATGGTCGATGGACTGGACAGACGCCATGGACAACGAACTGCGCCATGGTCTGGCAACGCTGAAATCCGGAGAGACCCGCAGCGGGGCGGAGCGTTTTTCGCTTGGAGTGCCCGGGTCTGTTCACAATCCCCCAGTCGCCAAAGGAACAAGAAAAGCAGACCACAGAGACACAGAGGACACGGAGAAAAACTCAAAAAAGTGATTGTTTGC
>PWWM01000251.1 GCA_003561495.1 Gammaproteobacteria bacterium
ACCTGTTCAGCACAACTCGAATTGCCGGCATTGCCGGCTGCGACAAAGACTGCCAGGTCCGGATAATCCCAGGCCAGAAAATCCGCATCGCGGGCCAGCGCGCCGTAGGCCGTGCAGCCGGGATTGCAAGTGCCCTGGCTGAAGCAGGGAACGCCCCAGGAATTATTGTGAATCCGGGCGCCGCCGGCGTGGGCAATCGCCCCGGCATGGTAAAGGCTGCCGCCGAGCTGATTGAGATACTCCAGGCCCTCGCCCATCTCCTGGGCAATCAACCTGGCCCCCGGCGCGGCGCCGTCACGATCGCCCTGTTCACCGGGCGAGGTCCCCGCCTCGCAATCGGCCGGACTCGAGGCCCGGTTACCCACGGCCGAGGCCGCCACATGCGTGCCGTGCCCGGCGTTGAGAGCCGGGTTGCAGGCCGCATCACCAAGATCGGCTTCTGCAAAGGACCACTTGTAATACAGGCTGGTGGTGCGCTGATTGGGGTCCGGGCTGGCGGCCGGGCAATTGGCGCCTTCATCACATTCACTGATCGGTGGATTGGCGCCGGTCGGATCGATGAACGAACAATGCCCGAAATCCACACCCGAATCCAGCACGCCAATGGTCTGACCGCAACCGAAGATACCCTGGTCAAAAAGCGGCACATGTCCGCTGGTGCCACTTTGGTGCAACCAACCACCTTGTGAGTTGAGATAGACCGGCTCACGGTAGACGTCAATGGCGGCCACAGCATCCATCGCTGCCAGGCCCACGATGACCCCTGTTTGGACTTCGGCGGTCACGTTGGCCACCAGACGCTCACTGCGAGGGCCGGCCTGCTCGAAAACCACGCTCAATCCAGTCAGGGCGCGTAACGCGTCACGGTACTGATCGAGAGGCTTTCCCGGCCACAAGTTGATTTTCAAAGGCATGGCGGTGTCTGAAAATTCCGCCAGGCGGATGGATTCGGTAACACTTTGCCCGATCTTCAAAGCCGGCGGCAAAGGACCGACCGCAACCACTCCGGCCAGACGCCGAGCCTGACCGTCAAGACCCGGATCCATTCTCACCACATAGGCATGGCGCGGAAGGTAATCGAGAATTTCCGCACCCAGGTCGATCAACCCCTGGCGTTGGCTCGCATGAATGGGGCCATCGAACTTGACCAGCCGGATTCTGGATGGTTGCATTTGGGTGCGTGTTTCCACACCTGACATCCAATCAGTCGCCTGCACCGATCGCGCCTGGCAAACATCGAACGGGCCGGTTTCATGATGAACAATGCAGCGATCATCAGCTGCGGCCAATGCAGTGAGCAGCAAGAAGGCGATAAAGGCTTGGGCTTTCGGCATCGTGCACTGTTTGATTGAAGACAGGGATGTGATTTACAGTGACGCGCCAGGCCAATCAGAACGCAACAGCCTGATTCAAGCATTGAGCGTCAGCTGGAGTGTACCCGAAATTCATGAATGGACCATGCAGCTCGAGACTGGTCCTGGTGCCCTGACACGCCCATGGCCTCAGCTTCGCAAACCAATGCCGCGCTTGAGCAAGGTCAAGCAGATCACAAACAGCACCGTTCCAAAACCCAGGGTAATGGCATAGGCAATCCACAGCGGAATGTCACTGACGCCCAACAGCCCGTAGCGAAAGGCGTTCACCATGTAAACGATCGGGTTGACCAGGGCGATCTGCTGGGTGATGCCCGGCAGCAGGCTGACCGAGAAGAACACCCCGCCCAGGTAGGTCAGGGGTTGCAGGACGAAGGTGGGAATGATCGAAATGTCATCGAATTTCTGGGCGTAGATGGCGTTGATGAACCCGGCCAGGGAAAACACGATGGCGGTCAGGAACAAGATACTGATCGTGACCGCAACGTTGTACATGTGAAAGCCCGAGAAGAATGCGGCCACCAGCCACACCAGCACACCCACCGTCAGGGCGCGAAAGACCGCGCCGGAGACATAGCCGGCCAGAATGATCCAGGGCGGCAACGGGCTGACCAACAATTCCTCGACATGCTTGCCGAACTTGGCGCCGAAAAACGACGAGGTGATATTGCCGTAGGCATTGGTGATCACGCTGAGCATGATCAGGCCCGGGACGATGAATTCCATGTACGGCAACCCGCCCATTTCGCCGACCCGTCGTCCGATGATGGCGCCGAAGATGACGAAATACAGACTCATGGTGATCACCGGCGGAATCAGGGTCTGGGCCCAGATCCTCAGGATTCTGGTGATCTCCTTGATCAGGATGGTCTGGTAACCAATCCAGTAACTTCTCGCCGAAACTTCAACGCTCATGCCGCATCCTCCTGGTCGAGATTGACCAGGCGCACGAACAACTCTTCCAGTCGATTGGCCTTGTTGCGCATGGAGCAGACTTCCATGCCGTGTTCCTCGAGCACCCGGAACAGGCGATTGAGACTGCGTGATTTGGGCATGCTCGCCTCGATCGTGGTCGGGTCGCGCAGTACCAGCTCGACACCGTCCAGTTCCGGCAGACTGGTGATCGGTTCGCGCAGATCGAGCACGAAGGTCTCGATGTCAAGCTTGCCCAGCAGGTGCTTGATTGAGGTGTTCTCGACGATCTCGCCATGATCGATGATGGCGATGTTGCGACACAGGTTCTCGGCCTCTTCCAGGTAATGAGTGGTCAGGATCACGGTGGTGCCGGCGGCGTTGATCTCGCTGATGAACTTCCACATCGAACGGCGAATCTCGATATCGACCCCGGCTGTGGGCTCATCGAGAATCAGCAATCGCGGTTGGTGGACCATGGCCCGGGCGATCAGCAGGCGTCGCTTCATGCCGCCCGAGAGCGTGCGCGCCATGCGAAAGGCCGGTTCCCACAGGCTGAGTTTTTTGAGGTAATACTCTGCGCGTTCCTTGGCCACTCCACGCGGCACGCCGTAGTAGCCGGCCTGGTTGACAACGATATCGAAGGGTTTTTCAAACTGATTGAAATTGACTTCCTGCGGAACCAGGCCGATCTCGGCCATGGCCCGCGAGCGCTGCTTTTGCACACTGATGTCAAACACCTTCGTTTCACCCGCACTGGCATTGACCAATGAGCTGACGATCCCGATCAGGGTGGACTTTCCGGCCCCGTTGGGACCGAGCAGGGCGAAGAAATCGCCCTCTTCAACGCTCAGGTCGATACCCTTCAGCGCCACCACGCCATTGCGATAGGTTTTTTTCAGTTGATTGACTTCCAGGGCTTTCATGACCGATGGCACATTTTGTTGTAAGGTTTCGCGGGCACAATAAGACATCGATTGTAAAGCCACTGTCTTGACTTGGGACCGTTGTCCATGGGATTCAAATATTTCTTGCCGTTTGGAATCGTTCTGGGCCTGTTGGCTTTGCAGCCGGCGGGTGCTGCCGATCGTTGGGCGGCGCTGGAGGCCTGCGAGTTGTCTGCCGCCGGCGGCCGCTTGAGCGTGCAGGCCCGTTGCGGCACCTTCGAAGTCCCGGAAAACCCGGCCCATCCCGAGGGGCGACAAATTGAACTGGCCTATGCCGTCCTGCCCGCGCGCAGCCGAGCCGAACCTGATCCGGTGTTTTTTCTGGCCGGCGGACCGGGTCAGTCGGCGCGCGAAGCGGCCGCACTGATGCGCCATGCCCTGCGCGAGGTCAATCGGGATCGCGACCTGATCTTTCTCGACCAACGCGGCGCCGGCGCCTCCAATCCCCTGGACTGCGACTTCGAGCAGGTCAGCGACTGGTTGGAAATGGACTTCGAGGCCATCAACGAGGTCCTGCGCGAGTGCCATGACCAGCAATGGGATGCCGATGTGCGCTTCTACACCACCACCGACGCGGCGCGCGACCTGGATGACTTGCGCGCCCGTTACGGTTTCGATCGGATCAACCTGATCGGCGGCTCTTACGGCACCCGCCTGGCCCAGGTCTACCTGCGCAACTACCCCGACCAGGTCCGCAGCGTAGTGCTGGACGGAGTCGTTCCGACCCGCCTGCGGCTGGGCTCGGAGCATGCCCTGATGCTGGATGAATCCCTGGACCAACTGTTCGATGCCTGCCTGGATGACGAGGCCTGCCGCCGGGCTTTTCCCGGGTTGCACACGGCATTCGAGCGCCTGGTCGATCACTACCGCGACAATACGCAGCCCATCGTCATCGTTGAACCGCGCAGCGGCGACAAGCTGGAGCTGGATTTCGACCTCGATCTGCTCGCCTCGGGCTTGCGCTTTCTGGCCTACAGCCCGCAGACCCAGATGATGATTCCCAAGTTGATCCACGAGGCCGCCACCACCGGCGATCCCTCGCGGCTGGCCAGCCAGGCGCTGATCGTGACCGAACAGGTCGATCAGTCCATCTCGGTCGGGCTCAACTTTGCGGTCGGTTGCGCCGAGGACTGGCCAAGCTGGCCGCGTGATCTGGACGCTGAACACACCCTGATGGGCAATACCATGCTCGAGTTCTATGACCATGTCTGCGCCTGGTGGCCGGCCGGCGAGGCGCCGGAGGATTTTCACCAGCCCTTCGATCCGGGCGCGCCGGTACTGATCCTGTCGGGGGAGAACGACCCGGTCACGCCCGCTCACTATGGTGACGAGGCAGCCGAGCAATACGCCAACAGCCTGCACCTGGTCGGCCGCGGCCTGGGTCACATCACCTTGGGTCAACCCTGCTTCAACCGCATCGTCAGCCAATTCATCACCCGCGCCGGGTTCGACGACCTGGATACCGAATGCCTGGACCAGCTGGACCGGGGACCGTTCTTTCTCAACCTGCTCGGACCTGCGCCATGATCGAAGCCAACGGACTCAGAAAGACCTTCAACAAGGGCAAGGTCGTGGCGGTAGACGACTTCAGCTTCAGCGCCCGCGATGGCCAGATCACCGGCCTGCTCGGGCCCAACGGGGCCGGCAAGACGACCACCTTGCGCATGCTCTACACCCTGCTCAAACCGGACGCCGGCTGCATGCGCGTCGATGGCATCGACCCGGAAGTCGAGCCGCTGAAGGTTCGCCGCCTGCTGGGTGTGGTGCCCGACTCACGCGGACTTTATGACCGCCTGACCGCGCGCGAGAACATTCGCTACTACGCCCGGCTGCATGGCATCGGTCGCAAGGAAACCGAGAAACGCATCAATGAATTTTCCCAGGTGCTTGACATGGACGAGTTCATCGACCGGCGCTGCGACGGTTTTTCACAGGGCCAGCGGGTCAAGGTGGCCATCGCCCGCGCCCTGATTCACGACCCCAGGACCATTCTGCTGGACGAGCCCACCAATGGGCTGGATGTCATGACCACCCGCTCCCTGCGTGGATTCCTGAGAGACCTCAAATCCCAGGGGCGCTGCGTGGTGTTGTCGACCCATATCATGCAGGAGGTGGCCGCCCTGTGCGATCGCATTGTCATCATCGCGCACGGGCGCGTGGCCGCCGAGGGCACGGCCGATGAATTGCTGGCCCGCTCGGGCGAATCCAACCTGGAAGACGCCTTCGTGAAATTGATTGGAAGTGACGAGGGGCTGCTGGCATGATCGGGGTATTCATCAAGGAACTGCTGGACAACTTTCGCGACCGGCGCGTCATTCTCAACACCCTGGTCTTCACGCCGATCTTCGGGCCGGTGATCTTCGTGGTGTTGATGGCCTTCATGACCCAGCAGGCCACCGAACGCATGGAAGCGCCACTGGAGTTGCCGGTGGTCGGCGCCGAACACGCGCCCAACCTGATCGGATTCCTGGAGCGTCAGGGTGTCATCATCACCGGCCCGCCCGAGGATCCCGAGCGCGCCATTCGCACCGAGGAAGAGGAAATCATTCTCAGGATTGGTCCGGATTATGGTCAGGCCTGGAACGAGGGACGCCCGGCCCCGGTGGAGCTGATTGTCGATCAGTCCCTGCGCTACACCGGCGCGACCGTGTCCAGGGTGCGCGGTTACCTTAACGGCTATTCCGGGGAGATTTCTCAGTTGCGCCTGATGATGCGCGGCGTGCACCCGGAATTGACCCGTCCCATCCAGATCAAGGTCACCGACCTGTCGACTCCTGAATCGCGCGGCGGCATGATCCTGGCCTTTCTGCCCTACTTCATCCTGATCACGGTGTTCATGGGCTCGATGCACATGGCCACCGACACTACCGCCGGCGAGCGGGAACGCAAGTCGCTGGAACCGCTATTGATCAACCCACTGCCGCGCTGGCAGGTGATGGCCGGCAAGCTGGCCGCGACCACCGCCTTTGCCCTGATGACCTTGGCACTGGGGCTGATTGCCTTTGTCATCGCCATGGGCTACATGCCGGTCGAAGACATGGACATGGCCCTGAATCTGGATCTGGGGGTGGCCGCCTGGGCCTTTGTGCTGGTCGCCCCGGCCGCGCTGCTGGCCGCGGCACTGCTGACCATCCTGGCCTCGTTCGCCAAGAGCTACCGCGAGGCGCAAAGCTACATGAGCATGGTCGTGCTCATCCCCATGATCCCCAGCCTGTGGATGCTGATTGACCCGGCCCGTACCGAAACCTGGATGACGCTGGTGCCCTTGCTCAATCAGAACGTGCTGATCCTGGAGCTGGTGCGCGGCGAACCGGTCAATCTGGCCTGGGTCGGCCTGTGCCTGGCCTCGACCAGCCTGGCCGCGCTGGTGCTGGCCTTCATTGCGGGCACCCTGTACAACCGCCCGAAGCTGATCTTTACATCCGGTTGAACCAAGCCGGGACTCTGACCTATTCCGCCGTCTCGATTCGTCGCCGGATACGAGGCTGCTCCAGGGCCCGGTAATTGGACAAGACATTAACGCCGCTGCCATCGGTCACGGTACCGTTGGTGAATTGCTGGATAGCGAAACTGATGACCGGTTCGCCCACATAAACCGTGCCATCCGGGGCCGTGAGAAACACCGCATCATCGTCGTGCTCACCGAAGCTGAGCCTGGCGACCCCTTCAACAAAGAAACTCGGATGTCCCAGCGCGTGGCTGGATGCCGGCATGGCCGGGTGGCCGAGAATGGGTGATTCGATCGCCATGCCGATCTCGGATGGATGGGCGTTGAGTGGCATGCTGTAATGGATATTCCCGGGCGCGACCGGAAACTCGGGACCTTTCACGCAAGTCACTCCGGGCGGAAGCGTCACACAAACGCCGGAGCCTTCTCTCAAATCGCCACTGCGTGAACGCACTTTCAAGGTAGGTTCCACATCAATCAACAACTCGGCGCCATTGTCCTGGTAGCGCGCCAGTGGCCGGTGCAGCATCCATTCGGTCTTGGCGCCCAGGTTGGGCTCAATGGAAAAATCCACCCGATGGGCGGTCGCCATCAAGGCGGCGGCCACCGCCTCCAAAGGATGCGACCATTCGTCGATTCGGCAACCGCTGCTCATACAAAGCAGACTGCGCGTTCCGCCATGCTCGGCGCCCGGGTCATTGGCATTGGCCAGGTCGGGCGTCGCGTCGGTCGGCGCAGTGTGCTGGGCAATCCCACTGAACCCGCTCAAGGCCGTTGCGGCAATCGAGTTCATGGTGCCGCCAAACACGTTGATGATGGACACTGTCGCACTGAGATGGCCTGAAGGCGAGTCCAGAAAGGCGTTCGGATCCATCGCCCAATCCCCGATCTCGAACTCGTCGGCCAGCTCCGGGCAACCCAACCAGCGACCGTCACTGGTCACCGGTGATTCACTCTCCGCCCGGGCCATTTCAATGATCTCGATCGAACCATGCCGACTGCCCAGGGGATAAATTGGGAAATGTTCATCCAACGGCAATGAACACGATGTGTCCGAAATGGTCAGCAACGGCTCGTCGGCGTCATCGCCAAGCATGGAGCTGCTGATGAGTCCGGCCGTCCAGACCCCACCGGCGTCAAGGTACAGGTTTCGGTTCAGCAGCAGCGTTCCATCGGAGTCCAGCACGCGAAACTTGGCGGCGCTCGGCTCATCCCCATCATTGCGAACCGTCAAGACACTCCCATTGCCCGCACTGGTTGTCCAGTACGGAACGATCAATGCGCTGCCAAGGCCGGCATCGGCACGATGCACCTGCGCGCCCAGGCTTGCACTGGCCATGGCCAAGCCAATCACTACCAACAGGCGAGTTGCATGCATCTTCATTCTCCTGATTTTTTGTAGCATGAGCCCCCTAAGCGGCTGAATGTTGACAGAATATGAAAAGGTGTCAAGTGCAGGTTGTCCCCTTGTAAGGAGATTGACGGCGCATGGGCACCCTTCTCTCAGCCGCTGTTGATTTGCCTTCTCACTACCCGCTTCACCTCGGCAATGCCATACTCTGTCCACTTACCATGTTCTTGAGCACAGATGGTCAACAATTCAATTTTCGACATTAACGCGACGTGTGGTAGACGAGGCGCGGTCCGGGATGTGACTCGCCAGCGAAGCGGCGTCGAATGCTTCAATCTCGACCGTCGGCCACGTAGGGCCGACCTACGCCTTGCATGATCCTCATCATTTCCTTAATCGCCGCTTTGGGCGCCATGCTGGTGCTGTGGGCCTGGCAACTGAAATCCGGTCGGGCCGACTGGGTGGATGTGGCCTGGGCGTGCTCGATCGGGTTGTTGGCAGTGTGCTATGCCATTGTTGGCGAAGGCAGCGTTGAAAAGCGCATCCTGGTGGTGCTGGTGGCCGGGACCTGGTCGTTCCGGCTGGTCAGGCATCTTGCAGTGCGGCTGGCCGGTCATGACCAGGAAGACGGTCGCTACCAGGCCATACGCGAACATTTCGGTCCACGCCAGCACGCGTTTTTACTGGTGTTCTTCCTGGCACAAGGGCTGCTGGCCTGGCTGTTTGCAATGCCGGCCTGGGTGGTGGCCAATGATCCATCGTCGACCTTGAATGGCTGGGTCATCGCCGGGGTACTGGTCTGGTTTGTCAGCCTGGCCGGTGAGAACATCGCCGATCGGCAACTGGCCGCCTTTCGGGCTGATCCGGCCAATCGCGGCAAGGTTTGCAAGGTTGGCCTGTGGCGATATTCGCGCCACCCCAATTATTTCTTCGAATGGCTGCACTGGTTCAGCTACCCGCTGATTGCCTTCGGCGCCCCGAACCAGTGGATGACCTGGCTAGGTCCGTTACTGATGCTGCTGTTTCTCTATCGCCTGACCGGCATTCCGTACACTGAGAAACAGGCATTGAAGTCACGGGGCGAGGCTTATCGCCGCTACCAGGAAGAGACTTCAGCCTTCATTCCCTGGCCACCCCGGCGCCCCTGAAGTACGGCGGCGCGCTATCCTATAGCATTCCTGAACAGGGTGGCTTAAGACCATGTGCGGCATTGTTGCGGCCAACGCGGAACGAAACATCATCCCGATCCTGATTGACGGTCTGCGCCGGCTGGAGTACCGCGGTTATGACTCGGCCGGCCTGGCCTGTCTCGAGCCGGGTGGGGATCTGTTCGATCACGCCGAGGTCGGCAAGGTCGCCGATCTGCACACCGCCCTGGATGCCGACCTGACCAGTCACCTGGGCATCGCCCATACCCGCTGGGCCACCCACGGTGCACCGACCCGGGCCAATGCCCATCCCCATCTTTCCAATCAACGGGTTGCCGTGGTCCACAACGGCATCATCGAGAATTTCGAGAACCTCAAGCGCGAACTGGCTGCTGAAGGCTACGAGTTCAAGTCGGAAACCGATACCGAGGTCATCGCCCATCTTATTGACCGGGAACTGGAACGGGCCACCCGGCCGATGGAAGCCATACAACGGGCCTGCAAACGGCTGGACGGCGCATACGCCATCGCGGTGCTGTTGCGTGATTGTCCCGACCGTCTGTTCGGCGCCCGCCAGGGCAGCCCGCTGGTGGTCGGTGTCGGAGTGGGCGAGCATTTTCTGGCCTCGGATGCCGCTGCCCTGGTGCCGGTGACCCAGCAGATGATGTTTCTCAATGACGGCGACCTGGTCGAACTCGGTCGCGATCAGGTCCGGGTCGTTGACGCCGAACTGGAGCCGGTCGAACGTCCGATTCGCATATCCACGCTGCCGGCGGACTCGGTCGACAAGGGCAGTTTTCGGCACTTCATGGAAAAGGAAATCCATGAGCAACCCGACGCCATCGCCACCACGCTCAACGCCCACCTCGAAGGGACGCGCATCTGTCCAACCCTCGATCGAGAATTGCTCAGCAAGGTTCAAGCCATTCACATCATCGCCTGCGGCACCAGCTACCACGCCGGACTGGTGGCCCGCTACTGGATCGAAAGCCTGGCCCGGGTGCCGGTCAGCGTCGAGATCGCCAGCGAGTATCGCTATCGTCAGCCGGCCATACCCGACGATACCCTGCTGATCGCCATCTCTCAGTCCGGCGAGACCGCCGACACCCTCGCGGCGCTATCTTCTGCCGGTGAGTTCGGCTACCTGGACACTCTGGGCATTTGCAACGTGCCCGAAAGCGCCCTGACCCGCCAGTGCGGTCACATTCTCATGACTCGCGCGGGCCTGGAAATCGGTGTCGCCTCGACCAAGGCCTTCACTACCCAGCTGACCGTGTTGCTGTTGCTGGCCGCCGCCCTGGCCGAGGCCAAGCACCGGGATCCGGCGCTGATTCGCCAGGTACTGGAAGATCTGGGACAGGCGCCGCAACAGGCCCGCGAAGTGCTGGCCATTGGTGATCGCGTGCGAGAAGTGGCTGAAGAGATCGCCGAAAAACCACACGCGCTGTTTCTCGGCCGGGGTCCGGAATACCCGATCGCCATGGAAGGCGCCCTGAAACTCAAGGAGATTTCCTATATTCATGCCGAGGCTTACGCCGCCGGTGAGCTCAAGCACGGACCGCTGGCGCTGGTTGACGATACCCTGCCGGTCATCGTGCCGGCCTCCAGCAACCGCCTGCTCACCAAGTTGATCTCCAACCTTCAGGAAGTGCGGGCCAGGGGCGGGAAATTGTATGTTTTCGCCGATCGGGGCGTGACCATCGAGCCCCATCCCAGCGTGGAACTCATTCAGGTGCCCGCGCCTCACTCGAACGTCTCACCCATCATCCAGGTCCTGCCTTTGCAATTCCTTGCCTACCACGTCGGCGTGCTCAAGGGCACCGACGTGGATCAGCCGCGCAATCTGGCCAAATCGGTCACCGTGGAATGACAAACGCCCGCCGAAAAGGCGGGCGTCGGTAGAAGTTTTTCGGTGCTTAACCGGATCGATGGTCACAAGGCCATCGATCAAAGTGCATTCCGATTTCAGGCAATGCGGCGGTAGGCAATCGCGCCGGAATCATCGGACTCGGAGTCACTGCATTCGTCCTGGAGATGGTCCAGCCATTCCATGACGACATCGTCAGACAGCAGTTGATTGAACTTCTGAGATTCGTTGTATTGGACCTGTTCCATGATCTTGCTCCCGAAGGTTGCATTTTTAGTCTCGGGAATAAGAATGCATTTTCCATGCCAGAAAAGATCTGCGGCAGACAAATCAGGGGGTTAAACAATTGTCCTCATTTGAAAATGACCGCAAACTGACGGGAATAGTCAGTCACGAGACATTTTAGGGCAACGCCTCTAAAAGCAAAACGCGCCCACCTGACGGGGGGCGCGTAACGCTGTCTGGGCCCTGGGCTGGTAGTCCAGGGTGGGCGACAATTCAGACACATCGCCCAATGGGTTCCCCTTCCCGTGTGTTCTTTCGAACCGTTCGCTGACCGAAGCCCGGCAGCGAGCGGGTGGCTCAAACCTGCAGCGTGGCCGAGTGGCCTTCGTGGCGGGATTCTTCGAGGTCCAGGGCCGAATCCTCTTCTTCGAGATCCATCAACCACTCCATGACAGCCTCGTCGGAGAGCATGCCGTTGAAGGCGGTTTCATCGACAGAAGCGATCAGTTCCACATCCTGGTTGTCGGTAAAAATCAGATTGAAGTCGGCCATGTCCTTTGCGCCTCGTCATTTGTTGACTGTGTGCGTTCATGGACATTCATGCACATTTCGTGCCAGGATTTCGGAGGCACCGTAAAACCAAGCCATCGATAAAAACAATCGCCGGCTGGATGGCCCGAAAGTGACAGAATTGGTCCAGGAGTTGACGGACCGGGGCATCTCAAGTCAGGCACAATGACGCACCCGTTCAACGGATCTCGCCATGCCTGCCCGTCACCTGATGCTGTTGCTGCTGATCTGCCTGATCTGGGCCGGCAACTTCATTGCCGCGGCCTGGGCCGTGGAGATTCTGGAACCGGTGACATTTACCGTGGTTCGCTTTGCGCTGGTGCTGGCCGTGCTGGCGCCACTGCTGCGCATCCCGCACCGGTCCCAGTGGCCGCGTTTGCTGGCCTGCTGCTGGACCATGGGGGCCGTTCATTTCGGCCTGGTCTTTTTTGCCCTGGGTCGATCCGAGGATGTCTCGTCGATCGCCTTGTTGATGCAGGTCTACATTCCCATGTCGACGCTGCTGGCCGTGTTGATACTGGGCGAGCGCATCGGTTGGCGCACCACGCTGGGGATTCTGATCGCATTCGGGGGTGTTCTGGTCATGGGCCTGGACCCGCTGGTGCTGGCCCAGCTCGACGTGCTGGTGCTGGTATTGGGCTCGGCATTTGCGCTGGCCATGGGCACCATTCTGATGCGCGGACTCCAGGGCATTGGCGTGCTGTCCTTTCAGGCCTGGAATGCAAGCTTGTCTCTGCCCCCGTTAATGGTGCTGGCCTGGTGGCTGGAGAGCCCGCTCACCCAGATCAGCGCCAACCTGGACCATCCGGGGCTGTGGGGAGCCATCGCCTATTCGGCCATTGGCGCCTCCATCATCGGTCACGGCGGCTTTTACTGGCTGATTCAGCGCCACGAGGTCAACAAAGTCACCCCCTACTTGTTACTTGTGCCGGTACTGGCGGTCATCCTGGGCATCCTGATCTGGGGAGATCGCCCGGGTCTGCGCCTGATCACCGGCGGTGGACTGGTCCTGGGCGGCGTTCTCTGGATCACCCTGCGTGCCCGCTTCCGGCGCCGCCTCCCACCCAGACCACCCCCGGCCGGAACGTGACTCGTTCAAGACCCGGTGTTAGTTGAGTCCTCGAAATCTGAACCTGACAGGCCGGGCTAGTGGGGTGGCCTGCAGGGCTCTTGCCGCAGTAGCGAGGTCGCCCTGCAGGCCACCCCACTAGCCCGGCCAGGATGCCAACAACCTGCACAATCACTCCAGGATTGTTGTTTTCTTCACCATGTCATGTTAATGTAATAACACGCTATTACATTGATACACAATGAAGCAGCTCGATCAACAACACGCCCAGGCCAACCGCGCCGCCCGCTCCAGCCTGGCCGAGGCCTTCCTTGCCATGCAAACGGCCGATGAATGCCGCGCCTTGCTCAAGGACCTGACCACCCCGGCAGAACTCGAAGCCCTGGTCGACCGCTGGCGGGTGGTGAAGTACCTCGACCAAGGCATGCCCTACCGCGAGATCCACGAGCGCACCGGCGTCAGCGTCACCACCGTCGGCCGGGTCGCACGCTTTCTCGAAAACGGCAACGGCGGCTACCGCCTGGCCCTCGAACGCATCAAAAACCCTGACTGACCCCTGAATCCTGACCCCTTAAACCTTGAACCTTTCTTTTATATGACCCGACTCAAGATCGCCATCCAGAAATCCGGTCGCCTGGCCGAAAAATCTCTCGGCCTACTCGAACGATCCGGCCTGTCTTTTGCCCGCAGCAAGGACAAGCTGTTCTGGTATGGCCGCAACCTGCCGGTCGATTTGCTGCTGGTCCGCGACGATGACATTCCCCGCCTGTTGCTCGAAGGGGTCTGCCAGCTCGGCATCGTGGGCGAGAACGTGGCCCTGGAAAAAGTGCTCGAAAACCGCCGGCGCCGACCGGAAGCCCGGCTCGAACCCATGCTGAAACTCGAATACGGCCATTGCCGCCTGATGCTGGCCATTCCAGAGGACGAGGAATTTCAGGGTCCCGGGCAGCTTCAGGGCCGTCGCCTGGCCACCAGTTATCCGTTCCTGACCCGGCAGTATCTCGACACGCACGGGGTCGAGGCCGATATCGTCCCGCTCAACGGCGCGGTCGAGATCGCGCCCAGCCTGGGCACCGCCGATGCCATCGTTGACCTGGTCTCGACCGGCACCACGCTCAGGGCCAATCACCTCAAGGCGGTCGATGAGGTGCTGGACAGTCAGGCGGCCCTGTATCGCACGCCGGGGACACTGGATCCCGACAACGAGGCCCTGCTGGCCAAGCTGCTGACCCGCATCCAGGGGGTCCAGCAGGCTGCCGAGACCAAGTACGTGATGCTGCACGCCCCGCGCGACCGGCTGGCCGAGATCTCCGATCTGTTGCCGGGCGCCGAATCACCGACTGTGCTCAACCTGGAGGGCCAGTCCGACCGGGTTGCCGTGCATGCGGTGTGCACCGAACAGGTGTTCTGGGAACACCTCGAAGAGCTCAAGGCCGCCGGCGCCTCGGCCGTGCTGGTTCTGCCCGTGGAGAAGATGCTGGCATGAAGATTATCGATACCGCCTCGATCAGTGAACGAGCACTTGATCAGATTCTCGCCCGCCCCGCCCTGGAAACCGATGCCGAATTGCGCGCCGCAGTCGCCGACATCATTGCCGCGGTCGCAAGCGACGGCGACCGGGCCGTGCTGGAATTCGGCCGGCGCTTCGACGGGCGCGAACCCGAAAGCCTGCTGGCCTCGCAATCACAGATCGAGTCGGCCGCGGGCCAACTGGATTCGGAACTGCTCGCCGCCATCGATACCGCCATCGACACCGTCACCCGTTTTCACGAGGCCGGCATTCCGACCGACCAGTGCGTGGAAACCGCACCCGGGGTGATTTGCGAAGCACGCTGGTCACCAATGGATCCGGTCGGGCTGTACGTCCCGGCCGGGACCGCCCCGTTGCCTTCGACGGCCATCATGCTCGGCGTGCCGGCACGCCTGGCCGGTTGTCGCCAGATTGTCCTGGCCACGCCGCCGGGCGCGGATGGTCGCGCCGACCCGGCCGTCCTGGCCATTGCCGCGCGTCTCGGAATCGAGACCGTGCTGGTCGCCGGAGGCGCCCAGGCCATTGCGGCCATGGCCCTGGGCACGGCCTCGGTGCCGGCGGTCAACAAGACCTTCGGGCCCGGCAATCGTTTTGTCACCGAGGCCAAGCGGCAATTGGCCGAGCGGGCCGATGGCGCGGCCATGGACCTGCCTGCCGGCCCATCGGAAGTGCTGGTGGTTGCCGATGACAGCGCCAACCCGGAATTCATCGCCATCGATCTGCTCTCGCAAGCCGAACACGGTCCGGACTCGCAGGCCTTTCTGGTCACCACCAGTCCGCAGCTGGCTGACCAAGTCAACCAGGCCATCGAGGCGCTCATGAAAAAACTGCCCCGGGCCGAAACGGCCGGCCAGGCACTGACCCATGGCGCCATCCTGGTCACTGACACGATGGATCAGGCCATGGCGGTCTCCAACCGCTATGCGCCCGAACACCTCATTATTGCCTCGGATGATGCCGAGGCCCTGGGCATGCAGGTCATCAACGCCGGCTCGGTCTTTCTCGGCCATTACACGCCAGAAGCCCTTGGCGATTACATCTCCGGCACCAACCATGTCCTGCCCACCGGTGGCTGGGCGCGCATGACCGGTGGCTTGTCGGTGATTGATTTCATGCGTCGAACGACCTTTCAGCAGGCCAGCCCCGAAGGCTTGCGCACACTGGGCCCGCCCGGCGCCCGTCTGGCTGCCCATGAAGGCCTCGATGCCCACCGCCTGGCCATTCAATTGCGTCTCGAAGCGCTCGATCGCGAGTCGGGTCCATGAATCCGCTCGACCTGGCCCGCCCGGACATCCTGGCGCTCAAACCCTATGCCTCGGCGCGTGTCCTGGCCGACAGCGCCGGCATCCTGCTCAATGCCAATGAAAACCCCTGGCCGCCGCCGGGCGATGACGGTCTTGCGCTCAATCGCTATCCGGACCCGCAACCGCCGGCATTGAGACACCGGCTGGCCGAGGAGTATGGCGTCGACCCTGAAAACCTGCTGATCACCCGCGGCAGCGACGAGGGCATCGATCTGCTGACCCGTGCGTTCTGCCGTGCCGGCCAGGACCAGGCACTGATCTGTCCGCCGTGTTTCGGCATGTATGCCTTGTATGCGCGCATCCAGGGCGCCGGGGTGGTCGAAGTACCGCTCATCGAAAAGGACGATCAATGGCAGGTCGATTTCGAGTCGATCGCATCGGCGCCGGACTGCCGACTTTACTTTCTGTGTTCACCGAACAACCCGACCGGCAACGGCATGGACCCGAATGCCGTCACACAACTGGCTCGACGAATAGAAAACCATGGCCTGGTCATCATCGACGAGGCTTACCAGGAATTCTCCGAACAGCCCTCGCTGATCGAACACCTGGACGACTGCCCCAACCTGGTCGTGCTGCGCACCCTGTCCAAGGCCCATGGGCTGGCCGGATGCCGGATCGGCGCGCTCATCGCTGCGACCGACATCATCGAATTGCTGCGGCGAATTCTCGCCCCTTACCCATTGCCGACCCCGTCCATCCGGGCCGCGCTGGCCGCGCTGGACAACGCTTCGCAACGCCGCCGGCAACTCGATGAAATCCGCCGTCAGAAACAGCGCCTGATCGAAATACTCGACCAGCACCCCCAGATTCACCAGTACTGGCCCGGATTGGCCAACTTCGTCCTGGTTCGGGCCAGTGACGGGCCGGGGCTGGTCGCCGATGCGGCCAGTGCCGGCATTCGCCTGCGCGATCAGTCATCGCAACCGGGATTGGCCGATTGTGTCCGCATCACCATCGGCACCAAGACCGAAACCACGGCGCTGATCGAATTTCTCAAGAGGTGGCGAACATGAGCCGAAAAAAGATTCTTTTCATTGACCGCGACGGCTGCCTGATCGAGGAGCCCGAAGACGAACAGGTCGACCGCTTCGAGAAGTTCCGGTTGATGCCGAATGTCATTCCCGCATTATCGCGACTGAAAGGAGCCGGTTATCGCTTTGTCATGGTGAGCAACCAGGACGGACTGGGTACTGAATCCTTTCCCGAACAGGACTTCATTGGCCCGCACGAGCTGCTGCTGCAGATTCTTTCTTCCCAAGGCATCGCGTTTGACGCCGTCCATATCGACCGGACGCTGCCGGCCGATAACGCCCCGACCCGCAAACCCGGGGTCGGCATGCTGCTGGAGTATCTGCGCGATCCCGGTCTGGATCGCAACCGCTCGGCGGTTATTGGCGATCGCGAAACCGACCTGGAGCTGGCCGATAACATGGGCCTGCGCGGCTACCGGATCAGCGAGGAAATGGGCTGGAACGAGATCGCCGATGCCCTGCTGGATCAGCCGCGCACCGGCTCGGTCGAGCGAAACACCCGGGAAACGACCATTGCGGTGGCCGTCAACCTCGATCAGTCCGCCCCGGTGACCATCGACACCGGCATCGGGTTTTTCGACCACATGCTCGAACAAGTGGCCAGCCACGGCGGTTTCGCCCTGGAACTCCAATGCAGCGGTGACCTGCATGTCGACGAACACCACACCGTCGAGGATTGCGCGCTGGCCCTGGGCAGCGCTCTGGACCAGGCGCTGGGCGATCGCCACGGCATTGGACGCTATGGTTTCACCCTGCCGATGGATGAATCCCTGGCCAAAGTCGCTATCGATCTGTCCGGGCGGCCGGTATTCGTGCTCAACGGCGAATTTCCGCGCGAGTCCGTCGGTGGCCTGCACACCGAGATGGTGGGTCATTTCTTTGCCTCGCTGGCCCAGACGCTTCGCTGCGCGCTGCATATCGACTTGAGCGGTGACAATACCCACCACATGGTCGAAGCCTGTTTCAAAGGCGTGGGTCGGGCGTTGCGACCGGCGCTGGCGACCGGCGCGGCCGGCATGCCCTCGACCAAAGGGGTGCTTTGAAGATGCAAGGGTTCAGGGTTCAGGGTTCAGGGTTCAAGGGGGGAGTTTGGTGAGTATTGTGGTGATCGATACGGGGGGCGCCAACTTGGCTTCGGTGGTGCATGCCATTCATCGGCTGGGGGCGGAATGTTCGTTGACCAGTCGGGCCGAGCGGATTCGTTCCGGCTCCCGGGTCATCCTGCCGGGCGTGGGCTCGGCCGGTGCGGCCATGGCGGCATTGCGCGAGGCCGGCCTGGTCGAGGTCATTCGCTCACTGACCCAGCCGGTGCTGGGCATTTGTCTCGGTCTGCAGTTGCTCTACGAGCGTTCCGATGAAGGTGGCACGGAATGTCTCGATCTGATTCCCGGAACGGTCCGCAAGCTCCAGGTTCCCGATCAACTGCGCCTGCCGCACATGGGTTGGAGTCAGCTTGATTGGCGCAGGGCGGATGATCCGCTGGCCCGAGGGGTGGATGCCGATGACTGGTACTACTTCGTTCACAGTTTCGCCGCGCCCACCGAACATGCGATTGCCACCGGCAAGCACGGTCGGCCATTCGCCGCGATCGTGCGCAAGGACAACTTTGCCGCCTGCCAATTCCATCCGGAAAAATCGGCGGGTGCCGGTGCGCGGATTCTGGCCAACTTCCTGGAGTCGCAATCGTGAACAATAATGCAGTTCAGAGTTTCACACTATCAGGGAGCATGCAATGATCATCATCCCAGCCATTGATTTGCGTGGCGGCCGCGTGGTTCGTCTGGAACAGGGCGACTACGAGCGCGAAACCCGCTACCCGGAGGACCCGATCGAGCTGGCCCTGCGTTATCAAAAGGCCGGCGCCACCTGCCTGCATCTGGTCGACCTGGACAGTGCCCGCGATGGTGGCGAAGCGAACCTGAAAATCATCCACGCCATCTGTGGCGCCGTCGACATCCCGGTGCAAACCGGCGGCGGGGTTCGTTGCCTGGAAGATCTCACCCAACGCCTGGAAGCCGGAGCCAAGCGAGTCGTGGTGGGCAGTTTGTGCGTGAAGCGCCCGGAAGTGGTCTGCAGTTGGCTGGACAGTCTCGGCGGCGATTGTCTGGTAGCCGGACTGGATGTTTCGCGTGGAGTGGATGAGGCCTGGTTTCCGCATGCCAGCGGTTGGTCCGAGGCCGGAGACACCGACCTGTTCACCCTGCTCAGCCGCTTCAGCGCCGCCGGCCTGGTCCACCTTTTGTGCACCGATATCGAGCGTGATGGCATGTACCTGGGTCCTTCGATCACTCTGTACCAATCCATTGCCAATGAATTTCCCGCCCTGAAAATTCAGGCCTCGGGTGGCATTGGTTCGCCGGATGATCTGGAGTCGGTATCCAGAACCGGCGTGGACGGGTGCATCGTCGGCCGCGCCCTGCTCGAAGGGCGAGTGCCATTGAAGGAGATCGAACGATGGTCGCGATAAGAATCATTCCCTGCCTGGACGTGCGCGACGGGCGGGTGGTCAAGGGGGTGCGTTTTCGCAACCACCGCGAAATGGGCGATATTGTCGAGCTGGCCGGGCGCTACCGTGACGAGGGCGCGGACGAGCTGGTCTTCTATGACATCACCGCCAGCCCGCAAAAACGCAGTGTCGACACCGACTGGATTGCGCGCGTGGCCGAGGCGATTGACATTCCCTTTTGTGTCGCCGGCGGCATTCGCGATATTGCCACCGCCCGCGCCGTGCTGCATGCCGGCGCTGACAAGATCTCGGTCAACTCGCCGGCCCTCGAGCGTCCCGAGCTGATCGCTGAACTGGCCGCCGAATTCGGTTCGCAATGCGTGGTCGTGGGGATTGATTCCATCCGCGAAGGCGATCAATTCCGGGTTCGCCAGTACACCGGAGACCCGGACAATATGGTCGACCCGCGTCGCAACACCTTGGAATGGGTCAGCGAAGTTCAGCGCCTGGGCGCCGGAGAAATCGTGCTTAACTGCATGGATGCCGATGGCGTGCGCTCGGGTTATGACATCGACCAGCTCAGTCGCGTGCGCGCCATCTGCCGGGTGCCGCTGATCGCATCGGGTGGCGCCGGGGCGCCGGAGCATTTTCTGGAAGTCTTTCGCCAGGCCGATGTCGATGGCGCGCTGGCCGCGACCGTGTTTCATTCCGGGGAGATTGCCATTCCCGATCTCAAGGCCTGGCTGGGCCAGTCCGGCATTGTCACCCGCATCAAGTCACCGGAGGCAGCATGAACACCGAATGGCCCGAACTGGACTGGGACAAGATCGACGGACTGACGCCGGCGATCATCCAGGATGCCGGCGATGGCCGGGTACTGATGCTGGGTTACATGAACCCTCAAGCCCTGAAAGTCACCCTCGAGTCCGGCCGCGTGACCTTTTTCTCACGCAGCAAGCAGCGCCTGTGGACCAAGGGCGAGACCTCCGGTCACTTCCTGGAACTGGTCGATATCCGTTGCGACTGCGATCGCGACACACTATTGATCCAGGCTCGACCCCACGGACCCACCTGTCACCTGGGCACCACCACCTGCTTTGGCGAGACTCACTGGCCGGCGATCGGCCAACTCAACCGACTGGAACGAACCATCCATGAGCGCGCACAGGACGGTTCCGAGTCCAGTTATACCCGCAAGCTGCTTGAACGCGGCGCCGAGCGCTGCGCCCAGAAAGTCGGCGAAGAAGGCGTGGAAGTCGCGCTGGCCGCAGCGACCGGCGAAAGGGAAAAACTCGCCGAGGAAGCCGCCGACCTGCTCTATCACCTGCTGGTTTGCCTGAAATCAGTCGATGTCGATCTCGACCAGGTCCTTGAAGTCCTGAAAAGCCGGCACCGTTCAGTCACCCAGTAACTGGGGGTCAACCGCCGGCTTGGCCTGGATCTCGGGACGGGCAAAGTAGAAACCCTGGAAGTGATCCACTCCGGCACACTGCTTGAGCCACTCGACTTCCTCGGCACGTTCGACACCGGCGGCGATGACGCCAATATCCAGCGCTCGGCAGGTCGCCACCATGCCCAGCACCATGGCCTGGCGCCGACGGCTGGAATGGATCCCGTTGATGACTTCGCGATCCAGCTTGATGAAGTGCGGCCGAAACACCACCAGCCGTTTCAGACCGGCCTCGCCGGTACCGAAATTGTCGGCCAGCACCCGAAACCCGGCGTCCTCGGCCTTGTCGTGTGCCGCCGCCAGCTCACGTGGGTTGCCCAGTCGCGCCAGGCTGGAGAATTCCAGCACGATCCGACCACGATCAAAACCGGCCCGGTCGGCCTTCCGGCGAGGGACCGCCAGCATCTGATCAACGTTGCCCGGAGTGATCTGGGTGCAATTGAGAAAAAGGTTGGAGCCTATGCCCAACGCGGCGGCATCCTGTATGGCGCGGGTACGACAGGCCTGATCGAAGTAGGCCAGGTTTTCCGGTCTCACATTGGCAATGATGCTGCTGGCCGGTTCACCGGAACGACCGCGAACCAGCGCCTCGTAGCCGAACACCCGCCCGACGCCAAGCTGGACAAGCGGCTGAAAGGCAAACTCGATGCCAACCCCGATGACTTCGGTGTAGTCGTCAAGTTTCGGGTCGTGATCGGTGGCCATGGTTGCCTCGAACATAAGTCGATTCCCTGTTGAATTGTAAGCGTTGATAGTCAGGAAAACAGAAATTCCTTTCTCCTGCCAACGATAATTCAACTTTCATGCCAACGTGTTGAACCTGATGGGTGGATCACGCCCGAACCAGCAAAACGAGCCGATGTTTTACCAGTCAGTGACTGGCTCAGTTCTGAATCATGACTCGTCGGGACCATTCCGACCCAATCACGACCTGATCGGACCCGAGCCGACCCGATTCAGACAAGAAAGCCGTGGTAATCCTCCAGCGCGTCGGCCAGCGCGGCTTCGTACAGTTTTCGACCATGTTCACGACGGGCCAGGCCGGATTCAGCGCCGATGCGGCCATCCGGGAAATGTTTGCGATAATCGCTGGCATCGCGAATCGGCCCCTCAGGCGCGCGCTCGGGATCCAGTGGCACGTCCCGTACCTGGTCGGGATAGGCATGCCAGGTCAGGGAAATCTCCGACGGGGTGGCGTGCGAACCCTCGGCATCGCCGAACAATTCACGACTCAGACGGGTGACGCGCTTGCCGGCAAACCAGTTGGCCAGTTTCAGGTGCAATCCACCGGCCTGGCCGGACAGGCTGGATTCGGCATAGACCTCGGCAAAGGCGGCGTTGACGGTGGCGATGTTGCCACCGTGGCCATTGAGAAAGTAAATGCGTTCGAACCCCTGGACGGCCAGCGACCCGACGACATCGACCACGACCGCCATCAGCGTCGAGGGTTTCAGTGTGATTGACCCGGGAAAGCCGAGATGATGCTGGGCCATGCCGATGCTCAAGGTCGGGCCAATCAGAATGCCTTCGGCATGCATTCCCTCGGCAATGATTTCCGGGCACAGTGCATCGGTGCCGATCAACCCGGTCGGGCCGTGCTGCTCGGTCGAACCGATCGGGATGACGATGCCGCGAGATTGCTCCAGATACTTTTCAATCTCCGGCCATGTGGACAGTTGTAGTTTCATGGCTGGATTATAAAGGGGGTGGGGTGTGGGGGCTGGGCGCCGAGTGGTATTTGACCGATCAGTCCGTGATCGGTCGGATACCACCCGATGCTTACCCAAAAAAACCTAATCGATACGCGGCAGAATCTCTTCCCATAGATCTCGCCAGACCGACCAGCGATGGCCACCCGGGCGGGTGATGACCTGGTCGGAATCGACCAGCTCGGCCAGCAGGCGATTGCCGCGGGCCATGCGATCACTTTCACCCCACCCCAGCCAGATGGTCTGGTCCAGGCCATCGCGCAAACAGACCCACAAGTCACGTTCGAAGTCCCGACCGGCATCGCCCGGCTGCCAGTCGGCCGGACCCCCGGCATCCTCGATTTCGGAAAGTATGGCGCGACCGCCCAGATGCGGGGCCAGGGCGATCACCCCGGTCACGGACTCGGCATCACCCAGGCAACTGTAAAGCAGGCCTCCGAAGCCGCCCAGCGAGGGACCCGAAATCCAGATGTCGCGGTAGCCCTGCTCCACGGCCGGATGGATCACATCGACTTCAAGGCGCTCGACAAAACTGCGCTCGCGGTAGTAGCCCATGTGCGCATCGACCACCACCACATCCCAGTCAGGCTGAAGTTGACCGACCAGATCGACCACCCCCTGGCGTTCGAATCCGTCGCCGCGATCACGGGCGCCGGGCAACAGCACCAGCAGGGTGGCCGAGCGCTGGTCACTGTCGGCCGGGAACCAGGACTGCGGCAATTGATCTTCCGTAGTGCGCAGCCCGGCACAGGCAGTCAACGACAGCGCCAGAACAACCAGCGCAACCCGAAAAAACCCCCGGCTGAAGTTCATGAATCGCTCAACTCATCTTCAGCGTGAGTCACGCTGAGCGCGCGCCAGCTGGGAACGAATATCGCCAACCAGGTTGTCGATCCAGGCCAGGTAGTTATTGTGAATCACCACGCGGCCATCCCTGCGCTCGGTGTACCGCAGCTCCTCGGAATCGCGGTAGCTGATCTTGATCTCATCTTCGCCGATGTCAATGCCGATTTGCGCCCAGTGCGCACGCACGTACAGATCCGCGATGATGAAATCGTCCCCTTCCTCGGCGACCGTCCAGTCACGGGCGTACATGGCATTGATCACCGCATCCTTGGCCGCGGATTGCGACACACCCTGCGGGATGCTGATCGGCGCCGGATCAACCAGGTCGCTGGTACGCAACTGGCCAAACGCCGCGATGGGAACCAGCAGAAAAAACAGAATAAGCAGGCGATTGATTTTCATGACATCTCGCTCCTTATGAATGGAAGTCAGCTTCAACAGAATCGTCAACAATACAATTCCACCACGGACAAGAATACTCCTGCGGCGGCAAGAATGCAGTCAAACCACTAGCTTTTGCCATTCAACTACGCAGATTGTCCCTGCTGTCTGCCACAAATCGATCGTGGCTTGGCCTGAGACGTAGGTCGGGGCTACGTCCCCGACGGACCATCGTGACCTAACCCCCACCAGATCGTTCGCATGCCCGAACCCGAACCAAGCACCGAAACACATCGAATTCTTGTCAATATCGGGGATGATGTCCGTCGGGGACGTAGCCCCGATCTACAGGCATCCCGGCAGGTCAGCACTTCAGCGAATTCTTCGAAGCATGTGCTCGCGCCGGGCCAGACGGGCCCAGAACCGTCCACAAACAAACCAGCACACGTAGGCCGCCTCGCGAATGCTGTGCCAGAGGTTGGCCGGCGTCGGCCGGAAAGCCCGTTCAGCCGGGACCAGATGAACCTGCATGCCAAGCTGATTGGCAAAGATGCGTAGCCGACCCAGGTGGTAACGGCTCGACAACAAGTAGGTCGGCGTGTCCTTTTCAATCAGGTCACGGGCATGACGAAGATTCTGCAGGCTGTCGGTGGATTCCTCTTCGAGTTCGATGCGTCCCGGGTCAATGCCTGCCTGATGCATCAGCCAGTCGCGTCCGGCCGCCGCCTCGGATGGCTGGCCACCCCCCAGAATCACCAGGCGCAGGTCAGGCTGGCCAACGACCAGCTCGGCCGCACGCTCCAGGCGCTTTCTGAAATCGGGCGAGGGTTGACCCTGATCAAGCTGGTGGCCACACACCAGCATCACTCCCTCGGTCGGCCTGACGTTGGCCGCCAGCATCCAGCGCCATACCCACAGCCAGGCCACCAGCCAGCTCAGACCGACACTGAGGATCAGCATGATCAAGGCGACCACCAGCGATTCACGCACGGCCGGATCACGCCACACCTCACCCGGCGTGCGCGGCGTTGACTGATTCATGCGCCTTACTCCCCGAACCCGGTCGAATTGCGCATCGCCGGTTCATCCGGGTTATGATTTGTGACGATTTCGTGGATCAAGATGAATTTCCCGTGCATGTAACGTCCATGACCCTGTCGTGCGCAGCTGGCCAGGGTCTCGCCGCACTCCGTCAAGCCTTGGCCGAGCAACGCTCCGGTCTGCGCACCAATGATTTTCCCGGTTGCGAACTCGACACCTGGATCGGTCGGGTCAGTGGTGTTGAGGATATCCGATTCGACCCCGACCTGGCCGAGTACGATTGTCGCAACAATCGCCTGGCCCTGATCGGCCTGGAGCAGGATGGTTTCGTTCAGGCCGCCGAAGCACTCAGGAAACGATACGGTCGCGAACGCATCGCCTGCGTGATCGGCACCAGCACCGCCGGAATCGGCACCACGGAAGCCGCCTATCGTGACCTGGGCGAGGACGAACACTTCGACCCGGCCTACCTGTTGCCGCGCGTGCATACCCCGCACACATCGGCCGCGTTTGTCGCCAGGGTCCTGGGACTGAACGGGCCGGTGGTGACTATCTCCACAGCCTGCTCCTCCAGCGCCAAGGTCTTTGCCACCGCGGCCCGCCTGGTCGATGCCGGCCTGGCCGATGCCGCCGTGGTCGGCGGCGTCGACAGCTTGTGTCTGTCGGTGCTCTATGGCTTTCATTCTCTGGAGCTGGTGTCCGATCAGCCCTGCCGCCCCTTCGACCGCGCCCGCAAGGGCCTGAGCCTGGGTGAGGGTGCCGGTTTCGCTATCCTGGAAAAAACGCCCGAGCAATCACTCGGACGCCTGCTGGGCTGGGGCGAAAGCTCCGATGCCCACCACATGGCCTCACCGCATCCTGAAGGCGCCGGGGCCGGGGCCGCCATGGCCGGGGCCCTGAAACGTGCCGGCCTGGACCCGCAAGCCATTGGCTATATCAATTGCCACGGCACGGCCACCCCCCTCAATGACCAGGTCGAAGCCCGGGCCATACGTCGCATCTTTCCGACGCCACCTCCGGCGGCCTCGACCAAGGGCTGGACCGGCCACACGCTGGGTGCGGCCGGCATTGCCGAGTCGGTCTTCAGTCTGCTGGCGCTCAATGATGGCTACCTGCCCGCCGGTCTGAACCTGACCGAACCGGAACCCGACTGGGAGGATTTCATCCTGCTTGAGCCGGTCGAAAAGCAGATCGATGCGGTGCTCAGCAATTCGTTTGGCTTCGGCGGCAGCAACTGTGCCCTGATTTTCGGGCGGGAAGGCGCATGAATATCGACTTCGACATACTCGGCGCCGGAATCTGCGCACCCGGATTGCCGGACTGGGAAGCCTTGCTTACCGCCCTGGCCGGCCGGGGTCTGAGTGAAGACCGCAAGGCCCAGCCATCGGCGCTTTTGTCACCACGCGAGCGCCGCCGGGCGCCGGCGGCGGTCAAGCTCAGTTTCGCCGCCGCCGAACAGGCCTGCGCCATGGCCGGGCTGGAACCGGCCGAACCGGTGGCCGTGTTCAGCTCGGGCATGGGCGACCTGCAAATCACCGATTACATGTGCCGCACCCTGGCTGAACAACCTGACCTGCTCTCCCCGACCCGGTTCCATAATTCGGTGCACAACGCTGCTTCCGGCTACTGGTCGATCGGCGCCGGAGCCACCGGCGATGTGACCGCAGTTTCAGGCTGGCGCGACAGCGCCCTGGTCGGTCTGCTCGAGTGCCTGTCGAGGATCCACCATGAGCAGCAACCGGTTTTGCTGGTGGTCTACGACGATGTCGCCTGCGGTCCGATGCGCGACCTGTGGCCGACCGAACAGCCATTCTGCGCCGCCATGGTGATGGCCCGGCCCGGCAATTCGGCAGCCGTGTCCCGATTGCAGGCCACCGTCGGTCGTGACCGCGATCCACACGACGAGCTGCCCGAGCCGCTGCAAGCGCGCATCGTCGACAACCCGGCGGCACGCATCCTTCCGCTAATGGCCCTGGTCGCGGGCCACACCTCGGGTCCCGTCACCCTGGCCGGCGAGCAGGGGCTCAGCCTGGAATTTCAGGTGCCCATTCCGTGAAAACCGCGGTTGTAATCCCGGCGCGCAATGAACAGCGCACCATCCGTGAGGTGGTCGCGGCTGCCCGCGACCAGGTCGACCAGGTCATTGTCGTCGACGATGGCTCGACCGACCGCACCTTGGAATGCCTGGAAGGATTGACCGTCGATATCGTTCGGCACGAGCACTCGCGCGGCAAGGCCGCGGCCCTGGCCACCGGTTTCGAGCACGCGCTGGTCGGTGACTGTGACTGGGTCATCACCCTGGACGGTGACGGCCAGCACGACCCGGCCGACATCGAGCGTTTGCTGGAGGCGGCGAATGTCTGGCCGGACCATCTGATCATCGGCGCACGCATCCGCCAGCGCCACCGCCAGCCCGGCATCCGTCGATTCGCCAATCGCTTTGCCGATTTCTGGATTTCATGGGCCAGTGGCCAGCGCGTGCCCGACAGTCAGACCGGCTTTCGCGCCTACCCGCGCGCGCTCCTGGAAAAGATCCGACCGTCCACGCGCAAAAAGCATGGTTTTGTCTTCGAGACCGCCATGCTGATCGACGGCGCGCGCGCCGGTCACCGCTGTGTGGCCGTGCCGATCGACAGCGTTTACCACGACAATGCCCGTCCCAGCTATTTCCGTCCGGGGCGGGATGTCTGGGAAATATTCTGGTTCGTGTGGTGGCGGATCTGGCTGTGGGGCTTGTATCTGCCCGGCCTGTGGCGCATGCTGACCACCAAGACCCGCTTTCACGACCCGAAATCGTCGTGAAGGAATCCTGTATGTCGTGCCTGTACAATCATCGTTTTGAATCTCCCAGTTCCTGATGGCCATGCAATCCGACATTGTCATTCTCGGTGGTGGTCTGGCCGGCATGACCCTGGCCCTGCAGATTCGGGGCCGTCACCCCCAGGCAACCATCAAAGTCATCGAACGCCGTATTCACCCGGTCCCGGTTTCGGCCCACAAGGTCGGCGAATCCACCGTCGAGATTGGCGCCCATTACCTGGCCGATGTCATCGATTTGCGCGAACACCTGGAAAGTCATCATCTGCGCAAATATGGCTTGCGCCTGTTTTTCGGCGCCGACAAGACCGGCGACCTGGCTGATGCTGCCGAACTCGGAGCGAGCCACTTGCTGACCTTGCGCAGCTACCAGATCGATCGCGGCGTGCTGGAAAACCACTTGGCCGAGCGGCTGAAATCCTCCGATATCGAATTGATCGGCGACGCAACCGTACGCGCCATCGAGCTGGCCGAGGAGACCAACGAGGATGGCCTGCACCAGGTCAGCTACCGGACCGATGGCCAGACCCAAACGCTACGGGCGCGCTGGGTGGTCGATGCGATGAGCCGGGGTTCAATCATCAAGCGCCACCTCGACCTGTCCGAGGACAACGGTCATGAGTGCTCATCGGTATGGTTCCGGATCGCTGATCGTATCGATATCGGCCAGTGGAGCGGCAGTGCCGAGTGGCAGCAACGCTGCAATCAGCTGCCGCGCTGGCTGTCGACCAACCACCTGGTCGGACCCGGCTACTGGGTCTGGCTGATTCCGCTGGCCTCGGGCTCGACCAGTATCGGCATCGTGTTCGACAATCGCCTGCATGACTTCGACCAGCTCAAGACCTGGGAGGGCACCCTGGACTGGCTGGCCGAACACCAGCCGCTGTGTCGGCGGGCCATTGACGAATCGGACGGCCAATTGCAGGATTTTCTCTACCTGCGCAATTTCTCGCATGGCTGCAAGCAGGTCTTTTCTCCGCGCCGCTGGGCACTGACCGGCGAAGCCGGCGTCTTTCTCGATCCCTTTTATTCGCCCGGCAGCGATTTCATCGCCATCAGCAACACCTATATCACCGACTTGATCTGTCGCGATCTGGCCGGTGAACCATTCGCCCGCCAGGCCCGGCTCTACGAACGCAGCTTTTTCTCCTTTTACCAGTCCTCGCTGCAGCTTTACCGGGATCAGTACCCGTTGTTTGGCCACGCCCGGGCGATGAGCGCCAAGACCATCTGGGACTATGCCTACTACTGGTCCATTCTGGCGCTGTTTGTGTTTGCCGACCGCCTCACCGACACAAAGTTGTTCCTTCGCAACGGCGTCATCCTCGACCAGGTCCGTCAACTGCATGACCAGATGCAGGCCATGTTCAGAACCTGGGCCAGCGAAGAAACCGAGGTGAACTCGACGGGTCTGTTCGTCAACCAGTCGGAACTGCCGCTGCTGGTTCGTCTCAACCGCGAACTGTCCGAAGTCGCCGATGATGACGATGCCGAGCTGGATGCGCGCCTGGCCGCCAACTGCCGCATGCTGCATGCGCTGGCCGCTGAAATGCGTGAACTGACGCCGGAGGCAGCCGCCGAATGCGTCAGCCTGCACCGGGTCGATCCGAACCTCGACCAGCCCTTGCTGACCGGTTTGCCTGAGCGCTTTGTCCGCGGTTCCGAGCCCGTCGTGGCCTGATCAGCCGCTGGTGACCGCCTCGATCTCGACCAGCAGGTCCGAACGGCAGATATCCCCGCGAAGCCCGATGACCGGTGTGTCCGGCCAGGCCGAGCGCAATTGCTCGCGAACCTGCGGCCAGTGCTCGGCATGGCGGACATAGGCCCGCAACAGGCTGTGCACGCCGAACTCGCCCAGCGCCGGGCGTCTCAGGCGCTGGGTGCTTTCCTTGAGCACGGTGTCCAGGTTGACGATGATTTCAGCCGTCTGGGCCTCCAGGTCGCCTTCATGCAGGGTGCGATGACCGACCACGCTGGCGGTGCCTGAAATCATCAAAAAGGCGCTGCCATCGGGCTGGCCGATGGCCGTGGCGCGCGCAAAGGACGGGCTGCGCGGGCCGTAAATGCGCGGATAGCGGTAAGCGCTGACCTGGCGTGGGTTCTCGATATTGATCCCGCCATGGCGACCGGTCAGAACCATGACGCGCAGATGGGGATCGTCACCACCAATGGCCGTTCCCGCACACAGTTCGCGATCACCAATACCGGCCGCTTCCAATGCTCGCGCGCGTCCCAGGCAGAATCGGCGATAGCGTTCGTCGTCACCTTCGCCACGATTGATCGCCGGCATGAAATTCCAGGCACGAATGAGCGTCGGACAGCCTTGCATCTTGGCCAGGGCAAGGATCTCGCCGTAAAGCCTCTCGGTCATTCCCGCCGGGTCAGTGCGACCGTCATCGGCACATTCGCAGGCGATGTACAGGAGATGGTCAGCTTGGCAGAAACGCAGATCGCCATGCCGACCACTCTCGGCCTTTGCGGGAATCAGCCAGTGTTCCTCGACCTGGTCACCGCCCAGCAGCTCCAGACCAATCTGGTCAAAGCCCGGACGCGGCTGGTCGAACGCGAACCGCATCAGCGCCTCCGAGCCCGAGCTGGCCGAGGCGCTGATTCGAATGCCGGCGCGACTGGCCGGCTTGATCAAGCCGGCTTCAGTGACCACCATCGAACTCCACCCGGGCATTTTTCAGGCGCTGACGACGCGAGCGCAAAGTGGCCGGCAAATCGGCCAGGCTGACCAGCCAGAAAACCAGGCGGAAGGCGCGCAAACGCCAGCGAACCCGCCAGTTGTCGTACAAATCACCGGCCAGGGCCGACACCACCGCCGGCTTGATCTGAAACGCCGTCTGCGAGCTCAGAAACAAACGACGCATGGCCGGCGTGGGAAAACGATAGATCAGCCAGGCCAGTTCATTGACCCCTTGCCGGATCCGCTTGCGAAACTGGCTGCGGGCACGCTCGGAGGCGCGACGGTCACCGGCCAGTTCGGCCAGGATCACTTCGGCGCCCAGCTCGGCACTGTGCATGCCGAAATACACCCCGGATGAAAAAACCGGATCAATGAAGATCCCGGCATCACCAACCATCAGCCAGCGCTCGCCATCAAGCCGACGCGAAAAATAGGAGTAGTTGCCGGTCGCAGTAATCGGAGAAATCAACTCGCCGCGAGACAGGCGTTCCCAGGCATGGCGGTTGCGCTGGATGGTGGCGTGAAAAAAGCTCTCCACGTCGCGACCACGCCGGCGCAGGTATTCGGGATTGCAGACCGCACCGACACTCATGACGTTGTCCGGCAGCGGAATCATCCAGATCCAGCCCTGATCAAACCAGTAGATGCTGATGTTTCCGGCCGCCTCTCCGCCACGCCGCGGCACATCGCGAAAATGGCCGTACAGGGCCGCGGTGGCATGTTCCCGATTGCGTTCCTGCAGACCGAAACGCCGCGCCAGTACACAATCCCGGCCGCTGGCGTCGACCACAAAGCGGGCCCGGATCCGCCGCCGCGCAGCTTCCTGCTCCACCTCAAGTTCGACCCCATCACCGGCTTCGAAATCAACTTCGCGCACGCGTGCATTCATGGCCAGATGCGCACCGCACCGGCCGGCATGCTCGAACATCATGCGGTCCAGATCCGAGCGCAATACCTGGAACGCGTGGTCGCAACCCTCGGCCTGATCCAGCGCATCCCGAAAACGGATTTCATGAGTATGCTCTTCCTCGTCATCGGTGGTGAAATCCACTCCCGGTTTCCGCACGCCGATCGCTTCAAGTTCCTGTTCCAGGCCCAGGCGTCGAAAAATCGGCAGGTTGTACGGTAAAAGGGATTCTCCGATGTGAAAGCGCGGATGCTCATCCTTTTCCAGCACCAGGACGCGATGGCCACGCTCGGCCACCAGGCTGGCCAGGGTCGACCCGCTTGGCCCACCGCCAATGACGGCGACATCAACCTGATCGGGCAACGGCACATTGGTGCTTGGATCGGACAAGTGGTCGAGGCTTCCTGTGAGCATAATACTGACCTTGTATTATAATCCACAGGTCACTACAGGCAGTGACACAGAATCCCGGCGCACTGCGTAGTAATAGCAGCCCGACCCTAATTCGCATGATTCTAAAGAAAGACCGGCAGCACGACCCTGGATGTCCAGAACAAGGGGGCGGCCGTCTTCAGTCAAACAAAGATTCCTGGAGGAATATCAATGAGTGCCGAGCAGACGCCGAGTGAGCGCAAACTGGCCGAGCTGATCGTCGAATCGCTCAATCTCGAGGACATCGAGCCCGAGGAAATCGAGCCTGAAAAACCCCTGTTCGGCGATGAGTATGGGCTCGATTCCATCGATGCGCTCGAGCTGGCACTGGCCATTTCCAAAACCTATGGCGTCCAGCTCAGGGCTGATGATGAGAAGAATCGGCACGTGTTCGCCAACCTGCGCTCGCTCAATGCCCATATCGAATCCTTGAGCGGCTGACATCCGTGACCGCCGCCAGCGCCCAACCGCCCAACCCGATCGCCTTGCGTCTGGCCGCCCTGCTGGCCTACCCGTTGCTGGTCATTGTGGCGTTGTGGCTGCAGCAACCGGCCTTGCGCGCTCTGGGACTTCCGCTGCTGGCCGTCGCCCTGGTCGGACTGTGGCCGGTGCATACCGCAGGTCGCGTGGTTCTCCTGGCCAGCCTCCTGCTGGCTGCGCTGGTGGTCAGTCTGCCGAGCCTGGCGCTGTGGCCGCCCGGGCTGGCCTGCCTGGCTGTGGCGGCCTGGTTTGCATCCACGCTCAGGGCTGACTCGGACCCGGCCATCAAGCGTTTTGCGCGTGCCGTGCATGACCATCTCGGCATGACCCTGCCGGCCGAAACCGATGGCTGGACCCGGGTCTGGACAGGCATCTGGGTGGTGCTGCTGAGTCTGATCGGCAGCGTGGCGATCGCACTGGCCGTCATCAATCAGGCCGGCTGGTGGCTGACCTGGATACTGGCCATTGCCCCGCTGATGGCAGTCAGCACCCTGATTCTGGAACATGTTCTGCGCCGGCGGCGCTTTCCCGACCATCATCCACTCACACTCGGGCAGTTTCTGATCACGCTGGTGCGCGTGCGACCGGAGCAACTGGGCCGATGAGCAAGCTGCCACTGATGACCCGTGAGCTCGATGATGTCATCGCCTGGCGGGCAGGCCGAACGGTCACGGCCGCCGAGTTCATCTTCCAGGCCCGCTGGCTGGCCGACAGGCTGCGTCGCGAGGACCAGGTCATCAATCTTTGCCAGGACCGTCACACCTTCAGCCTGGCCTTTGCCGCGGCCATCCTGGCCCAGACCACCACCTTGCTGCCGGCCAACCGTCTGCCCGACACGGTGGACGCGCTGGTCAATCGCTATCCCGGTTGCCTGATTCTCAGCGACCAGGCCATTGACGGGCTGCACCATCCCATGCTCGATCCCGGCATGGCGCTTGACCAGTCCGGTCGCGCCGAGCAGGTGCCCGAACCGGATGAGTCCCTGCTGGCCGCGGTAGTGTTTACCTCCGGCAGCACCGGCCCGTCCTCGGCAGTCGAAAAGCCGTGGCGCACCCTGCATGACTCCAGCCTGATCAATGCCGCCGAGTATGGACCGCAGGAACGGGCTCACGTACTGGCCACCGTGCCGCCACAACACATGTGGGGGCTGGAAACCTCGGTGTTGCTGCCGTGGTTCGGGCCGGCCATCATTGCCAGCGCCCAGCCGTTCTTTGCCGCCGACATCATCGCCCTGCTCGATCAGTTGCCACGGCCGCGAGCCCTGGTCTCGACACCGATCCACTTGAGAAATCTGGCTGAATCCGGCTTCGACATTCCAACCATCGATCGCATTTACTCGGCCACCGCGCCGCTGGGCGCGAAACTGGCCGGCGAACTGGAGCGGCAAACCTCGGCGCGAGTCACCGAGGTCTATGGCTGTTCCGAAGCCGGCTGCCTGGCGCACCGCCGCGCGGCACGCGATGAGCCCTGGCAACTGTTCAAGGCCTTTTCCCTGCTCGAGGACCACGGACAATTCCGGGTCCATGCCGAACACCTGCCCGAGGACGTCACCCTGCTCGATCACCTGGACGTGCTCGATGACGGTCGCTTTCGCCTGGCCGGCCGCCATGGTGACCTGGTCAATATTGCCGGCAAGCGCGCCTCGCTGGCCGAGCTGACCCAGCGGCTGCTGGATATCAGCGGCGTGACCGATGGGGTGATTTTCCAACCGCCCGAGAACGATGAGGGCCGGGTCACCCGCCTGGCCGCGCTGGTGGTCGCCCCGCAATTGAGCGAACGCCAGATTCGCCAGGCCCTGTCCAGGCGCATCGACCCGGCTTTCATGCCGCGCCCCTTGCGCCGGGTCCCAGCCCTGCCGAGAGCCGAGAGCGGCAAACTGCCCCATCAGTCCCTGGTCCATTTCTACCAACAGGTCTGCGAGCCGGCTCGATGACCGAAGTCAGGGTGGACTACACCGAGGCCGACGATCACCCGGCCCTGCCGGGACATTTTCCCGGCCACCCGGTCATCCCCGGCGTGGTCTTGCTGGGTCGGGTGCATGAGCTGGCCCGCGAGCAACTGGGGTTTTCGTCCGGAGCCAGCCGCTGGCAGCGCATCAAGTTTCTGCGACCGGTCGGGCCCGGACAGACCTGCACGATCACCCTGGACGGTGACCGGGAGGCGTTTTCCTTTGTCATTACCACCGACGGGAATCAGCCGGTGGCCCGTGGACAGTGTCGACATGTCCCACTGGCGTGAGCGCCCGGAGGGCGGCAACCGCTTCTGGCTGGCCCTGATTCGCTGGGTCATCCTCAACATCGGGCGCGGTTTCGCCCAGTTCTTCATGGTCCCGACCGCGCTGTATTTCTACCTGGTTCGGGGTGTCGAGCGCCGCGCCTCAAAGCGCTGGCTTGAACAGGTCCAGGCGCCGCGCCGCGGCTTTGTCGGCGTGATCACTCACATCTATACGTTCGCCATCACCATTGTCGACCGGGTGCTGCTGCTGGCCGGTCGCGAGGATGAGCTCGATATCCGCGCCGAAGGCGTCGATGAACTGATCGAGGTGCTGCGCAATGGCAACGGCGCCCTGCTGCTGGGTTCGCACCTGGGCAGTTTCGAGGCCATTCGAGTGTTCAGCCGCAAAGCGCCGGAGGAGTGCCGCTACCTCAAGGTGGTCATGGACCGCCAGCAGAACTCGCTGATCACCCGCATGCTCGAGGAGATCAATCCGGACATTCGCGATACGGTCATCGATGCCCGCCAGCCCGGTCCGCAGATCATCCTGCAAGCCTCCGAGGCGCTGTCGGAAGGGGCAATGGTGGCCATGCTGGCCGATCGAATCTACCGCTCGGAAGCCTCGGTCAAGG
>PWWM01000031.1 GCA_003561495.1 Gammaproteobacteria bacterium
GCTGGCCTGGTAACCATCGGAGTTGGCGTCCTGCTGCTGCTGGAATTGCGTGAGCCCGATGACATGGCAACGTATCTCATCCTGCTGGCCATCGCTGCCGGTTTATGGCTGCTGGCGGCCGGCAGTTATGCATTGATCCGGGAGTTCCCGGGAGCGACCGAGGGCGGGGGCAATGCGATCAGCGAGGCGCTCAAACGCCTCAAATTGCTCAGGACCGACCCACCCTTTCGCCAATTCGTGATTGCTCGTTCCCTTCTGCTGTGCTCGGCGCTGAGCGCACCATTTTTCATCATGCTTGCCCACGAACAAACCGATGGCGCCCTGCTGGTGCTCGGATTGTTCGTGATTGCCGACGGCCTGGCCAGCCTGGTCTCGGCGCCTTTCTGGGGGCGATTCGCAGACACATCCAGCCGCCGGGTCATGATCCTGGCCGGCGGCGGCGCCGGAGCGGTGGGCATCTTGCTGGTCACCATCGTCAACGGCTTGCCGGTTCTGGCCGACAGTCAATGGCTGTATCCACTGTTCTTTTTCATGCTGGCCATCGCCCATGCCGGTGTGCGGCTGGGAAGAAAGACCTACATTGTCGATCTGGCCGGCGGCAACAAACGCACCGATTATGTTTCGGTCAGCAACACGGTCATTGGTGTCGTGCTTTTGCTGGCGGGAGGAATCGGTGCATTGACTGCGATCGCCCCGGTCTCGGTCGTCATCATTGTGCTTGCCATCATGGGGGTCACTGGTGCGATACTAAGCGCCAGACTGCCGGAGGTGACCTGACACCATGAAACGCATTGTCCTGGGGGTCATGATCATTCTGATGATCGGCCTGATCAGCGGGTACTTCTGGCTGAGCCGACAGTTTGAACAGCAGCTAGTTTCCTACGCCAGCCAGGTCTCTCCCCATGGACGCCTGACCTGGGATGGGGTGGCCATCAAGCCGTCCGGGCAGGCTACAGTCCGGCGACTTCGCTTTCAGCCGCACGGCAGTCGCGACCAAATCATTCTGGATGAATTGATTCTGGATGCCGGTGGACTGGGTGCGCTACTTCAGGTGACGCGCCAGCTTGACAACGGCCTGCTTCCTCCAAGACTCAGAATCAGCGCCCGCTCACTGAATGTGCCGGTCAATCGACAGATCAGTGACTGGATCGGACCATTCAATCCCGGACTTCCGTTTGCATCCGCCGGCTGTGGCGACTTCGATCCGTTCCTGTTCTATCACCTGGGTGATATTGGTCTGATCGGCACGACGCTCAACCTCCTGGTTGACTACCGGATTGTCAACGAGGGTAACGATCTCGATTTGCGTCTGGTGATCAGCGCCAGCCAATTGACCGAGTCCAACACTCACTTGCGCCTGGGATTGAACGACCCTTCACGAAATATCCGGGAAGTCCCGAGCACGCTGGGACGGTCACACTTGCTCACCGGAAACTTCACGTTCACTGATCTGGGCTTTTATGAGCGACTGATGGCCCTTTGCGCCGAGCATACCGATCGGCCCGGCGAGGAGTACATCAACCATCACATCAATGCCTGGCTTCAGCGATGGGCCGAGCGCGGCCTCGAGCCCGGGCGCATACCGCTGGTTGCGTACCGCCACTTCCTGCTCCAGCCCGGCAGCGTGACGTTCACCGCCGAGCCTGATCCCGCCCCGATTCTGGGCGCCTTCGATCGGGCTCATTTCACCCGCTTGCCCGGCGAGGTTTCCATGCGGTTTGCCGTCGAGGATGGCGCGCCCGTCGAGCTGGCATTTGCCCGAGTCGATCCACCGCCGGAGCCCCTCATCACACCCGTCACTGAACCCGAGCCCATCGAGGAGGTGACTCCCGAAGAGGATCCTGCCATCGCCGCGGGTCCCTCCCCGCAGTGGGAATTGATCGAGGCGAATGAAATCGGTCACTACATCGACCATCGAGCCAATATCCTGACCGTTGACGGTACTCGGTTTCGTGGGCGGATCCTTGAAGTCGAGGAGGATGCGGTTTACCTGAGTATTCAGACCCGGCAGGGCTTGCTGATGCGCCCCGTGTCGATCCGTTCCATCGCTGAAGTGCAAGTCCGAAAATAGGTGAAATTGTGCTAGGATTGAGCGTGATGAAATCAGCTTTGTGCACTGCTGGGTACTTGTTGCTGGCCGTATCACTGCTTGTGGCTGGCGTGCCCGTGCACGCCATGATGGATCACGAAGACCCTGATCGTCTTGCCCTGATCGATACCGATTTAGACACCGATTTCCCACCGGAATCTGGCACTGGCGGCTGCCCCCACCATGCACCGGATACTGCCACGGCGGATAGCGAAGAGTCGGTCCACTTGTCCGAAACGCTTGCCGAAGAGTGCTGTGGACCCGACTGTCGCTGCTCCTGCGCCGGACTTTCCCTGATTCTCATGCCGCGCTTCGCGGCTCCCCAGGCCCCGAAACCGAAATCCAGCCGGCCGGCCACAATCAAGCATTTGCCTTCTCTGGCTCCCGCACCGCTGCTGCGACCCCCGCAGATCTCCTGATCACCAAGCCCTGAACAGGGCACGAACACACGCGGGCCGACCTGCTTCTCGGCCTGTGTGCTCTTGGATCTGGAATCTGTAGCGAGGATTCGCCATGCAAAACCCGACCCGTACGCACCGAACATGGTTGTCGGCCGTCATTCTGTTGATTTTCTGGATGGAAGCCCCGGCCATTGAGCTGGAGCTGGCCATTGACAAGGCCATGGAACGCGATGCCGGCCTTCAGTCGCTCAAGAGCCGCGTGCTGGCTACCGAAGAACGAGCGCCGGCCGAGGCCGCCCTGCCCGACCCGCAACTATTCATGAGCGCCGAAGGCGTTCCCATCGACGATCCGTTGGCCAGTGACATGATGACCATGTACATGGTCGGCATACGCCAGGAGTGGCCGGCCGGCCAGACACGACGGCTTTCCAGGGAGCGCAGTCTGTCCGAAGGCCAGGTGCTGGAGGCCGAATGGCAAGCCCGGCGGCTTGAGATCGAACGCGAGGTGCGACTGGCCTGGCTGGACTGGGCGGCCGCATATCACTTCAAATCGATCGCAGAAGACGGTCTGGAAGCACTCGATGAGATGCTTGACCTGGCCGAATCGCGTTTTCGGGCCGGAACGGCACGCCAA
>PWWM01000126.1 GCA_003561495.1 Gammaproteobacteria bacterium
GGCACACCAAGAGCCGCAGCCAACGCCGGGGTCACCCAGATATCCATATACCGCAACGACAACCAATCGGCATCCTCCATCAACTCGAAATGCACATGATCCAGGGTCAACCAGTCTTGACCACTCTCATCGGCCACACGAAATGAGACCGGCGTGGTGGCGGCTGTGGTCAGGAAGAAATCGTCCAGGGCCAACGACAGTGCGCCACGCTGAAATTCGAGCCGACCGGCAAAACTCAAGCCGCCCGCAGGAAATGCCTGCAGGGCCAGGTTGGGCGCTTTCATGGCCAGGCTGTGCTGATCAGTACCGGCAAAGCGGATGTGCCGGTGGCCTTGCGGGTCGGTGGGTGGCTGGTCACTGAGCGCCGCCTCGGCGTGGATTTCAATCCCGTAGGCTTCCAGAATACCGGTGTTGAAGCGAAACTCGATTTCGCCGCCACGCGCCAGCAGGTCCGCATCGGCCAGCGCCGTTTGCATCGTCAGGGCAGCCAGCAGGGTCGACAGAACAGGGGCGATTCGCATTCAGGTTCCGTGGTGGCGATCAGGAGCCCGATTATGGCAGATCACCAACAGGTCTACACGCGTCCCTTCAAGCCCATGGCATCGCTGCCGGCGTAGCGGGCCTGTCCACCCAGGCGGGCCTGAATGCGCAGCAACTGGTTGTACTTGGCGACCCGATCCGAACGACACAGCGAGCCGGTCTTGATCTGGCCGGCATCGGTGGCCACGGCCAGGTCGGCGATGGTGACATCCTCGGTTTCGCCGGAGCGATGCGAAATCACCGTGCCAAAGCCGGCCTCGCGGGCCATGTCGATGGCCGCCAGGGTCTCGGTCAGCGTGCCGATCTGGTTGGGCTTGATCAGAATGGCATTGCCGATGGACTCGCGAATGCCGCGCTCGAGAATACCGGTGTTGGTGACGAACAGATCATCACCAACCAATTGCACTTTCTCACCCACCGCCTCGGTCAGCAACGTCCAGCCCTCCCAGTCGTTCTCGTCCATGCCATCCTCGACCGAGACAATCGGATAGCGCTCGACCAGGCCGGTCAGGTATTCGACGAAAGCCCCCGCATCGAACTGGCGTCCTTCCGACGCCAGCACATATTGGCCATCTTCGAAAAACTCGCTGGAGGCGACATCCAGGGCCAGCGCCACCTGCTCGCCGGGCCGGTAACCGGCCTCTTCAATAGCGCTCATCAGCAGCTCCAGGGCTTCCTCGTTGGACCCAAGATCGGGCGCAAAGCCGCCCTCGTCACCAACGGCCGTGCTCAGGCCGCGGCGCAACAGCAAGGCCTTGAGGGTGTGAAAAATCTCGGTGCCGGCTTGCAAGGCAGTGGGAAAATCCGGCAACCCGACCGGCATGATCATGAACTCCTGGATATCGACCTTGTTGTCGGCATGCGCACCGCCGTTGAGCACATTCATCATCGGCACCGGCAGGCTGGGGCTGCGATCATTGCCCTCAAGCAGATGCTCATAAAGCCACACTCCCTTGGCCGCAGCAGCGGCATGAGCACTGGCCAGGGAGACACCGAGCAAGGCGTTTGCGCCGAGATTTGCCTTGTTGGGGCTGCCGTCCAGTTCGATCAGGCGCTGATCGATGGCGGCCTGATCTTCGACGGACATGCCTTGCAGCGACCGGTCAATGCGCTCATTGACCTTGGCCACCGCCTGGCGCACACCCTTGCCCAGGTAGCGATTCTTCTCACCATCACGAAGCTCGACTGCCTCGCGTTCTCCAGTCGATGCACCGGACGGCACGGCAGCACGCCCGACCGTGCCGTCATCGAGTGTGACTTCGGCTTCCAGGGTGGGGTTGCCGCGGGAGTCAAGGATTTCGAGGGCTTGGATGTGTTTGATTTTCATGGTTCCTCACGTTGTTCGGAAGGAAGAAAGGTGAAAGGATGCCCGGTACCGAACGCTTTTCTACCTTTCACCTTTCACCTTTCACCTTTTACCTTTTACCTTTCACCGGGTCGTCCCTTGACGACCCTATCTATTTCGACCAGCGTTTCCAGCAACGCCTCCATCTCGGACAAACGCATCGAATTCGGCCCATCGCAAAGCGCCTTTTCCGGTTCCGGGTGGGTTTCGCAGAAAATGCCGGACACGCCGGCGCCGGCCGCGGCGCGAGCCAGTACCGGGATGAATTCGCGCGCTCCGCCCGAGGATTCACCCTGGCCGCCGGGCAACTGGACCGAGTGGGTGGCGTCGAAGACCACCGGGCAGCCGGTGTCGCGCATGATGGCCAGTGAGCGCATGTCCGAGACCAGATTGTTGTAGCCGAACATGTAGCCGCGTTCACAGACCATGAGCTGGTCATTGCCCGTGGCGCGGGCCTTTTCAACCACCTTGCTCATTTCCCAGGGCGAGAGAAACTGTCCCTTCTTGATATTGACCGGCTTGCCAAGACCGGCCACGGCCTGGATGAAATTGGTCTGGCGACACAGAAAGGCCGGGGTCTGGATGACATCGACCACTTCGGCGACGGCTTCAAGCGGGGTGTCTTCATGGACATCGGTCAGCACCGGCACGCCGACCTGTTCACGGATACTGGCCAGCATTTCCAGCCCGGCCTCCAGGCCGGGACCGCGATAGCTCTTGACCGACGTACGATTGGCCTTGTCGAACGAGCCCTTGAAGACGTACGCCATGCCCAGGCGGTCGGTCACCTGCTTGAGGTGCGTGGCGACTTCCAGGCACAACTCCAGGGACTCGAGCGTGTCCGGCCCGGCGATCAGGAACAGCGGCTGATCGATTCCGATTTCGCGTCCGGCAAGCTTCATGCGCCCGAGGCCTTGACCGCGGTCTTGACCGAAGCCTGCTGATAATTCAGGGCAGCCCGGACAAAACCCGTAAACAGCGGGTGGGAATCGCGCGGTGTGGACGTGAACTCAGGGTGGAACTGGCAAGCCAGAAACCAGGGGTGTTCGGGGAGCTCGACGATTTCGACCAGCATTTCGTCGACCGAGAAACCCGACAGCCGCATACCGTGCTCGCTGAGCACGTTGCGGTAGGCATTGTTGAATTCGTAGCGGTGGCGATGTCGTTCAAGCACCTCGTCCTTGCCGTAAAGCTTGCGCGCCAGACTGTCAGTCGCCAGGCGGCAGCGTTGCGCACCCAGGCGCATGGTCCCGCCCAGATCCTGGCCCTCGCGGCGCAGTTCGCGCTGTCCCTTTTCATCCAGCCATTCAGTGATCAGTCCGATCACCGGGTGGGGACTGTCCGGATCCATCTCGGTCGAATTGGCTTTGTCCAGCCCACAGACATTGCGAGCGAACTCGACCACGGCGCACTGCAGACCCAGGCAAATGCCCAGGTAGGGAATGCCCGACTCGCGAGCGTGGCGAATGGCGGTCAGCTTGCCTTCGAAGCCCCGTTCACCGAAGCCGCCGGGCACCAGGATGGCGTCGACATCATCGAGCACACCCACGCCACTGTCCTCGATCTCCTCGGATTCAACTGGCTTGATGCGCACATCGACATAATCCGGAAGGCCACCGGCAATCAGTGCCTCGTTGAGTGACTTGTAGGCATCGGCATGCTCGACATACTTGCCGACCATGGCCACGGTCACCTTGTGGCGGGGACGGGCTGCCCGTTCGACCACATCTTCCCAGTCGCCCAGGTCCGGAGCATTGGACTTGATGCCCAGTCGGTCCAGAACGATCCGGTCCAGGCCCTGGCGGTGATAGAACAGCGGAATCTTGTAAATGTTGTCCACATCCACCGCTGAAATCACGGCCTCGGTGGCGACATTGGTAAACAGGGCGATCTTCTTGCGCTCGTCATCGGACAGCATGCGCTCACAACGACACAGCAACACGTCAGGCTGAATCCCTATGGATCGCAATTCCTTGACCGAATGCTGGGTGGGCTTGGTCTTGATTTCGTTGGCGGCGCGCAGGAAGGGCACCAGAGTCAGGTGCATGAACAGGGCCTGGCGCCCGTATTCGAATCCGAGCTGGCGAATGGCTTCGAGAAACGGCAATGATTCGATGTCGCCAACCGTCCCGCCGATCTCGACCAGGGCGACATCGTAGCCCTCGACCGCCTGGTTGACCGAATCCTTGATCTCATCGGTGATGTGCGGAATGACCTGGACGGTCGAGCCCAGGTAATCGCCGCGGCGCTCCTTGGCGATCACGTTGGCGTAAATGCGCCCGGTCGTGAAGTTGTTTCGCTGGGTCATGCGGGTGCGCACGAAACGCTCGTAATGACCCAGATCCAGATCGGTCTCAGCACCGTCCTCGGTGACGAATACCTCGCCATGCTGGAACGGGCTCATGGTGCCGGGATCGACATTGATGTAGGGGTCGAGCTTGAGCAGGGTCACGCGCAGACCGCGCGCCTCCAGCAACGAGCCCAGAGAGGCTGCTGCAATGCCCTTGCCCAGCGACGAAACAACGCCGCCTGTTACGAAGATCAAAGAGGTCATGCCCGGAGTTCCATGATGAACAGGTCCGGGACGACATTCTACCCCAAAGCCCCCGATCCCGACAGGGCGTGGATCAGCGATCGGTCAGCCAGACCAGGGTCGCCTGCCGTCCGCTCCGGCCACCATCGCGCCGATGGGAATAGAAATGCTGCGCATCACCGGCCGTGCACAGGCCCGAATCACAAACCCGATTGACGCCGGCCATCCGGAGTTCATCAGTCGCAATGCGCTTCAGGTCAGCCTGAAAGCGACCGTGGGCATTGCACTGAAAAGCCTCCCGATGCAAAGGCGAGCGCTGCAGGAAGGCCGTTCGAACCGACTCATCCACCTCATAGTGGGGTTGCGAAATCCCGGCGCCGATCCAGGCTTGAAAGTGGGCAGGCGAACCCGGCAAGGTCGCCATCACGTTCTCGACAATGCCCCCGGCCAGCCCCCGCCAGCCGGCGTGAACGGCAGCTACCACGCGACCATTGTCCGCAGCCAGCAGAATCGGCAGGCAATCCGCGGTCAGGACCACGGCCACCTGACCCGGTCGATCCGTCCAGGCGGCATCGGCTTGCACGCCGGCTCGCCAATCATCGAGATGAAGACAATCGGTGCCGTGAACCTGGTTCAACCAGCACGGCGAAGTCGGCAAGCATTGATCCAGACGGCGCCGATTCTCGATGACCGACTGCTCATCGTCGCCACTGGATAACCCGAGATTGAGACTTCGGAAGGCGCCCTGACTGACACCGCCCCGGCGGGTGGTCGCCAACGCAGCGACTGCCTCCGGCACGTTCCAGCACGGACGAATCCAGTCAGCGGCCTGTGATTCATTCATGTCGGCTGTGAGTCCGACTCAAGCGCCTCCACCAGCGCCTGAAAATCCAGCGGCATTGGGGCGCTGGCTTCGACCATGTCTCCATCATCGGGATGCGGTACGCAAATTCTTGCGGCATGCAGGGCCTGGCGGGGAAATTCCCGCCACATGCCACGCTGCGCCTCGGTCAGGCCACCCGGCGCGCCGCGCTGGCCGTACACCGGATCGCCGATGATTGGATGGCGAATGTGGGCCATGTGAACGCGAATCTGATGGGTGCGGCCGGTCTCGAGCTTGACATCGAGCAGCGTGGCGCCGATCAGGCGCCGGGCGATGCGGTAATGGGTCACGGCCGCGCGTCCATCAGGTCGGACCACCTGGCGACGTCGATCCACCGGATGACGACCGAGGGGTTGATCCACGGTGCCGCCGGCAATCAATTCGCCCCATACCAGCGCCAGATAATGGCGCTCGATACGGCGTTTTTTCATGGCCGCAACCAGGAAACGGTGACTTTTCATGGTACGCGCGATGACCAGGCAGCCGCTGGTGTCCTTGTCCAGTCGGTGAATGAGCCCGGCCCGCGGCAATGGCGCAAGACCTGGGTCATGGTGGAGTAGCGCATTGACCAGGGTTCCGTCCGGGTTGCCCGAACCCGGATGAACCACCAGACCAGGAGGCTTGTTGACGATCAGTATGCACTCGTCCTGATGAAGCACATCCAGCTCAATCGCCTCGGGCCTCGGGTTGTTCGGGTGGGCTTCCAGCTCGGCTCTCAGGCTGACGACTTCGCCAGCACTGACTGTATGGCGCGGTTTGACCTGGCGACCATCAACCTGAACCTGGCCATCCCGGATCCAGGCCGACAAGCGTGTGCGCGAAAACTCCGACCAGCAATCGGCCAGCACCTGGTCCAGCCGCCGCCCGGCGTGCTCGGCGCTGATTTCAACTTCCCGTTTGATGCTGTTCATGACGCGGCCCAGTGTATCCGGTTGATCAACACCGGTAAAAGTCGGTTTGCCCGCGTTTCACCAAGGGGTTTGTGGCAAAATACTTAACACGCAATTAGCAGCCAGTCTGGCATCATCGCTGCTCTCGCATCTTTTCTCCGTCCGCATCAAGTCATCGATCATGTCGAATTCTCAAAACGTTTCCCGTTGTGTGCGCCTGTTCCTGATCAGCCTGTTGGCTGTCGCCCTGATGGCTGGTTGTGGGCGCGAGCGGGTGGACGAGGAAACCGCTCCCGAGGAGCTGTACCTGAAGGCCCAATCGGCCCTGCAAGCCCGCAATTACGACCGTGCAATCGCTCTGTATCGAGACCTGACGGTTCGCTACCCTTTCGGTCGCCATGCCGAACAGGCCATGCTGGACATGGCTTATGCGCAGCATCGCGCACGTCGCCCGGAAGCGGCGCTGACGACCCTGGATCGATTCATCCGCACCTACCCGACCCATCCCAATGTGGACTATGCCTGGTATCTCAAAGGTCTGGTGCATTACGACCAGGCGATGGGTTTTCTGCGCCGGATCATGCCTGGGCAACTCGTCGATCGCGACCAGGAAAGCGCGCGTCGGTCATTCATGGATTTCCAGGAATTGATTCAGCGTTACCCCGAGAGCCGCTACGTGGCTGATGCCCGTCAGCGCATGGTATTCCTGCGCAATGCCATGGCCGAGCATGAAATCGTGATCGGCGAGTACTATTACAACCGCCAGGCCTACATCGCCGCACTCAACCGGGCCAAGTACGTGATCGAACACTATCCCGGCGCGCCGGCCAACATTGATGCGCTGGAGCTCATGGAACGCGCCTACCTTCGCCTCGATCTCGATGAATTGGCCAGTGATACCCGCCGAACGCTGGAATACAACTATTCCGATGAACTGGCCAGGCGAGCCGAGCAACAGCCAGGTTTTCTGCGTCGACTCTGGCCCTTCTAGCCCGAGCCTCTCGAATCCGCCGGGAAGCCACCCGCATTGACTGACCATCACCTCCAGCGCATTGCGCGCCACGATCCGGATGAGCAATCCGACCGGCTCGTCGCGCGCGTCAACGATGCCCTGAAGGCCCGCCTGGAAGGGACACAGGATGAGGCCCGTCGCCTCAGAGAGGCCATGAACTACGTGGTTTTCAATGGCGGCAAGCGCCTCCGACCGCTGCTGGTTTATGCCGCCGGCCAATGGCTTGACCTGGACGTCGACCAGCTCGACGCGCCGGCCTGTGCGGTCGAGCTGATCCATTGCTATTCCCTGGTACATGATGATCTGCCGGCGATGGATGACGATGACTTGCGCAGGGGCCGCCCGACGGCTCACCTGGCATTCGATGAGGCCACCGCCATTCTTGCCGGCGATGCCCTTCAGGCCAAGGCATTCGAGATTCTCGCCAGTGACGACCGACTCAAGGATCAACCGGGGCCGGCGCTGGAAATGATTGCCGGTCTGGCCAGAGCCTGTGGCGTGGGCGGCATGGCCGGCGGACAGTCACTGGACTTGCTGATGGAAGGCTCGCAGCCTGACCGCGCTGCCATCGAGCACATGTTTCATTTGAAGACCGGCGCACTGATCGAGTGCTCGGTCATGATGCCTTGTGCACTCAAACCCGACCTTGATCCCGCCCAGCGCGAGCTGCTGGGCCGTTTCGCCCACAAGATCGGTCTGGCCTTCCAGATTCGCGATGACTTGCTGGATATCGAAGGTCAGCCCGAAGTCATCGGCAAGGCCACCGGCGCCGACCAGGCCCACCACAAGGCCTCATGGCCGGGTTTGTATGGTCTGGAGGCGGCCAGCCAGCGTCTTGACGGCCTGGCGGATGAAGCCCTGCGATGCCTGGATCCACTGGAAGGAAACACCACGATGCTGGCCTGGTTGGGCCGTTGCCTGGTCAAGCGGGATCACTGATCGGCATAACGCGTCGGGTCCGGTTTCCCGGCATCGACAAACCCCTGTCGCCGCAAACGACACGAGTCGCATCGACCGCAGGCACGCCCGCGTTCGTCAGCCTGGTAGCAGGAGACGGTCTGACTGTAATCCACACCCAGTGAGACCCCACGTTGAATGATCTCGGCCTTGGTCAACGCGATCAGCGGAGTGTGAATGGAAAATCGCTTGCCTTCGTCACCGGCGCGGGTGGCGACCCGGCAAAGATCCTCGAAGGCAGCAATGAACTGAGGTCGGCAATCCGGGTAGCCCGAATAGTCAACCGCATTGACACCAATGAACAGGTCCAGGGCGTCCAGGGTTTCGGCATAACCCAGCGCCAGGCTCAGCATCAAGGTGTTTCGGGCCGGCACGTAGGTAACGGGAATCCCCTCGCCCGGCTCGACAGGCACCTCGATATCATCGGTCAGCGCCGAACCGCCTATGGCGCGCAAATCGACCTGAACGACCCGGTGGGAGCGCGCCCCCAGTGCCGAGCTGATCATCTCGGCCGCGTGCAGTTCGGCCCGGTGGCGCTGTCCATAGTCAATGGCCAGGCTGTGGCACTCGAATCCCTCCGCCGCGGCACAGGCCAGGACCGTAGCTGAATCCAGCCCGCCGGACAGCAACACGACCGCGCTGGCCACCCTCGCACCCTCAACCGTGATCAGCGAAAACTGGCCAGCACATTACGAGCCTGCGCGGCCATGGTCTCGGAACCATCCCGAATGACCTCGGCCAGCAACTCACGTGCATAGGGCTCGTCACCGCCCTCGGCCGTCAGGCGAGCCAGGTCGATCATGACCTCGGCTTCCTGGTCATCCAGTTCAGGTTCTGTCTCAGACGTTGAGTGAGCTTGGACTGTTTCATCTTCAGCCGCGGCATCGCCGTCCGGTTCATCGGCCGGATCGACCGGTGGTGCAATCTCTGTGCGCTTGTCGTCTTCATCATCACCCAGCAATCCGGTCGACTGCAGATCCCTTGCCATGATCTCGTCCAGATCCTCCAGACCCCGGCTGGGACGCTCGGGAACGGGCTCGTCGGCTTGTTCATCAGCCGGTCCATCCGCCTGAACGACGGTCCGATCGTCTTCGCCGACTACCGTGTCGTCGAAATCGAAATTGGTCAAATCGAATACCGACTCATCCTCCGACTCTTCGGTCTGTTGCTTCGGCGGTTCCGGTTCACCGCTCTCGCCGGCCGAGCTGGAGAATTCCGAAAGATCAAACTCCTCGTCGAGATCAGCGGACGATTCGACATCTGCGTCATCGCCGGCGGTTGCCTTGTCACTGGATTCTGAAGCATCCTCTTGCACGGCTGCCCCATCGGAATCACGGCGCAGCTCGGAGGGGGCTTCCGACGCTTCGTCATCAAGCTGCAGCCAATCGAACTCCTGCTCATCCTCATCGGCATCTGCTGCGCTGTGCTCGCGCCGGTCTTCAGTCCATTCAGCCAGGTCGAATACATCGTCTTCGTCCTCGGCCGGTTCCTTTTCGGGTTCATGCGCTTTCGGCATGGGGTCGGGTTCCGCACCTGACGCCAGTTCAGAATCATCCAAGCGCTCATCGTCAACCTGCTCGGCCGGATGTGGACCATCGATCACCGCTGTCGGAGCTTCGACATCAGGTTCATCATTCAGGACCGATTCCTCGAGGCTCGCCCATGATGAATCATCCTCGTCTTCAGCGGATTTGCGATCCTGACCGGCATCGTCATCAGGCGCTGGTCGGACTTCATCTTCGCCGGATTCAGAACGATTGCCCGCCATGGCGCCCGCAGTCGACCCTCCACCGGGTGATTGCGGCGGGCTTCCGTCATCACCTGGGGTCGGGTCATCATCGGGCGGGTAGTCATCAAGCATCGCCGACTCGCGACGGCGCTTGTACAGACCAAGAATCACCAGCACGACCATTAACAGCGCGATAGCGATACCCCCCCATACCCACCACGCCAGGGGATCGGCAGGCTCGGGACCCGGGCCCGGCGTGACCGGTGGCACGGTCTCTTCCGGTGCTTCTTCCTCGACGGCCGGCTCGGCCGGAACACGGACGGGATCGTCGACCAGGGTCTCATCCGGTCGCTCCGGCTGTGGGTCGGGCTCGGGCAATGGATCGACCCGTTCCTCTGGCGGGTCAGGCACGATTTCCGGTGAGGCCGGTTCGGGCTCATCAATCGGGTCGGTGACCGGTTCGGGCTCGGGAACATCGTCAACGATGGCGACCTCAGTATCGCGCTCCGGCTCCGGTTCGGGAACCACATCCAGCGGTTCAGGAGCCGGATCGGGTTCGACCGGCGCAGGCTCTGGCTCTGGCAATTCCTCGACTGGAGCAATCTCTTGCTCGGCCTCCGGCGCCGGTTCAGGTTCCAGTGCAACTTCCTCGAGATCGACCAGCGAATCCAGCTCTTGGACTCCCGGCAATGGATCGGTCTCGGCCGTATCCCGCAGGGACATTCGCTCCTCTCTGGAGAGTTCGGCAAACCAAGCCATTTGCTCGTCCAGCAATTGCTGTGCTTCATCTGCGGGGATGGCCAGCGCTTCCTCGGTTGTCGGCATTTGCAGAATTGCCCCCTCCCTGAGCAAGTTGACATTGCCGGCGATAAAGGCATCCGGATTGCGCTCGACGATCGCGAGCATGTACTGCGGGATACTGATGCGTGGTTCTGGGCGGTTATCGTTGGCGATCCGCCACATGGTCTGGTCAGCGGTCACCGGCCCGATTGTGACCGGCGACTCTTCCTCACTCTGGGCCAGTACCGGCACGACCAGCACTGCCGCAAACAGCACGACAAGAATCAAGCGGGAACAAGCCCGATTCCGGTGATCCGAATACTGCTGTAACGCAACCCTTGCCTTGCAAATAGTCATTCAATGCTCACCTGCTTGCTGACGCACCACCCCGGCGGTTCGATCTTGCCTCCCTCTGACCCGGCCCTTGCCCGGCATTGTACCGCGACACCGCAAAGTCACAAGGTGCATTGGCCTGCAAGCTCACCAGCGATGAAATTCGACCTCGCGTTCGCCCGCATGGACTTGCGCGGTGACTTCGACAAAATGATCCTCCTGCCAGGAAAAGTACCGGGCGCCCGGCAGAGACCAGGTATCGCTGGGCGCTTGCCGGTATCGATAACGCACCCCGCTCCAGTAGATATCCTCCAGGGGTGTACCGTAAGAGTCGATCAGTGTAGCCGGCAACCCCACGCCTGGAAGGGGCTGATTCTGGGCAGACATGAACAACCAGGGAGTGCTCTCGGTCATGACGTAGCAGCGCCAGGTCAGCTCATTTTGTGCTCTCGCCTTGACGGTGACATCGGAAAACATCCTGAACCACGGGTGATCATGCTGGGTATCGAGAAAAACCAGAATGCAGGGCTGCTCATCGAGAATCAATGCACTCATTTGGGCACTGACTTCATCGGCGGTCGCGGTGGCTGCCACGGACATGGTCTTGATCTCGTTGCTGGTCCAGTGCGCAAAACGCTCGGACAAGCCGCGTTGGTCAACGGCCAGCATCATGCCGCCGACCACCAGGCTTGTTGACCACAATGATGTCTTGGGCGTGCGTGCCAGCACCATGGCAATGACAACGGCCAGCGACGCCATGGGTAGATAATAAAAGCGCGCAAAGGTGAC
>PWWM01000089.1 GCA_003561495.1 Gammaproteobacteria bacterium
AAGAAACGGTCCGCTCCTGACGGCGCGCGCGATCTGCCGCTACCGCCACGACCTGCACGCCAAGCGCCGAATGCTCAGCGCACGCATCATAACCGCACTCCAGGACCTGTTCTGATCCATCCCGGATAGCACGCAACTGACTCTGATTCGAGCCATGGCCATCATGGCCGCTTTCCCCCTGCCCTGGCCGATTCTTTCCATCTGATCCGAAACAGAAGCTGCCCCGGAAATAACTGGCGGGTTTTCACCCCCCATCGCGTCCCGCCCGATAAAGACCAGGAACCCATGCAAGGGTTCGCAAAGCAAATACCAGCATGTCAATCATCCAACAATGGAGTACCAAGTCATGCAAATACGACTCAAAAATTTAATCCTGAATGCGCTGATCGGACTGATTGCCCTGGCCGGCACGGCCAGCGCAGAGATCATATCGGTCACGGTGGACAGGAGTCAGCCGTTCGATGAGGCCAGTGGCTATCAGTACGTTGAAGCGACCATGAACGGTGAGGTCATTCGCGATGACGGGACACAAGGCAACTACTCGGTGCCGGTCGTCCTCATCTATCCGGAGGAGAATGGAAACGGCATCGGCGTGGTGGATTTCCCCAACACCGTAGCATTTCCATTGGGGCTTCCTGGCGCGGATGAGTGGTCGGTGCTGCAATTCACCCGGATCACCACCGAGAGCTTCCTTTTCGAGACCGGCTATACCTATATGTCAGTCCTGTGGGACAAGGTCGTGACCGATATCTTCGGTCCCACGCCCCCCGACGATGGTTCGGAGTTCAACCACCTCGCCTACGGCTTCATCGAGCGCAGCGACGATGCCTTCCATATCATGCGCGATGCGGCAGCCTTACTCCGGGACCCGAGTTCATTGACCGGAACCGACGGTCCGGCGCCGGTCGACACGGTCCTGAGCTCAGGCTTCTCTCAGACGGGCATGCTGATCAATACATTCCTGGCCCTTGGCGAGAATGCAAATGGGGCCTTCGACGGCAACCTGATTGGAAAAATGGGGCTGACGTGCTTGGTGTTCCTCGATGAATGGCCATACTTCAAATTTGCCCCGTGTCCAGATCATCCAGCTGCAGATCAGTCGGTCTCCATCATGATTGCAGGCGAGACCGATGTCGTTGCCTTCGGCGCGGCCTTCGCGCGCACGGATGCCGAGAACTGGCGCAGCTACGAGCTGGCCGGCGTTTCCCACCTGCCCGTACCGATCTTCCCGGGCCTGCATCCGGACCAGAATACCGCCAATTCGCAGCAGGTCTTCCGCGCGGCGATCGAAAACCTCGCGCTATGGGCTGCCGATGGCATCCCGGCGCCGCCCTCGAAGCATCTCGAAGGGACGATCACCATGGACGGCGGTTTTGATCCTGATTTAGATGCAGACGGCAACGCCCTTGGCGGGCTTCGCCTGCCCCACATGTCGCAAGTCATCGATGACAAAGTCGCAGGGGCGCCGCTCGGGACCTACACCGGCATGAACTTCGAGGATCCGGTCGCGGATCCGATTGAAGACGGTCTCAAGTTCCTGACCATGATCGCAGGTCTATTCCTGCCATTCAGCGAGGCTGAACTTGAAGAACGCTATCCGACCCCCGGCGCCTATGTTTCGCGAGTCGCCAGGGCCGCAGAGCACCTGATGGAAAACGGCTACATTCTTCCGCAGGACAAGGACGCATACGTGCAAGCGGCCAGCGCCGAGGTCATGTCCATTACTGTGGACAGAAGTCACCCGTTCGATGAGGTCAATGGCTATCAGTACGTCGAAGGGACCATGGACGGTGTCATCTGGCGCGATGATGAATCGCAGGGCGAGTACTCGGTGCCGGTCGTCCTCATCTATCCGGAAGAGGATGGAAACGGCATTGGTGTGGTCGATCTGCCCAACTCCGCACCCATACACATGATGCCCGGTGCGGGTGAGGAGTGGATTCTGCAACACACCCGGACGACCACCGAAAACTACCTGTTCGAGACGGGCTACACCTACATCTCCATCCAGTGGGACAAGGCCGTGACCGAAACCTTTGGTCCCACGCCACCCGACGATGGCTCCGATTTCAATCACCTGGCCTACGGCACCATAGAGCAAGGCGATGATGCCTTCCATATCATGCGCGATGCGGCTGCCTTCCTCCGCGATCCAGGCGGGTTCGAGGGTGACAGTGGCCCGGCGCCGGTCGATACGGTCCTGAGCTTTGGATATTCCCAGACGGCCCAACTGATCAATACATTCCTGGCCGGTGGCGAGAATGCGAACGGGGCGTTCGACGGCAACCTTATCGGAAAGATGGGGCTGCTGTGCCTGACGTTCCACAACGAACCGCCGCTCTTCAGCGAGATGGCCCCCTGCCCGGACCATCCGGCTTCTGATCCGTCGGTCTCCATCATGATCCCGGCAGAGACCGATGTCATCGCACTCGCCGGCGCTTTCGCTCGCTTGGATGCCAGGAACTGGCGCACTTACGAGCTGGCCGGTGTTTCGCATCTTCCGGCGCCGATGTTCCCGGGCTTTCATCCGAACCAGAACCACGCCAATTCGCAGCAGGTCTTCCGTGCAGCCATGAAGAACCTGGGAATGTGGGCTGCCGAAGGCATCCCGGCTCCGCCCTCCAGGTATCTTGACGGGACGATCGCCGAAGACGGTAGTTTTATTCCCGAAGTGGATGAAGACGGCAACGCGCTCGGTGGGCTTCGCCTGCCCCATATGGAGCAATTCATTGATGGCAACCTGGCAGGGGCTCCGCTTGGAACCTATATCGGCATCAATCCGGTCGAGGATCTTTTCGTCATGATCGCGGGACTCTTCTTGCCATTCAGTGAGGCGGAACTTGCAGAACGCTACCCGCACCGCGGCATCTACATTTCACGAGTGGCCCGAGCCGCAGAGTACCTGGAGTCCAACGGCTATATTCTTCCGCACGACAAGGATGACTACGTTCAGGCGGCTGTACAGAAAAATTTCCAGCCGCAGCCCAGCCACGGTCAACAGAACCGCCATGGCGCCAACGCGCCCTGAAATGACATCGTCATCTCCGGTCTGCCCAATGCCGATCAACTGCGACCACCCGGCAGGTCTGCCGGGTGGTCGCAGTTGCCGCAAGATCCGAATGTTAGACTGGTTTGCACAATCACTGGATTGGATAGCGCCATACCCAGTGAAGTGAAAGTCCTTTTCCAGATTGCGAGCGGTGGCGACCAGTCGGCCCGGAATCGGGTCGTAGCTCAAAGACGGCTTGCTGGAAGGCTGGCGACATGAGTGACAGAGACGACCCGCTAGGCCCCGACAGTGCCCTGGAAGGGCCCTTGTTCCAGCGCTTTCTCAAGCGCCTGAGTGAAGTGCGCGAGCCCTGCCCCGGCGAACGCATTGGCGCGTGGCGGATTGTTCGCGAACTCGGGCGTGGCGGAACCGGCGTGGTCTTTCTGGCCGAGCGAGCCGATGGCGCCTACAGCCAGGAAGTGGCCCTGAAATGGGTGCGCGGCGACAAGCCTTCCCTGGGGGCACGCCAGGCCCTGGAACGTGAGCGCGAACTGCTGGCCGGCCTGGACCATCCCAACATTGCCCGCCTGATCGATGGCGGCCGGACCGATGACGGCATGCTGTGGTTCGCCATGGATTACGTCGATGGTGAGCAGATAGATTGCCACTGCCGGGGCTTGCCGGTCACACAGCGGGTTGAACGTATCCGGGACCTGTGTCAGGCGGTTCACTTTGCCCACGGCCGGGGTCTGATCCACGGCGATATCAAACCATCCAACGTTTTGGTCGATGGGCGTGGACAAACCCGGCTTCTGGATTTCGGGGTTTCTCGCCTGAAAGGCTCAGGCGACAAGGGTTACGGTCTGACCCCGGGCTATGCCAGTCCCGAACAGCGCGACGGCCAGCCCCCTACCACGGCCTCGGATATCTGGCAGCTCGGGCGTCTGCTAGAAACGGTACTCGAAGAAAATGGGGCGGATCGGGACCTTCAGGCGGTGGTCGAGCTGGCTACTAACGAGTCGCCGGAGGCTCGCTACTCGGCAGCGTCGGAACTGGAAGCGGACCTGAGCGCATGGCTGAAAACTCGCCCCGTAGCCGCCCGCGGCGGCGGTTTCGGCTATCGATTCGGCCGACTGGTACAACGCAACAAATTTGCGGCGGTGCTGGCCACAGTGGCAGTCCTCGTTCTTGTCGGATCCAGTATCTGGTTTACCTGGCAGTTGGCCGAAGAGCGCGATGTGGCCCAGGCGGCATTGAAGGAAACCGAAGCCGCGCTGGCCCGGGCCGAGGACCTGCGGGAATTCCTGGTCGATCTGTTTCGTGCCGCCGAGCCCGACCGCCCGCGCGATCAACTGCCGAGCACCGAGGAACTGCTCGCCTTGGGCGCCCGAAGGGCAATGGATGAAGACGCCGCTCCCCCCGGGGAACGGCTGGGCATGCTGCTGGTCCTGGGCGAAGTCTATCTGGCCCTGCACCAGAACGAGGAAGCCGAACGGCTGCTTGGCGCGGCGGTGGCGCTCGGTCGGGCGCACGCTGAACAGCAACCTCTGGACCTGGCCCGCGCGCTGGTTCTGAAAAGCCGGCTCGCCCTGATCCGCGTCAAACCGGACCAGGCCCGGGAATGGCTGCTGGAGGCCGAAAGACTGGCCGGCAGCCCGGAGTCAAACTGGAACACCTACGCCAGCATTCGCAAATACAGGGCTCGAGTCACAAACTTGCGTGGCGACCTTCGGCGCTCGCTGGAGTTGATTGAACCGATCTACCTCGAAATCCGTCAGGGCCGACAAACCCAGCCCCGGATCCAATACTGGGTATTGATGCAGGTGGCCTGGCTTTACTCCGTTTTCGGCGATCCGGCCGGTGCGCTTGAAGCCCTTGAACAGGCGGCAGGCATGGTCCAACAACTGGAAGGCGAAGAGAGCCTGTCACATGCCAACGAACAACTGAGCCGGTCCGAGGTACAGCGACGCCTGGGCCGGTTTGATGCGGCCGAGGAAGCCATTCACAGCTCTCGGGCGCTGATTGAACGGATTGCCGAACATCCCAACCAGGCGTACGCAGCCTCGCATTTCGACCTGGGGCAACTGATGTTCTACACGGGCCGCTACGAGCAAGCACTTCACCAGATGACAAAAGGCATCGAGGAATGTACCGCAACCAGGGGATTTGCACCGGACGACCATCCGTGCGGCATCTACGATATCGGAAAGATGAAGGCCTACATGCAGCGATGGGATAGCGCTGAACAGTACTTGCAGCAGTCTCGGGAACAGTTCGTCGAAATGGGTCCTCCTTTCAAGGCACGGCTGGCACGGACTGAGGTCATGCTGGCCTTTGTCGCTTGTCACCAGGGTCGAATCGAGGAGGGTGCTCACTTACTGGCCAAAGTACCTACTCGATACGATGTGGAGACGCTTGGCACTCCCGCCAACCAGGCCCATTTCCTCACAGCACGTGCGGCTTGCCACTACCACGCGGGCGACCATGAGCAGGCCCTTGATGCAGTCAAGAGCGCTCTGGAATCCTCGACCCAGCCCGGCTATGCGATGCTGCATGCGGAACGCTTTATCCTGCGGGCCCGAATTCTGGCCGCACTTGGCCACAATCGCCATGCGGACGAATCCCTTGAGCAGGCACAGCAACAGCTCGAAGCAGTCGGGCTAGCCGATCATCCCGTCATGAAACGGATTCACCAGACCCGTCAGGATTTGCTCTGATGTTAGTTGGGAAATCTCCATCGCTGTACGTATCCGGGCAGCCTGACCCTCTCAATTCCGAGACTTCACTCGCAAAATTGCGACGATCCTGAAAGTGTGACCAGGTTCACGTTCTGTGATTTTCGGGGCATCACTGGTCATCCCGTCAGACCGGTCGTCGCCAAATTGAGAATCAAGCCGTGAAAGCCATGGCCATTCTGTATTTTTATTCTGTATATCAACATCTTATGCTTATGGCATGAAACTTGTATATAACCGGTTGAGCCACTGAATTCAGGCTTTCTGGCCGGCAGTGGTGGGATTTGTGGGTCCCGGGATCCCCTTCCCAACGGGACCGTTTCATACAAGGAGTTGTTGTAATGTCTGCTTCATTCATCAATAGAGTGGGCACCATCTGTACGGGTGTGGCCGTCGCTTGCATGCTTGCCGGCCTGTCCAGTTCAGTGCTTGCCCAGGACCATGGTGTCGGGATTCGGAAATCCTGTCCAACCCCGGCGAAAGTCGGCGATCTTGCCAGTTGTACCATGCGGGTCATCAACGAGGATGATTTCGGTGATGCCATCCGGGTTCTGGAATTCTGGGATGTGGTCGGCACCGGCGCCAACCAGTTCCGGGTTCCCGAAACCGGCAACCTGCCCATTATCCAGGTCAGCCCTGGGGTAACCTGTGAGGAAGATCTCACGCAGCCCATCGGCCTGACTTTCCCTTGCACCATGCCGGGCGCGGTCGATGGTTCAGGTGAATTTGTCCGGGTACGTTCCACCTATACGCTGCCGGAGTGGGCCACCGATCCGCTGCTCGATCAGGCCAATGCCATTGTTCAGGACCTGTGCGACGTTCAGCCAATTGGTTGCAACCCGAATCCGCAGCAGCAGCAGTTTGGCGCTTCGGTTTCCATTTTCGAGCCGGCTTTGGAAGTCACCAAGACCGGGCCCGAACTGGCCAAGGTGGGTGACGAGGTCTGCTACAGCATTGGTTTTGCCGACCTGAGCACCGGCACCGGTTTTCCGGGCTTTGAAAACTGCCTGGGTACCGACACCCTGCTCGGCGATCTGGGCGAATTCTTCGCCGGTGAGCCGCGGGAGTTCTGCCGGACAGTTCTGGCCGATGACCCCAACCCACTCTACAACGAGGCCACCATCACCTGCGGTGTGACCGGATTCGACAATGTCCTCTCAGACTCCGATGAACACTGGGTGGAAGTGATCGATCCCTCGATCGAAGTGACCAAGTCCGGGCCGGAAATCGCCAAGGTCGGTGACGAAGTCTGCTTCGAAATCGGGTTTGTCAGCACCGGTACAGGCACGCTGGAAAATTGCCAGGGTTCCGACACACTGCTGGGTCCGCTGGGTGCATTCCTGGATGGTCAGAACCGTGAGTTCTGCTACACCACCTCGGCTACCGATCCCAACCCGCTGGAAAACACCGCCACCATCACCTGTGATGTGGAAGACTTCGACAACCAGGCCAGTGACTCCGACAGCCATGAAGTCGAACTGATCGATCCGGCCATCGAAGTCACCAAATCCGGCCCCGACCAGGCCAAGGTCGGTGACGAAGTCTGCTTCCAGATCGGGTTTGTCAGTACTGGCACGGGCACGCTGGAAAACTGCCAGGGCTCCGACACGCTGCTGGGCCCGCTGGGCGCGTTCACCACTGGTCAGAACCGCGAGTTCTGCTACACCACATCGGCCGCCGACCCCAATCCGCTGGAAAACACTGCCACCATCACCTGTGATGTGGCCGGCTTCGACAACCAAGCCAGTGATTGGGACAGCCATGAAGTGGAGCTGATCAGCCCGGCCGTGACCCTCGAGAAAGCCTGCCGTCCGGATCCGATTCCGGTGGGTGGTGAGATCTTCTGGGACTTCGAAGTGACCAATACCGGCAACTCGGGCCTGACCTGTCTGCTTAATGACGCCGATGCCGGCATCATCGACCTGGGCTTTGCCTTGGCAGCCGGTGAAAGCTTCGATTACACCGCCTCGCGTGCAGTCACTGAAGCCGACATCCCGCAGATCAGCAACTACGCCGAGGTCCAGTGTGATGTCGATGGCTTCGACAACCAGGTCAGCGATGATGACTCGGCCACCTGCGAAGTCGCACCATTGACCGAAGAGGTCTGCCGGACTCCGGGCTTCTGGGGTACCCATGCCGGTACCGAGAACCGTCGTTCGACCAATCTGACTCAACTGGTCATCGACGCAGCCGGCGGCTCCATCGAAGTCTGCGGCAAGACGCTCGACAACACCCTGGTCGGCAACACCGAGTCCGCACTGGAAGCCATGTGTGTCAGCGTCCAGAGTGAACAGCAACGGCAACTGGCCCGGCAACTGACCGCCATGGCGCTGAACTGCGTGATCAGCGGTGGTGGAACCGACTGCACCGGCACCGGTGTCGAAGGTCTGTTCGCCGACGCCAATGCCGCCTGTGCCGCCAATGAAGAGCATCTTTCCGACTATATCGGCCGGGTCGATTGCTTCAACAATGGTGGTCACTGGAACGAGGACGAAGGATCCTGCTACATCGATCCTGAGGATCCCAACAACTGCCAGAACCGTGATCTGGACTACTCGGCCGAAATCTTCGACGGCGTTGAACCGCTGCCGGGACCGGCCGGAAGTCCGCGGGCCTGCAATGCCGCAACTCGCAACGATGTCTACATCGTTCCATGATGCGGCGCCCCGGTGCGGCCATTCCCGGCCGCACCGGATTGTTTTCAATTCACCCGCCGGGGCGTCATTGGACGCCCCGGTTTTTCTACGAAAAAGGCGCGACCATGCACATGTCCCCAATGAAGGTTCAATGGTTTTTCCTGGCGCTACCGGCCATCATGGTCGGAAGTGCGCTTCATGCTGATGACCTGGTGGTTGACACGCTCGACGATACCGGCCCCGGATCATTGCGAGCCGCCATCGAGTCTGCCAACGCCGAACCGGGCGCCCAGGTCATCGTGTTCGATCCCTCCGTTCACGGCGGCGCCATCGTTTTGCAATCCAGCCTGCCGGAGATCACCGACGATATCGAAATCATCGGCCCGGGTGCGGAATTTCTAAGCATTAATGGCAACAACAGCCATCAGATCATGTCGATTTCCGCCGGAGCGACCGCTGTCCTTTCGGGCCTGACGCTTGCCCAGGGAAGCGATGAGTTGGGTGGTGGCGCCATCGTCAACGAAGGTGACCTGACCCTCGAAGACGTTGCCCTGATCGGCAACAAGGCCGAGTTCGGAGGTGGTGGCGCCATCGACAATGTACTCGGCACGCTGACTCTGATCGATACAGTATTTGCCGGTAACGAAGCCAATTTCGGTGGGGCATTGTCGAATTTCGACGGCTCCGTCCTGATCACCCATTCAACGCTGACCGGCAACACGGCGCTTCAAGGCGGCGCCATTGACAACTCAGGTCAACTGGTGATCGAAGCCAGCACTCTTGATGCCAACCAGGCCGAGATCGGTGGCGGCATCGAGAATGTCGGATCAGTGGACATCATCAATTCCACATTCTCCGGCAACCAGGCGCTGGATGACGGGGGTGCGATCGACAACTTCGGTGGCAGCACGCGCCTGCTGTTTGTCACTTTCGCCGCCAACGAAGCCGGTCTTGACGGAAACGCGATCTGGACCGGACCCGGCTCTGATGACGACGAGCTCGTCGCCAGGAATGTCATCATTTCTGGTGATGGCGAAAACGATTGTTATATCGATGAACCTGATTCATGGACCACCGGCGGACAAAATCTTGCCGGTGACCCCGGCTGTACCGGCTTTGAGGTGATCGACATCGAAGACCTGCAACTTGGACCCCTGGCCGATAACGGTGGCCCCACGCTCACCCACGCTTTGGGCTCCAACAGCCTGGCACTTGACGCCGCAAACGATTGTACCGGCTTTGATGGTCAGACCAGCGTAGGCCAGGATCAGCGCGGCACAACTCGGCCCCAGGGAGAACACTGCGATGTCGGCGCTTACGAGCGTATCTTCGAGGATGAAAAGGAGGATGTCATCTTTGCCGATCGCTTTCAGGGACTCAGTCCCTGACCGGCAGGTGGTCCAAATGATGATCCTTGATCAGGCGATAGAGCTGGGCACGGGAAACTTCCAGCTGCCGGGCAGCCAGGTTGACATTGCCGTCGACAGCCTTCAAAGCGCGCATGATGGCTTCACGCTCGGCGTTCTTGCGACACCGGCGTAATGACTGCACCGGATCAGGTTCAGGCGTCGGCACACAGACGCCGCTCTGCGATAAGAAGCCAAGATCGGCGGCCGAAAGGGATCGGCCATTCCCCATCACCAGGGCCTGCAGAATGCGATTCTTCAACTCCCGCACATTGCCCGGCCAGGTATGTTGATTGAGTGCCGAAATCGCACTGTCATCAAGTGAGCGCGCCTTGACCTCGTATTGGCGTGCGAATCGGGTAATGAAGCATCGGGCCAGAGCAATCACATCATCACCTCGCTCACGCAATGCCGGCGTGTAAATGCGTAGTGCGCTGAGTCGATAGTAGAGATCATCTCGAAACCGCCCGCCCCGACAGGCGCTTTCCAGATCGGCATGGGTCGCGGCCACAATCCGGACATCAGCGCGAATGGGACGGCAACTTCCGAGGCGCTCGAAACTGCCCTCCTCCAGAAATCTGAGCAACGTGACCTGGTTTTCAAGCGGCAAGTCCCCGATTTCATCAAGCAGCAGGGTTCCCCCTTCCGCCGACTCGATACGGCCGATGTTGCGTCGATCGGCTCCGGTGAAGGCGCCGCGCTCGTAACCGAATACCTCGGACTGAAACAGCGAATCGGGTAAAGCGGCGCAATTGACGGCAACAAAAGGCCCGGAACAGCGCCTTGAATAATGGTGCAAGAGATTGGCGATCAGCTCCTTGCCGGTACCAGTCTCACCGGTGATCAGTACCGGGGCATCAATCGAGGCAACGCGCTCGATAACCTTGCGTAACTGGACTATAGTTGGGCTGGTACCGATCAGCTCGGGACAGCCCTGCCCCACGAAGATCGTGGATTCAGTCACTGCAAGTTCCATCTGACCTGACCTCCGGGTTGATTACCAGGATGACGCCCCCACGCGCCTGCCAGGCTACCTGGCAAGGCAGGTGAATCTCGACTGCGACTCGATCCAGTCCATCAAACAAGAGTTCAACATCACCAAGCCCCAGATCACTATCCAGATGAAGCATGCTGTGCTGACCAAAGGTCGTGGCGCTGAAGTGAACCGGAACCGGATGCCTGGCCAGTGCGGCCAGTTCGATGGCCGCACGTAACGGACAATCCTCCGGTGCCTGTCCGGTGCACACCCGCAAGCCGTTATCGGCCGGAGTATTGACCTCGAAACGATTCGGCAGCGGACCCTGGCGCTCGAACGCACCGAGGTCAGCATACCCACCGGCAAAGCGTGGGTCACCATTGCCACGCTGATCCCAGACCAGCACTGTACCGTCGAAACCCAGTGAAACCGAGCCATCCGCCAGGTTGAGGGCCGGACTACGGCCACTCAGCGGCAAGGTCGGTGTTGGACCGTTGTAATAGCCCAGCGCTTCGAGTCCGGGATCGGCATCCAGCAATGGCGTGCCACATCCCCATTCACTGCCTTGCATCAGGTTTCGGATATTCTCAGCCGGGGATAGATCCACATGCACACACTGGCTGGGCTGATTGCCGGCTATGATTGAATTGGCCAGAACCAATTCCCCCATGCTGTAAAGACCGGCGCCCAGGCCGGCCTGATTGTCGGCCAATGTCACATGGGTCAGATGCATGCTGCCACCTTGCCCGGCCAGCGCACCACCCTCCAGGGCCTTGTTGTCCAGCATGGTGGAATTGACTACGATCAGCTCGCCGCCAGCATTGAAGATCGCACCGCCCTGGCTGGTGGCCTGATTGTTCATCAGGGTCAGGCTGTCCACGACCAGGCGACCG
>PWWM01000049.1 GCA_003561495.1 Gammaproteobacteria bacterium
ATTCGAAATCCCGTCGGACTTTCTCGACCAGCCCTCGTATTCGCTCTTCGACCTCAGCCTTGTCTGGCGCCGGGCCGACGGACGTTACGCGGTGGGTTTGCATGGCCGAAATCTTAGCGACGAGGAATACAAGGTTTCCGGCTATGTCTTTGCCACGCCGGACGGCTCCCAGCCGACGCTGGGCCTGGAGGGTGTCATGAATGCGTTCTACGGCGCGCCCCGCACCATCACCCTGACCGGAACAATCAACTTCTAAGCCAAGAAGCCGCACCACGGCGCGGCTCAGACCGCGCCGAAACCTCCCCTTTATCGGCCACGGACATCACGTCCTGGCCGATTTTTTTAACCGTCTCCCGTCTCCCGTCTCCCGTCTTCCCTCCGCACCCAAACCGGGTACCATCTGACATCTTGATGAATGAACCGCGCAATGTCCTGTGAGTGATTCCAAACAATTGATCCTGGCCTCGGCATCGCCTCGCCGGCGTGAATTGCTGGCCCTGTTCGGGCTGGCGTTCTCGGTAAAGCCGGCCGACATTGACGAGCGGCGCCTTGATGATGAAACCCCGCGAGAGCATGTCAGCCGGGTTGCGATGGACAAGGCCAGGGCGATCGGAAGAGACCATCCTGATGACTGGGTGCTGGGGTCGGACACCGCGGTGGTGCTCGACGGCGAATCGCTGGGCAAGCCGGTGGACGCCGGGCAGGCAGCAGACATGCTGCGGGCATTGTCGGGCAGGACACACGAGGTAATGTCGGCAGTGGCGCTGGTTGGACCCGACGGCAGAGAGTTGCTGGCCGTCAACTTGACCCGGGTCGAGTTCGCGGAGTTGTCGGAAGACTGGATCCAGGCCTACATTGACAGTGGCGATCCCATGGACAAGGCCGGGGCCTACGGGATTCAGAACCAGGCGGGCACCCGGATCCGCCGGATCGAGGGCAGTTATTCCGGTGTGGTCGGCTTGCCGCTGTACGAGACCGGTGAGTTGCTGCGCAAAGCCGGGCTGATTAACTGAACGTGTGCACGGGGTACACTATCGAGTTCATGTCTGAATGGCCGCCGGTGCGGCGGAGTGGCCTGATTTGAGCGACGAGATTTTGATCAATGTAACCCTGACCGAGAGCCGTGTGGCCGTGGTCGAGAACGGTCTGCTGCAGGAGTTGTACATCGAGCGTGTCGATGATGTCAGCTTTGTCGGTAACATCTACATGGGTAAGGTCGAACGGGTGTTGCCCGGCATGCAGGCGGCGTTCGTCAATATCGGCCTGGATCGGACGGCCTTTCTTCACGCCAGTGACATCGCACCGCGCCAGCCCGAACTGGACGAAAATGGTGACCCGGAACCCGTGCCGCCGATTTCCGGCATGATCGAACAGGGTCAGAATCTGGTGGTCCAGGTGATCAAGGACCCGCTGGGCAGCAAGGGTGCGCGCCTGACCACTCAGCTTAGCGTGCCGTCACGTTACCTGGTGCTGTTGCCCGACGTGGCCAGTGTCGGGGTGTCGGTCCGCATCGAGATCGAGGAAGAACGCCAGCGCCTGCGCGATCTGTTGTCCAGTCTGACCGACCCGGAGTCGAAAGCCGGCTATATTCTCAGAACCAATGCCGAGAGTATCGGCGAGCAGGCGCTGACCAATGACCTGGAATTTCTGCGTCGCTTGTGGAAACGAATCGAGGCGAACATGAAGTCGGCCACGCCGGGTCAGTGCATCTACGAGGATCTTTCTCTGCCGTACCGCTCTTTACGGGATCAGATGCATGCCGGGGTGGACAAGGTGCGCATTGATGATCGCGGCATCTGGGAGCAGGCACAGAAATTTGCCAGTGATTTCTTCCCGGACTGGGTGGACCGGATCGAGCATTACACCGGCTCCGGACCCTTGTTCGACCTGTATGGCGTCGAGGATGAAATCACTCGTGCCCTCAGCCGCAATGTCCCGCTGAAATCAGGCGGACATCTGACCATCGATCAGACCGAGGCGATGACCACGGTCGATGTCAATACCGGCGGTTATGTCGGCTTCCGCAACCTTGAAGAAACCATCTACAAGACCAATCTTGAGGCGGCACAGGCGATTGCCCGCCAGCTTCGACTCCGCAATCTCGGTGGCATCATCATCATCGACTTCATCGACATGACCGATCCCGAACACAAGCGCCAGGTCCTCAGGACCTTGCAGCGCGCACTGGCGCGTGACCCGGCCCGCACCACGGTGTCGGAAATCTCGGCGTTGGGGTTGGTCGAGATGACCCGGAAGCGCACAACCGAAAGCCTGGAACATCGCCTGTGCGAGCCCTGTTCTTCCTGCAATGGCAAGGGTCGGGTCAAGAGTGTGGAAACGGTTTGTGCCGAGATCTTTCGGGAGATACTGCGTGCCGTACGTCAGTTCGAAACCGGACAACTGCGCGTCATGGCCTCACCAACCGTGGTCAATCGTATTCTTGAAGACCACCATCGTTCGATTGCCGAATTGACCGAGCAATTGGGCACCAGCATCCAGTTCCAGCCCGAAGACCACTACGGCCAGGAACAGTACGACGTCGTTTTGCTTTGACCGGTAGCGGCAAGACATCCCGCCTGCGCTACTGGCTGCGCCAGGCCGCAGGTCTGTTTCTGACCACCCTTGCGGTCTTGATCATCATCACCGCGGTTGTGGTTGGCATTGGACGCGTCCTGATCCCGTATGCCGACCACTTGCGACCCTGGCTGGCCGAGCAGATCTCCGAACGGGTCGGGCAGGAGGTTGAAATCGAGCGCCTGCAGGCCGACTGGCCACGCCTGACGCCCCAATTGAATCTGTATGGCTTGCGGGTTGGAGATATCGATGAACCTGTGCTCGAGGTCGATCGGGCGCGACTCGAGATTCATCTGCCCGACTTCATTGGCGACCAGCGCAATCCGGTTCGCCTGATCATCCTGGGTCTGGACCTGGTCCTGGCCGAGGATGAAGACGGCCAGTGGGGTGTGCGCCTGGAAGGTGGCGCGCAATTGGCCGATCGCCCGGCACGCGACCAGATGCTGGC
>PWWM01000212.1 GCA_003561495.1 Gammaproteobacteria bacterium
CGAACTGATCGACGACCTGCGCAATGTCCTCCTCGCTGCCGACCACGTGCAACACGTCTTCATCGCGAATGATGCTGCCGGGTTCGGCCTTGCGCGAAAAGCGGCCGCGGTCCGTCCGACTGACAATGGCGACCACCGTCACCCCGAAACGTGACCGTAATTCGCTACTGTTGATATCGGCCGCCGCCAGCCCAGAGCCCGTCGGGACCCGCAGACGAACCAGCCTTTCACGCAGGCCGTAGTGCTCGAACAATTCAGCCCAGCCGGGTCGGGACGGCGCCGGCTCACCACCCGAACGTTCCGGAACCAGGCGCGGCGCCAGCACCAGCATGCAGGCCATGCCGATGATCAGCATGACCAGACCCGGTCCGGTGAAATCGAAAAACCCGAACGATTCCAGGCCGGCCTGGCCAAGCTGATCACTGACGATCAGGTTCGGAGGCGTTCCTATCAGGGTCATCATGCCACCGAGCAAGGCGGCGAACGCCACCGGCATCAACAAGCGCGAGGGCTGGATGCGCTGGCGACGGGCAATGGCCAGCACAACCGGCAACATCACGGCAACGGTGCCGGTCGAACTCAGAAAGGCCGACAGAACGGCAGTCACCAGCATGATGACAGCCGTCAACGCAGTCACTCCATGACCCGCCACACGTTCGACCTGGCGACCCAGGGCGTCGGCCACGCCGGTCTGGAACAGACCAGCGCCAACCACGAACAACGCGGCGATCATCAAGACCACCGGTTCGGCAAAGCCGGCCAGTGCTTCGGAGGTGGAAATCACACCACCCAGGGTCAGCGCCAGCAACCCCATCAGCGCAACCAGGTCCAGACGCATGCGATTGGTGACGAACAAGACCAGCATGGCTGCCAGCACCGCCAGAACATAGATCAACTGGCCGCTCATGTGGGGCGCGTCCCGTCAATCAACGGCCTGGACAGGGGGAAAGCACTCGACGTCATCCGCGCCGACTGGGTTCGGGCATGTCATCACTGATTCGAATGTCATCGTCTTCGCGGTCTTCCTCGCTGGATCCTTGACCGGGAGATTCCTGCCTGGGTGGCAGTGAGCCCAGCTGCACCAACTTGGATATGCGCGAAAACACTTCGGCACGCCCGAACGGCTTTTTCATGAAGTCATCGGCGCCGATTCGTTCCAGGTAGAACTGTTCGGCCGCCTGGGGATTGCCACTGATCATGATGACCGGGATCCTGGCCGTGCGCCGATCCTTGCGCAAGCGCCTCAGGGCAGCAAAGCCGTTGAGTCCCGGCAGAACGATGTCGAGGAAGATCAGGTCGGGTTGTTCCGAAACGGCCAACTCCAGACCGCGCTCTGCATCGCCGGCCCCCATGGGCAGGTAATCACTCTGGCGCAGCATATGACTCAAGGCAGCAACCACCGTGCGCGAATCATCAATGATCAGCACCCGGGTACCCCTGGCGGCATCCACGCGTTGCGACTTGCGCCGCTCTTCGGTCTTGTTCAATCCAAGGAGCTTGCGAAAACGATCCAGCTGACCCAATTCCTTTCCCTCTCGAAACGATACTTTCAGTGTACTGCAAGCGGTTTCGAGGTTACAGTTCGAACCACCACAGAAGATCCATCAAAAAACAAACTCGGCTTTTCATTCCTCCAGGGCCGAGACCAGCAATGACTTGACCTTGACCCCCTGGGCGCCGTCCGGCAATACCTCGGCGATTTTCACACGCGGCTTGCCTTCGGCATCCTTGAGTTCGGACAGATCAATGCGTTCACCCGCCCGGTAACCGACATTGCCGGGAATGAGCTTGCGCACGATCGGATAGAAACCATGGACGATATTGGTTTCCTCGACGATCGCCAGATCCCCGTTGGACAGACGGACCAGCGTACCCGGCGCGACCCAGCCCATGAAGTGGATGAAGGTCTCCACCATGTTGCGATCGAACTTGCGTCCGCGACCCCGCCAGAGAATACCCAGGGCATCATGGTGAGAGCGTGCCGGTCGATACACCCGCTGCGAGGTGACGGCATCATAGACATCAACCACGGAAACCAGCAGCGAGAGCGGATCGATCTCATCACCCTGCTTGCCATCCGGATATCCCAGGCCATCGGGACGTTCGTGATGTTCCAGTGCGACCCGGGCGATATCCGGATGCACATCAGGCTCATCGCTCAACAGCTGGTAACCAATGGTGGTGTGGGTCTTGACGTGCTGATACTCGGCCACGGTCAGCCGGCCGGGCTTGTTGAGAATGGCAAGGTCGAGATTGACATTGCCCAGATCGTGCAACAGGGCCGCCAGCCCGGCACGCTCGACCCTCTCGGTGGACCACTCGAGTACGTGCGCCAGGCCCAGGGCAAGAATCGCACAGTTGATCGAATGCTGGGCGGTGTAGTCATCACGGTCCTTGATACGCGTCAGCCAGATCATGGCCGCCAGATTTCGTTCCAGGTATCCCGACAGCTCGCCGACCACTTTCTCGGCCGTCTTGACCTCGATGGCGCCGCGATCGGCAAACGACTTGATCAGCCGCCTGGACTGGGTATCCAGCAGACTGTAGGCCTTGAGGGCGGCGCCCACACTTTCAGCATCCAGCCGCGAGCCTCGCAGCGCATTGATCGGGTGGTTGGGATCGGCCTGGTGAGCGGCCAGTACCGCCGATTGCGACACGCGATTGGTCGAGGGCCGCAGCTTGTTGGGACTGCGCGAGTAATCAATGACCACCCACTGGCAGTGTTCGATGAACCAGTCGCGGGTCTTTTTGGAATCAACCAGCACCCCCTGCAACGGAAACGGCGTTTCCAGCCAGGGAATGTCGAGACGAATGATGAAGTGCCCGATCTCCAGATCGGACGGATGAACGATCAGCTCCGTCTGCCACATCGAGTCTGCGCCATGACCGGATTTGGAAGAAACGTCCATCACACCCTTTTCTCGACCGGCGAGTCCTTCATCCAATGAATCAGCATCCGTCCGTGCTGACCCTTTGATCGGCATCATAGCACCCAAACCTTTGAATTTCCGCCCGTTGGCGGGGAAACCTTATCCCGCCCAGATGGTCTCAGGCTGTTTGAAGCCGACCTGATGTCCCGGCTACATTCTCCAACCCATCAAAGAAAACAAAACCAATGAGATCTATTGCATATTTTGTACTTCTCAATGTGATCTTCATCACCCTTGCTCCCGTCGTCGCAAGCGATTACGAACCCGCGCAGGCGCGGATCGGCACATGGGGGATCGACCTGGATCACATCGATCAATCCGCCGCTCCAGGCGATGATTTCTTTCATTACGTCAACCATGGCTGGCTCGAAACGGCCGAGATGCCGGCCGGTCACTCGCGTTTCGGCACGTTTACCGAGCTCTCCCTGGAGGCGGAAGAAAACGTCGAAGCCATCATCCGGGACGCCGAGAGCGGCAACGGGACGAACGACCCGAACGCCGCGCGGATCGCGAACCTCTACGCCAGTTACATGGACACCGACCGCATCGAAACATTGGGACTGGACCCGATCGCCGAGACCCTGGCGGCGTTGCTGAAAATCGAATCCCATGAAGACATCGCCCGCTGGATGGGTCGATCGGGAACCCGGTCACTGTTCCGGGTATCGGTCGGTCAGGATTCGGGGAATCCGGATCGTTACCTGGTCCATATCAGCCAAAGCGGACTGGGTCTGCCCAACCGCGACTACTACGACCGCGAGGATTCCCCTTTCCCCGAGCATCGCCAGGCGTATGTCGACTACATCGCCGCCACCCTGGAGCGGGCCGGCATCGACCGGCCGCATGATCGGGCAGCCGATATCATGGCGCTGGAAACCGCCATCGCCGAGGTTCACTGGAGCCGCGTGCAGCAACGCGACCGGGTGGCCAACTACCAGCTGATCACCCGTTCGGAACTCGACGAGCGCGCGCCCGGATTCCCCTGGCAAGCGCTTCTGGCTCAGCGGGAAGTCGACAACATCGAGGAACTGGTGCTGACCACCGATTCGGCAGTGGCGGCCAGCGCCGAACTGTTTTCCGAAATCCCGGCCGATCACTGGGCCTCCTGGCATGCCTTTCACTGGATCAACAACCACGCCCCACTGTTGTCCAGCGCCTATGCCGATGCCCATTTCGACCTGTTCCAGCGCCGTCTCAACGGCGTCGAAGAACAACGCCCCCGTCCCCGACGGGCGGTCAACCTGGTCAGCGGCCGGCTGGGCGAACTGGTCGGTCAGGTCTACGTGGAAAGACACTTCCCGCCGGAAAATCGCGTCCAGATGGAAACACTGGTCGAATATCTGCGTCGGGCATTCGCCGAGCGTCTGAAAACCCTGGACTGGATGGATGAGCCCACCCGGGCCGAAGCCCAGGCCAAACTCGAAGCCTTCCTGCCCAAGATCGGGTATCCCGATCGCTGGCGCGATTATTCAGCCGTCGAGATCGAGGCCGATGACCTGATCGGCAATCTCGACCGCCTGGGCCAATGGATGTGGCAAGACTCGCTGGCGCGCCTGGATGAACCGGTGCGCGAGTGGGAGTGGTTCATGTCGCCGCAGACCGTCAATGCCTATTACTCATCGACACGCAATGAAATCGTCTTTCCGGCCGCCATTCTGCAGCCACCGTTTTTTGATCCCGACGCCGACCCGGCCGTGAACTTCGGCGCCATTGGCGGCGTCATCGGTCACGAAATGGGACATGGTTTCGACGACCAGGGCTCGCGCTCGGATGCCGATGGCGTCCTGCGCAACTGGTGGACCGATGAATCCCGCCGTCAGTTCGAGGAACGCACCGAGACCTTGGTGGCCCAGTACGAAGCTTTTGAACCCCTGCCGGGCATGAACATCAACGGGCGTTTGTCCCTGGGCGAAAACATTGGCGACTTGGGCGGGCTTTCGATTGCCCATCACGCCTATCAGCTCTACCTCGACGACCACCACGATGGCCAGGCGCCGGTGCTCGACGGCACCACCGGCGACCAGCGCTTCTTCATGGCCTGGAGCCAGGTCTGGCGAACCATCGAGACGGAGGAATCATTGCGCGCTCGGCTGATCACCGGACCGCACAGTCCGGCGCGTTATCGGGTCAACGGCGTGGTACGCAATATCGACGCCTGGTATGACGCCTTCGAGGTCGGCCCGGAGCACGAGTTGTACCTGCCGCCTGAAGACCGGGTCAGTATCTGGTAATCAGCCGGTGAAGCTTATTCAAGTGTCCGGATGGATCGCCATTGCCGCGGCAATGGCGATCAACCTGGCGCTTGCCGATGACGATCCGGTGCAGTCGCTGTGGATCGTCGAGTACGAAAACGATATCTTCGCGGGCGAAGATCGCTATTACACCAGCGGCGTGCGCTTGAGCCGCGTGGCGGCGGCGCGCGAGGCGCCATCCTGGCTGGAATCGGTGGCGCGGCGTTTTCCCGGATTCGACGAAGCCACCGCCCTGCCCTACAGCCTGGCCATCGGGCACAACATTTACACCCCGGCCGATATCGTCAATCCTGAATTCCCGCCTGATGACCGCCCCTATGCAGCCTGGCTGCAACTGAAATTTTCCACCGGCACCTTGCACCCCAAGGGCGCCGACCGGGTGCGTGTTGGCGTGGGCATCGTCGGGCCGGCAGCCCTGGGCAAGCCAATCCAGAAGGGTGTGCACCGGGCCATCGACACCGACATGCCCACCGGCTGGGATACCCAGCTCAAAAACGAACCCACACTGCTGCTGGGCTATGACCGCTTTCGACGCATCGTCGACTGGGCCGAGCCTGAACAACTGGGCATGGATGTCAGCCTGCTCGGCGGCATGACCCTGGGCAACGCCCATACGCATGGCACGCTGGGCAGCTTCATCCGTCTCGGACACGATTTGCCGGAAGACTTCGGCCCACCTCGCATCACCCCGGCCGTTTCCGGCTCCGGTTTTTTCACACCCCGCGAATCGCGCAGCTGGTATGTCTTTTTCGGGAGCGAAGGCCGCCTGGTTGGTCGTGACCTGTTCATCGAAGGCAACACGTTCGGTGGCCGTGATGGCGTCAATGCACGTCGCCTGGTCGGTGAGTTGTTCGCGGGTGCGGTCTATACGCAGGGCCGGTTTCGCGCCTCGTATACCCACGTCTGGCGCAGCCGCGAGTTCAAAGGTCAACTGGCTGCCCAGGACTATGGCGCCCTGTCGGTCTCACTGTGGTGGTAGCGATGGGCGACGATCACAGCGGCCGGGGCCGCGAGAACAGATAACCTTGCAGATAGTCAATGCCGATGTCGCGGCAGCATCGGGCGGCCGCTTCGGTTTCGATACCCTCGGCCAGGGTCTTGATACCCAGTCCACTGATCAGATCATGCAGGGTCGCCAGTAGCCGATACTTGGGCGAGTCGCGGTCCTCGAGACCACGGACCAGCGAGATATCGAACTTCAGATAGTCCGGAGGCACCTCGATCAGCTCGAGCAGGCGGGCCTGGCCGGCGCCGAAATCATCATAGGCCAGCTCGATGTTCATGGCCTTGAGCTGCTTCTTCACCGCGGCCATCACATCCAGATCAGTCACCGCGCCTTCGTGCATCTCGAAGACCAGTTGCAGATCGGGGTACTGCTTGCGCAACTCCCCGAGTTCGGTCAGCAGCGCATCGAAATCCCGGCATTCGGTCGGGTGATTGTTGAAAAACAGCGGCTGGTCCAGGCCGGCCCGATGGGCTGCTGCAAATGAATGCTGGCGCAACAACTGACTGAGACGAACCTCGGCATCCAGCGCGGCAGCCAGCGAGAACATCTGACCCGGCCCCTGGTCCAGGTCCGGATGAGTGCTCCGGCCCAGCAATTCCCAGCCCAGCATCTCCCCGCCGGCATGGTAAATGCTCTGAACGAAGGTTTGCACCTTGCCGTTATCGAGCAGATCGAGCAGCGCCGACATCTGCAGCGGGAACTGGCGCGGCAGCGGGTTCCTGCCAATCACCGTTTCGGCCGAGCTGACCGGCCTGGCCGACGGCACGGTATGGGACTCATTGCGCATCAGGCGAAACTCATGGTCGGCCAGGTGCACCACATCCCCCACCGAGACCACCGCCTGGCCTTGGATGGGTTGGTGATTGATATAGGTGCCGTTGGTGCTGCCCAGGTCCTCGACATGCAACTGGCTGCCGACCAGGTCAAAGCGCGCGTGCAGGCGCGAAATACGATCGACGTTGAGCTGAACACTGCAGTCGGGATGACGCCCGACAGTGGCCGGAAAGTCATTCAATTCAAGTCTGCGAGGCAGCTTTGACTGCCCCTTTGAACTCTCTAGGTAGAAACGCTCACTCATCAATCCCGATCCGATCGCCTCATCCCTGCACGGGGAAGTATCCCGGCAAATGCACTCGGCTGCAAGCCGATGACAGCGATTCAGTCCTTTCGCCGTGACTTCGACTTCTGCTCGATGCGCCTGACACCGCGCATGACCATCCTGAAATAGAACTCGGGAAACCAGCGACGAAGACGCCAGATCCAGCGCGTATTGCCATGCGTCAACAGCATGAAACGGGGCTTGAGCACGGCATTGAAGACCACGCCGGCCACATCCTCGGCACTGACACCGGAGTTTTGCATCCAGCGCTCGACACGCTGATGGTAGGACGGATCCGGCGCGCGCATGGTTTCGGTCAGACGCGTCTTGACAAATGCCGGACACAAGACCGACACCGAAACCCCGGCGCTGGCCAGCTCGGCGCGCAGCATGTCCGACAGCGCGATCACCCCGGCCTTGGCGGTGCCATAGGCATTGATCCCCGGCGCCCCGGCAAAACCCGCAAACGAGGCCACGTTGATGATATGGCCATGGCCCTGCTTGCGCATGGAGGGCGCAAAGGTCTTGCAGCCAAGCACCACACCCATCAGATCAATATCGATCACCCAGCGCCAGTCCTCGATGGACGTCTCCTCCAGGGTTCCGCCCACCGCCACCCCGGCGTTGTTGATCAACACATCCAGTCCGCCGCATTGCTCATCGACCCGGGCTGCAACCCTTTGCCAATCCTCTTCAAGCGTAATGTCCATGGCCAGCCCCAGGTGGGACTCGCCCATGGATTTCGCCACCGATTGCGCCCGCTCTTCATCGAGATCGGCAATGATGACTCGCCAACCCTCGGCAGCAAAACGGCGCGCCATGGCCTCACCCAGTCCGGATGCGCCGCCGGTGATCAGAACACTTTTTCTCTGCTCGTTTCTCATACTTGCTTACTCGAAGCCCAACCAGACTGCGCCGACCAGGACCACCGCCGCAAATGCAAACAACTTGAGCATCAACGGCCAGGCAAAGCGCAGCCACTTGGCATAGGAAATGCCGGCCATGCCCAGAATACCCATCAAAATGGCATTGGTCGGAATGATCATGTTGGTGAAACCGTCACCCAACTGGTAAGCCAGCACCGCCACCTGGCGAGAGACGCCGACCAGGTCGCTCAAGGGCGCCATCAACGGCATGGTGACAAACGCCTGGCCACTGCCGGAGGGAATGAACAGATTGAGGATGGACTGAATGATCAGCATGCCGACCGCGGAAAGCTCGGCGCCCACCAGCGACAACGGCAATGACAGGTAATGCACGATGGTGTGCAGGATCTGACCGTCTTCCATGATCAGGGCAATCCCGCGCGCCACGCCAACCAGCAACGCGGTTTCGGTCAACTGGCGTGCGCCGATGATGAACTTCTCGGCCGTGATGCTCGGCGAGAGCTTGCCAATCAGCGCGGCGACAAAACCCAGGATCAGGAAGGCCGCCCCCAGCTCATTGAGGTACCAGCCGCGCGTGGCAATGCCCCAGATGGCCACACCCAGCGCGAGCAGAAACCCGATCACGATGGCCACATGGCCCATGTTCATATCCGGATACTCCCGGGGCGGTTCAGCGCCATCCGGGGGCTCGACATCGCGCACCATGCTGGCGCCCGGATCCTGGCGCACCTTCGCGGCATACGACCAGACATGGTGAACGGCAATCAGCACGAAAGGCACCAGCAAGGCCAGGCGCACCTGCCAGCCCGAGTAGATGGGCAAGTCAGCGACTCCCTGGGCCACCACCACGGTGTACTGGTTGAAGGCAGCAACACCATAACCCACGCCATACCCGGAAATCACCATGGCCACGGCCGTCATCGGGTCCATGCGCATGGCCCGGCAGAGCGCCACCAGAATCAGCACGAAAGGAATGTACTCGCCCGAGGACCCGACCGCGCTCGATGCCAGTGAAAACACGAAGATCACTACAAAGATCAACATCGCCGGCTGGTTGCTGAACCGCTCCAGCAAGCGCCCCAGCAAGGCATCGATGGTGCCGGTGGCGCGAATGATGGCCAGCACACCGCCGATGATGAACAGGAAGAAAATGATGTCGGAAGCGGCGGCGAATGCGCGTGGTACAGCGGTGAACAATTCCAATGGGCTCATCCGATGACGTTCTTCAACCACCTCGTAGGATCCGGGCACCACCATGGCCCGGCCGGCTTCGTTGATCTCGGTTTCGAAGTGACCTTGCGGAATCAGCCAGGTGGCGATCAATGCCGCCACCATCAGGAAAAACAGCAGGGCCAGGGTGTTGGGGACGCGGAAGGTCATAAAATTCGTTTGGTTGGTTAAATTTGTTAAGTTCGTTTTGTTTGTTAACTCTTTACTTTGTCAGGTCGAAACCATGATGGCCCGGCATTCTACGCCTTTTCCCACTAATTGACGAACCAACCCATCCAACGAACCAAACCAACCAAACCAACCAAACCAATCAAACCAACTAACCTTCCTTCGCGCTGGCGCAATCCAGACACAACGTCGCACCCAGATCCGCCTTGAGCCGCGCCTGGGCTATGGATTCACCACAATCAAGACAATCACCGAACTCGCCACGCTCAATCCGTGCCAGCGCCGCCTTCAATCGACGCACCTCGGCCGCGCGGCGGCGCTCGGCATCCTTGGCCATCGCCTGACCCTGCAAAGCATCCATGCGACTGAGCCGGCCCTGACGGGTCTGATCCAGCTCCACCGTCGCCGCCGCCTCGCGACCGGACTCGGCCAGCCCCTCCAGCTCCGCAATCCGCTCGCGGATGATGTCTTCAAATTCCTGCATCACTGCAATCCTACATTAAACTGTAGGTCGGCCCTACGTGGCCGACGGACCATGCCGAATCCATCTCCACCTGGGCGTTGGTGAGTCCAAACCTGAACCACGCCCATTCACCCATCGATTTGATGTCGATGTCCGGCACATGGTCCGTCGGCCGCGTAGGGCCGACCTACACAATTTCGGCCAACATGGTCTGTCGGCCACACGCGCGGACGATTTCCGGTCAAGCGCTTCTTGCCTACGGCAAACTGCACTTGACCTCCAATCTGAGCTGGCCCGACCTACTGATCCGTGCCCGAACCACGGCTTTCCGGTTAATCTAAGCGTTCAACCAACCACCGGATTCGACATGGTCACCCGAAAGCGCGCCCCGGCGAAGGAAATCTTCGGCTGGGCGATGTTTGACTTCGCCAACCAGGCCTACACGCTGCTGATCATCACGGTCATCTTCGGCGACCTGTTCACCCGCGTGATTGTTGGCGATGGGCCCGACTATCGCCTTGGCAACCTGCTCTGGAGCATCGCCCTGGCAGTCAGCTACCTGATGGTCGTGGTCGTCAATCCGCTGTGCGGGGCGGTCATGGACCACTCGCGCCTGCGCAAGCGATTTCTGTTGATCAGCTACCTGCTGACCATCATCACCACCGCACTTTTGTGGCTGGTCGAACCGGGTTGGATCGTGCTGGCCATGTGTCTGATCATCCTGTCCAACTTCGCCTACGCCATCGGTGAGGCCTTCATCGCCAGCTTCCTGCCCGGGCTGGGACCGCGCAAGGACCTGGGCTGGATCTCGGGCCTGGGCTGGAGCCTGGGCTATGTCGGCGGGCTGGTCTCGACCGTTTTCGCGCTGTATTTTCTCGGCGATGTCAGTGAAGAAAATTACGACCGGATCCGCTGGGTCGGCCCCTTCGCGGCCGTGTTCTTCCTGCTGGCCGCGCTGCCGACCTTCATCTGGCTGAAAGAACGCGGACGCCGACGCCCGCTGCCACCGGGTCGTTCACTGCTCGGCAGCGGCATTGACCGACTGCGCGACACCTTGACTCACCTGGCCTGGTTCAGGGATCTGCGCAACCTGCTCATCTCGGTCTTTTTCATGATGGCCGGCATTTACATCATCATCAGTTTTTCCTTTATCTATGGCTCGCAAGTCATTGGCTGGGAAGAACATGTTCGCATCATGATGTTTGTCACCGTGCAGATCACCGCAGCCATCGGCGCGCTCGGTTTCGGATTCATCCAGAGCCGCATCGGCGCACGCCGGACCTACCTGATCACCCTGGGCCTTTGGATTGCCGCCATCCTGGCCATCTGGCAGACCCCATTGCTGACCGACATCACCCAGGCACTGTTCCAGGTCGAGTGGGAAGCCCAGTACGTATTCCTGTTCGCCGGCACCCTGGCCGGGCTGAGCCTGGGTTCGTCGCAATCGGCC
>PWWM01000203.1 GCA_003561495.1 Gammaproteobacteria bacterium
CGTAATCGGATCGTCCGCCGATCAGGGTAATGCCGGTCAGTATCAATTCACCTTCGGGTGCGATATTGAAAATGCGCTCGCCATTACCGTCCAGAATCATTCCGTAGGCCTGCCACAGAAGTCCACGGACAAAACCATTAATGATGACCTTTGAGTGAATTTCAGGCAGTGGGCTCTCGAGCCGGATCGTCACCGGTTCAGAAAACGGACCCTGTCGATGACCGAGATGAATATGCCAGTCCTGGTCCGGGTGGGCCGCAGCGATTTCCAGGGCAGCGCGAAGGCTGCCCTCGCCACCGTCAGTCACTGCAGTGACAACCAGCTCCGAAGTGCGTGCAATGGCATTCGTTCCCGGAGCGACGATTGAAAGGCACAGCAGGACAACAACCCAGGGCGTGATCTTCATGACACAACTCTCCCAGAGACTCTTTGACGATCAACAACAACCGTTCACGGTTCCACTCCCGCCAGGGTGATTAAAACCTCCCGGTCAGTGCCGCCAACCAGGGAATGGAAAACTCGTGCATGGGGATGACCCTCGGCACGTACCGTCAGTGTGTAATCTGGTGCCGCCAGGTTGGAAAAGGCAAAGTGTCCTTCGAGATCCGTGCGCGTCTCGCGCTGGGACTGGCTGAATACATCACCGAACTGCATGCCCCACTGCGCCGTCACACGCGCGCCGGGCACCGGCCGTCCCCGAGCATCCACCACTCGACCGAATAACCAGTACTCGCCCCAGTCCAGCACAACCTCGACATAGCGATTGGTCCCGGCTTCAAGAACTGCGCCTCGTGCTTCCAGGCGTGGCAATGAGGTGGTCATGAACAGCAGATCACCCGCTTCAATTTCGCGAATCCAGAATCCCCCGAATGCATCGCTGGTCAGGTCCAGCGGATAGCGATCGACAGCTCCCGAGCTCTTGACCCGTACAGTAAAGCTCGGCAACACGCTGCCCTCGGGATTGACCAGGGTGCCATGCAGTTCTCCTGCAGAACGACGACGCAATCGCAGATCCAGAATCTTGTCATGACTGCCGATCGAAATCCACCGGGGATCCGATGGCGCATAGTCACGATTGCCATCGACTCCGATCTGGTATGAGCCGTTGCTTTCGACCCTTTCGAAGGCATAGATTCCGAAACTGTCCGTCACCGTTCGCCGAAAACTGCCCGGGCGCGACGAATTCAGCCAGACTGTCACCCCGGAAACCTCCTCATTGAAGGGCCCGCTGACCAGACCTTCAAGCCGAACCGTCGAGGTCCGCGCCTTCAAGGTCACATCCAGTTGCAACACGGATGATTGTCCCTGGGCTGAGCTGCCCACCAGCGCTGCCCGGTGCTCACGAAACTGCGGATGGCTGAACACCAGTACCGGCGCCTGACTGGCCTGACGACGTTCGACTACGGTCCGGTAACTGCCATCCTGTGCCGAACGAGTCTCCACTCTCCCACCCAATGCACGAACGCGACTGTCGGCAATCGGCTGACCCGATTCGTCGGTCACTCGTCCCGCTACGATGAATTCGCCCTTGCTTTGCAGGTGTATTTCCAGGCTGCCGACGCCGGCTCGAACGCGCTGGCTCAGCGAGTGATAGCGCTCACCGCCCAGCGCACGCACTTCGTACTCTCCAGGATCAAGCCGGTCGAACCGAAACATGCCGAGGCGATCGCTGCGGGCGGATCGTCCCGATTGGGAGTTCGTCTGGGTGTCAAGCGCGATCAGTGAGACTTGGATTCCTGCAACGACATCCCCGCTCTCATCGAAAACAGTGCCACCAATGGATTCGAGTGTCTTATCCTTATCCGAATCAGAATTGCGACGATCACCGGAAGATGAGTCGGCTCTTTCCGGTCTTGTCGGCCGGGGTTCTGAGGGAAACCTGTCCAGCGATGGTGACGGCAAACGGTCGGCGTTCGTCGCAGCTTCAAAAGCAATTGGCGACGATCGAGGCACGCTGGATGCTGCGGCCGTCGTATCTTCATTGGCATCCCGCAATGGACCGCTGACCGCCTCGACCTGATTCGGGAGACCGTTCGACTCCGTTGCCGAATGCAGACCGTCACTCGTTCGCTCCGACACCCACATCAGGGTCAGAAGAAACAGAATGAAAACAGTCAGGACGAGCAGGGATATCCGAACCCATCCGGAAACCGCAATGCGGTCGGAATGACTGCCGGGTAATTCCACGCCAACCACTGTCGCAAGCCTCCTGAGCAAGCCACAACAGCCCACAGTCCCAAGACAACCACTTTGCCCACCCCCGCAGCGTCCAGATCCTGGCCCGTCCCGCAAACACGCTGCGGGACAGGTTTGATCATAATTTGAACTTCGTCACACTGTCAATTACTTTTTTCTAATATGCGTGACTCATGTAATGACGGTCACCGGGCTCTTGGCGTGGCGGATGACCTTGTCGCTGACGCTGCCGAGCATCAACGATTTCATGGCCGACAGGCCGCGACGACCGAGCACGACCAGCGTGGTCGAATCATCTTCCGTATAACGGATGATTTCCTCGGCTGGGTCACCGATGGAGGTTTCCTGTTCGACCTTGTCGATCAGGTCCGAACCCAGTCCCTCGCGAGTCTTGTCAAAGGCGCGCTGGGCCGAGGCCTGGGCAGCCTGATCGATATCGGCGCGCGACATGCCGGCCATGCCGATCACTTCGACCGATGCGGCGGGGAAAACATAGAACAGACGCACGCCGATGCCCATTGCCTGGGCCATCTCCATGGCAAAGCGCGCGGCGCGAATCGAGTTCTCGGACCCATCGACGGGGACCAGGATTTCCTTGATATGTTCTGTCATGGTCTTGACTCCTTGGACTTGTCAGGGCCAGTCAGGCCGGTTTCTTATGCGTTGTACATCCTAATTGTAAGCGCAAGTCGAATTCGGGATTTGATCTGGGCCAAGTCGACTTGCCGTCAAGAGTTCTCCAATAACTCTTTGAGCCCGTTTTCATCCAGCACCTCGATGCCCAGGCTTTCGGCCTTGGCCAGCTTTGAGCCCGGATCGGAGCCGGCGATCAGCGCCGTGGTATTTTTCGACACACTCGAGGTCACCTTGGCGCCGCGCGCCTCCAGTTCGGCCTTGGCCTGGGAGCGGGTCATGGACTCCAGCGCGCCGGTCAGCACATAGGTGTTGCCGGTCAGTGGCAGGTTGTCGCCCGAGGGCATTTCTTCCGGCTGGTAATGGACGCCGACCGCCAGAAGTTGTTCAATGACTTCCCGATTGTGCGGCTCATCGAAAAACGCCCGCACATGAGCGGCCATGACCGGGCCGACATCAGGCACCGCTTCCAGCGCTTCTAGATCCGCCACGGCCAGATTGTCCAGGGTCCCGAAGTGTCGGGCCAACTGGTTGGCCGTAACCTGCCCCACCTCGCGAATGCCCAGGGCGAAGAGCAATTGGCCCAGGCTGACTGACTTGCTGTTTTCCAACGACTCAAGCAGATTGTCGGCGGACTTTTCGGCCATGCGCTCCAGTCCGGCCAGGGTATCGCGGTCGAGCCGATACAGATCGGCCGGAGAGTGAACCAGGTCCTGATCAACCAGTTGCGCGATCAGCTTGCTGCCCAGCCCGTCGATATCCATGGCCTGCCGGCTGGCGAAGTGTTCCAGGGCACGCCGTCGCTGCGCTGGACACACCAGCCCGCCGGTGCAGCGAATGACAGCCTCACCCTCGACCTGTTCAACCGAGGATCCACAGTCCGGACATTGGTCCGGCATGGTCCACTCCTCGGTGCCCGCGGGCCGGCGTTCAGGAATTGAGCGCACCACTTCAGGAATCACGTCACCGGCCCGGCGCACCACCACGTAATCGCCCGGGCGAACATCCTTGCGCCGGATTTCATCGAGGTTGTGCAAGGTTGCGTTGGTCACCGTGACCCCGCCGACAAACACCGGTTCCAGGCGCGCCACCGGCGTCAGTGCGCCCGTGCGCCCGACCTGGACCTCGATATCGAGCAGCCGGGTGATTTCCTCCTGAGCGGGAAACTTGTGCGCCAGCGCCCAGCGCGGCGCGCGCGAAACCGTACCCATCTCGAGCTGCTGGTCGAGGTCATCGACCTTGTAGACCACGCCGTCGATGTCGTAATCGAGTCGGTCTCGCTTGTCCAGGATCCGTTCATAGCGCGCCAGCAGGCCATCGACCCCGCCGACCGTGTCCACCTCCGGACTGACCGGCAGCCCCATCCTCTTGAGCGACTCGAGAATCTCGCTGTGGCGGTCCGGAAGGCCTTCGGTGGTGGCCGCCCCGTAGCAGTAAAAATACAGCGGACGGCGGGCGGTAATGGAAGAATCCAGCTGGCGCAGGCTGCCGGAAGCGGCATTGCGCGGATTGACGAAGGTTTTCAGCCCTTCGTCGGCCAAACCCTCGTTCAGCTGCTTGAAACCGGAACGGGTCATGAAGATCTCGCCGCGCACCTCGAGCGTATCCGGCAGATTCTGACCGCGCAATCTCAACGGAATCGAACGAATGGTGCGCACGTTGGAGGTGACATTTTCGCCACGCCGGCCATCACCCCGGGTGGCGGCAAGCACCAGCTCACCGTGTTCATAACGCAGCGCAATCGCCACCCCGTCCAGCTTGGGTTCGACACAGTAGTCGATGGTCTCCAGGTCCAGTTGTTCGCGGATGCGCCGATCAAACTCCCGGACCTCGTCAGGCTCGAAGGCATTGGCCAATGACAGCATCGGTATGCGATGCGCCACGGTCTCGAACCCATCGGCCGGGGCGGCACCGACACGCTGGGTCGGCGAGTCGGCCGTGATCAGCTCCGGGTGCTGATCTTCAAGCGCCTGCAATTCCTTGAGCAAACGATCGTATTCGGCATCGGAGATGACCGGGTCATCCAGCACGTAATAGCGGTAATTGTGCTCATCGATTTCTTGTCGCAGGCGCTGGATGCGCTCGGCTGCCTGGCTGGATTCGTTCACGCCGTTCTCAACCGGATTTGCCGAGTCCGTGGCGGCGGTCATATTCGCGGGCATCTTCGCGCATCTGGGCTATGCGCTGGCGCGAGATCAGGCAGCGACTGTCATCGAGCACATCGGCATCGAGCAACTCGCCCACGCGCCGGGCCGTGGCCAGCATCGCGTCCCAGGCATCCAGCGCGCTGACCGGACCGGGCAATGTGGCGAAGAAGGTCAGCCCGGGCGTATCGAATCGCTCCCAGCTTGCCGGGTCGAAGTGCCCGGGGGCGGTCAGATTGGCCACGCTGAAAACCGGATCACTGGCCCCCTCGTGCAGGCGATGGAAGATGTTCATTTCACCAAAGTCCAGCCCGGCCCGCGACGCGGCATCGAGCAGCTCCGTGCCCTTGATGGGACGATCATCCTTGCGCTGCACGTACAGGCTGATGATTTTTTCCGGTGCAGCCCGCGCATGCACGCGATGAGAGGGTTCGGCGTCGTCCTCATCAAGCTCGCTGTCCTCATCGCGAGCCAGCATGCGCGCCGACGCCAGCCCGGCAGCGAGATTGGCCGTCGAAGCCGGCAATTCACGATCACGCCCGGTGCGCGGCGGCTCCGGCTCATCGGGTTCCGGGGGCGGACCCAGCTGGGGCTCGCGCCGGGCGCCCAACCAGCGCTGATGATTACGCCGGGACTCGCCCTGCGGCTTGTGAAACAGGACGATGGCCGCCAGGATGATGATGCCCAGCAGGATCAGTATCAGGCGCAGATTCTCCACGTGGTCAAGCCTCGGCCAGCGCGAGCGCCTTGTCAAGGTCTACCGAGACCATCCGCGACACGCCCGGTTCGCGCATGGTCACACCCAGCATCTGGTGCGTGACCTCCATGGTCACCTTGTTGTGGGTCACCAGCAAGAACTGCACGTGCTCTGACATCTCGCGAACCATTTCGGAAAAACGCCCGACATTGGCATCGTCAAGCGGCGCGTCCACTTCGTCAAGCAGACAGAACGGCGCCGGGTTCAGGTTGAAGATCGAGAATACAAAGGCAACCGCCGTCAGGGCCTTCTCACCACCCGACATCAGGTGGATGCGTGCAATTCGCTTGCCCGGTGGGCGCGCCATGATGGCAACCCCCGATTGCAACCAGTCCTCTCCCGACATCTCCAGGTAGGCGTGGCCGCCGCCAAACAGGCGCGGAAACAGGGTTTCCAGGTTGGTGTTGACCTTTTCGAAGGTCTCGCGGAAGCGAGTCCGCGATTCACGGTCAATGCGCTCGATCGCCTTTTCGAGCGTCTGCAGGGCCTCTTCCAGGTCGCTGTGCTGTCGATCCAGGTATTCCTTGCGCTCGGCCTCGCTTTCGGCCTCGTCGATGGCGGCCAGATTGACCGGCTCCAGGCGCCGGATCTTTTCTTCCAGGGATTCCAGCTCCTGCTGGTACTGCTGGGTCTCGGCGCCCTCGGGCAAGGATTCGAGCAAAGCCTCCAGATCGCCATCCAGCTCTTCAATGCGGCCGACCAGCGACTCGGCCTTCAATTGTGTCTCCTTGAGCTGCAACTGGCGTTCAGACTGTTCGCTGCGCGCTTCATCGGCCTGGGACACCGCGCCCTGGCGTGCCTTCTCCTGCTCACGCCACTTGGCTTCCAGGCTCTCCAGGTGGTTGCGAGCATCACGCAGACGGGTTTCGATTTCCAGCCGCTTGTCGAGCAACTCATCGCGTTCCTGTTGTTGCTTGCGAACGGGCTCGTCCCCCTGGGCCAGGGCCTCGCTCAGTTCCAGGTAGCGTTTCTGCAACTGCCCGACCTGGTTGTCCATGCGTTCGATGGACTGACGCAGGGATTCCAGCCCGGCCCGACTGGATTCCACCTTCAATGACAGCGATTCGCGACGTTCGCGGACCTGTCGCTGTCGCGCACGCTGGGCCTCGCGCACATCATCAAGTCGCTGCTTTTCCTTGCGCAAGGGTTCGCGTTCATCCTCGGCCTTCTGCATCGCCTCCAGGGCGTCCTGCATGCTGGCCCGCGCTTCACTGACCGCCTGACCATCTTCTTCCTGTCGCTGCTTCAGATCGGCAATCTCTTCGGACGCCTCCTTTTTCTGGCGATCCAGGGCTTCCAGACGACCGTTGATGACACTGAGCTGTCCCTGGTGGCGGGCTCGCTCGCGCTGAGCCTCATCGACGCTTTCCCCGGCCCGATGCAACTTGGCTTCCAGTTGCTCAAGGGACTCCCGGGCCGATTTCAAGTGTTCTTCGATGGAATCGATTTCTTGATCGTCCTGTCCAATCAATTCCCCCAGCTCACGAATCTCCTGCTCTCTTTGCAACAAGCCGTCGGTTTGATCATCGGACGTCGGCTGACGCAACCAGCCCGCGCCCAGCCAAAGACCTTCCGGTGTGACCACCGACTCATCGGGACCCAGATCGGCCAGCATGGATTGCGCGGCAGCCACGTTTTCGGCCCGCTTGACACGGGCCAGAATGGCCGTCAGCGCACCGGCGTTCCTGACCAGCTCGGCCAGCGTTCCGGGTTTCGAGGCCATGTCGCGCCCATCCGCCAGGGTCAAACCGGACTTCGGCAAGTGCTCATCGAGCAGCCCATCGATACGCTCGGCCCTGACCGCGGTCAACCAGTCGGCCAGCACGGTTTCGACCGCCACCGTCCATGCCTTGTCACTGACTTCAATGCTTTCCAGGACGCGGGACTCGGGATCAAGACCCTTTTCATTCAGCCATTGACCCGCCTGTTCACCCCCGGATTCATCACGATTGAGGATCCGCAGGGACTCCTGTCGCCCATGGCGTTCATGACGCCGGGCACGAGCCGTTTCGAGATCGTTGCGAAGGGTCTCGATCCGCTCGCGCTGGTTCGCGATGTCCGCTCGCGCTGACTCGGCCTGCTGACGCGCCTGTTCAAGTTGCCGATCACTCTCGGCCAGCGACGCCCGGGCTTGACGTTGTTCGTCGAGCAGTTTTTCACTGACCTGCTCACCGGCCTGGGCCTGCAGGGTTTTCAGTCGCTCCGCGGCACGATTCATGCGGTCATCGAGATGTTCGATACGCTGCTTGAGCAAGTCGGACTGATTGCCGGCCCGGGCGGCATGACCCTGATGTTCCTGCCATTTCTGCTGCCATTGATGCAACTCGGCCTCGATCGCTTCCACGGCCTCGCCGGCCTCGGTTTCCTCCTGGCGCGCCTGTTCCAGCCTGGGGCTGAGTTCGGCCACCAGTTCGGAGGTTTCCTTGACCTGGGCCTTGTCCAGTACCAGGTGTTGCTGCAACTCGTTGAGCTGTGCCTCGGTTTCAGCGTATTCGGCCTCCCGCCGCTTGCGGATCTCGCGCTGGTGTTCGATGGCCTGTTCCAGACGCGCGATTTCGCCGGCCACCTCGTAAAGTTCGGCCTGGATTTTCGAAACCTGATCGGATGCCTTGTGCTGATTCTGGCGCAGGGTTTCCAGTTCCTTTTCGGCGTTGCGCTGCCGTGCCAATGCTTCCTGGAGACGATTCTCCACGTTTCTCAGCGCCTGCTCTTCGCTTTCCGCACGGTGCCTGAGCTCTCGCCAACGCAAGGCCAGCAAACGCGCCTCATCCTCACGGTAGCGGCCCTTGAGCTTGCGGTAACGCTCGGCTGCGCGCGCCTGGCGCCTGAGCTTGTCGAGCTGCTTGCTTACTTCCTCTCGCAAGTCACTGAGGCGCTCGAGATTCTCGCGAGTGTGACGAATCCGGTTCTCGGTCTCGCGACGACGTTCCTTGTAGCGCGAAATGCCGGCAGCCTCTTCAAGAAAAGCACGCAACTCCTCGGGTCGGGCCTCGACGATCTGCGAAATCATGCCCTGTTCGATGATGGCGTAGCTGCGTGGCCCCAGGCCGGTGCCGAGAAACAGATCGGTGATGTCCTTGCGTCGGCAACGCGCGCCATTGAGAAAGTAGGCCGACTGTCCATCTCGACTGACCTGGCGCTTGACGGAGATCTCGCTGTAGCTGGCATACTCGCCGCCGGCCCGGCCATCGGAGTTGTCAAACATCAACTCCACGGTTGCAGTGGCCACCGGCTTGCGCGAACTGGAGCCGGAAAAGATCACATCACTCATCGACTCGCCGCGCAACTGGCGGGCCGAACTTTCACCCATCACCCACCGCACAGCGTCGATAATGTTGGACTTGCCGCATCCATTGGGGCCGACAATGCTCATGAGATTGGACGGGAATTTGACGGTGGTCGGCTCAACGAAAGATTTGAAGCCGGACAGTTTGATTGCGGTCAGTCGCATGGACGTCTTTTGAATTAGTCTATTGTTTTGCCAACGAGCCAAAGGTGACCCGAACATGCCCAGCCAGCCCAGCCGGGAACTGGAAACATTTCCCAACCCGCAACCGGCGCGGGATTATACCATCCGGATTCGAGTACCCGAATTTACCTGCCTGTGTCCCAAGACCGGTCAACCGGACTTTGCCGAGTTGCTGATCGAGTATGTGCCGGATCAACGGTGTGTCGAGCTTAAGGCCCTGAAAATGTACGTCTGGAGCTATCGCGACCAGGGCGCCTTTCACGAAGCAGTCACCAATCAGATCCTTGCCGACCTGGTCGATGCCACCCATCCGCGCTTCATGCGCTTGAGCGCCGATTTCAATGTCCGTGGCGGCATTTACACGACCGTAGTCGCCGAGCATCGCGCCGAGAGCTGGCAGGCGCCCTCACCCGTCGCCCTGCCGTGATCACTCGGTCTCGGACTGAGCCTCATCCAGTGGCAGCATGGGCGTGATCTCGGCTGCCTCGTAAAGATCCTCGACCAGCGCCTCCAGGCGTTGGCGAACCAGGTGACGGCTGATTCCTTCTCGCACATCATCCAGCGCCGGCACATCGATCGGTCGGGAGTCGGTCACCCGCAGGATCCGCCAGCCTTGTGGCGTCTCCAGCGGCAGACCAACCACCTCGCCGTCCTCGATCTCGTCAAGCATCACGGCGATGTCCTCCGGCAACTGGCTACGGTCCACCCACAGCGGCTGATCCACGCCCATTCCGGTCGCCTCGGCACTGGCCAGCAATTCATCGAACGTCACTTCGCCATCCTCCAGGCGAGCAATCTGGCGCAATGCCTCGGGCTGGTCACCATAAAGAATCGCCTCGATCTGGAACTGCCGGTCTCCAGCGCGATCAAGCTGAGCCTCGTAGACCGCGCGGATATCGTCGTCGGTCACCGGATAGTCGCGATAGATCTGATCGAAGTAGCGCAATTGCAGGGTTTCCAGATCCTGGATCATGCGCCGGGCGCGAACCCGCGGCTCACGGTCCAGCCCTTCCTCGCGTGCCGCATTGGCCACAGCTCGGAGCCGGATCAACTCCTCGAGGATCTCGCGCATACCCTCGTGGTCAGCCTCCGAGACATTGCGTTGACGCATCATGTACTCCAGCATCGGCAAGGTCACCGGTTCACCATCGACCAACACCAGAATGGTGTCATCCTCGTCGATCAATTGCTTGCCCGGCTCCTGCTGCTGACAAGCGACAAGAAAAAATAATACGATAATAATCAGTAAATTAAACTTCATTTTCAGAAAACGCCTCAATAGTGAGTGCATGAATGTCAGTTTCCATCAGTTCGCCCATGGCCGCATAAACTCGCCGATGCCGCGCCAGCCGCGGCAGGCCATGAAACAGCGCGCTGACAATGCGCACCCGGAAATGTCCACGGCCGTCGCGCGCTCCGGGATGGCCAACATGCAGATGGGATTCATCGATCACCTCGAGATCCACCGGCTGCAGGGACTGCTCGAGTCTTTGGCGAATCATTGCAACGCGCTGTTCGGTCATGGCAGCACCTTCTTGAACGGTTGCACCTCGGCGCTCGACCAGGCCCCGGACTGGATGTAGGGGTCGGCATCGGCCCATTCCCTGGCCGCTGCCAGGCTGTCAAATTCGGCCACGACCAGCGAACCCTTGAATCCGGCTGGCCCGGGATCTTCTCCATCAATGGCCGGAAGCGGACCGGCCAGTAGCAGGCGTCCCTCATCGGCCAGCGCCCGCAGGCGCGCCAGATGGGGCTCGCGCGCGGTTGCACGCCGCTCCAGGCTATCAGTCACATCCCGACCCAGAATCATGTAAAGCATGACGATTTCACTGGCGGCAAAACCGCTATTGTACGGCCTGTGTCTGATTTGTTCACGCGATCCGCGGGCAAAACCGAACGTAAAACGGGTACACTTGCTGCCCTTATGAACGAGGTTACCGACATTCGCCTTGCGCAGACGGAAATGCCGTTTGCCGTGGTTCAGGGTCAGCCCCTGCTGAAGCTGCCCGATGACCTCTACATTCCGCCCGATGCACTGGAAATTTTTCTCGAGGCCTTCGAGGGCCCACTGGATCTGCTGCTTTACCTGATCCGTCGCCAGAACCTGGATATTCTCGACATTCCAATTGCCGAGATCACTCGCCAGTACACCAGCTATATCGAAATGATGCAGGGTATGCGCATCGAGCTGGCTGCCGAGTATCTGGTCATGGCCGCCATTCTTGCCGAAATCAAGTCGCGCATGCTGCTGCCCCGTCCCGAGCCTGACCAGATCGGA
>PWWM01000248.1 GCA_003561495.1 Gammaproteobacteria bacterium
CCCGAACCGCATCGGGAAAATCCATTGCGCCGGCGGCCACCAGAGCCGCATATTCACCCAGGCTATGGCCAGCCATCATGGCAGGCCGGGGACCTCCCAGCGCCTGCCATACGCGCCACACGGCAATCCCGGCGGTCAGCATGGCCGGCTGGGTCAGCTCGGTCCGGTCCAGCTGTTCAGCCGGGCCATCATTGACCAGCCTCCACAGATCCATTTCCAGCGCTTGTCCGGCCTGTTCAAAGGTTTCGCATACTTCAGGTCGCTCTCCAGCCAGTTCGGCCAGCATGCCGACTGACTGCGAGCCCTGTCCGGGGAACAGCATGGCAAAATTTGTCATGACTTGATTCGATTCCAGATGATTCAGTAAACAACCAGGGCTGCGCCCCAGGTGAAACCGCCGCCAAAGGCTTCCAGCAACAGTCTTTCCCCACGCTTGACTTCCCCGGATCGGATGGCGACATCGAGCGCCATTGGCACTGAGGCCGCCGAGGTATTACCGTGCCGGTCAACGGTCACGATAACCTGGTCCATGGACATGTTCAGCTTGCGTGCGGTCGCCTTGATGATTCTCAGATTGGCCTGGTGGGGGATCAGCCAGTCCAGGTCGGACTTGTCGAGCTGGTTGGCCGCCAGCGTCTCATCCACGATTCGGCCCAGGGTATTGACCGCCACCTTGAATACCTCGTTGCCCTTCATGCTGACCCGAACGACACCACGTTCCTCGGCTTCAAAGCCACGGGAGACACCGACATCGGTCTTGAGCAGATCTCCGTACCCACCATTGGCGTGGATGTGCGTCGACAGGATACCGGGCGCTTCATCAGCGACCAGCACGGCTGCCCCGGCACCATCACCGAACAACACACAGGTGCCGCGATCGGACCAGTCGATCATACGGGTCAGAGTCTCGGCACCGACGACCAGCACACGACTGGCATTGCCGGCACGTATGTACTGATCGGCCACCGAAAGCGCGTAGATGAAACCCGAGCAGGCGGCATTGACATCGAAGGCGCCACACTCAGCCATCCCCAGTCGATGCTGGAGCAGACAGGCCGTTGAGGGGAACACGAGATCCGGGGTGGTCGTGCCGACAATCAGCAGGTCGATCTGATCCGGTCGCAAGCCGGCCGCATCCAGTGCGTTGAGCGCCGCCTGCTCGGCCAGGTCGCAAGTCGTCTGACCTTCGGCGGCCACCCGCCGTTCCCGAATGCCGGTCCGCTCCCGGATCCACTGGTCCGTGGTATCGACCAGTTGTTCCAGATCGGCGTTGGTCAGCACCTTTTCCGGCAGATACCGACCGGTACCGGCGATGCGCGCGTACATCCCGCTCAGGCTCCCATTGACTCGTACATCAGTAACTCTCCCACAGCTTCTTTTCGAGTTGCCCGACCAGGTCGTTTCTGGCTTGTAGCGCCGCCAGTTCGATCGCTCGTGCAACCCCCCGGGCGCAACTGCCGCCATGGCTCTTGATGACGGTACCACGAATGCCCAGCAAAGGGGCGCCATTATGCCGGGCCGGATCGAGCATGTCATGCAGGGCACGAATGCGTGAACGGGCCAGCAGGCCGCACAGGCTGCCCTTGAGGCGGTTCTGGAAAGACGCAAACATCAGTCGCACCGCCCCCTCGGCGCTCTTGAGCAAGACGTTTCCGACAAACCCATCACACACGACCAGGTCGACATGCGATTCGAACACCTGATCGGCCTCGATGAATCCGGCGTAGTCCAGCGTGGGTTCGGCATCGATCAGGCGCGCAGCCTCACGGATGACATCCGGTCCCTTGCCCGGCTCCGACCCGATATTGAGCAATCCGATGCGCGGCTGACGACCTTCCAGAACCGAGAATCCGACATGGCCCAACTGGGCAAATTCCAGCAAGCGCCGGGCATCGACGTTGACATTGGCGCCCAGATCCAGCATCCAGACCCGGCGGGATGTCGTAGGAATCGCCGCCATCAATGCCGGTCTTTCCACACCGGGAAGCATACCCAGGCGATGACGAGACAAGGCCATCAGCGCCGCAGTACTGCCGCCACTGACGGCGGCGTCCGCACGGCCTTCGACCAGCTCGTCTGTGGCTGCCCACAGACTGCTGCCCTGACCGTGCCTAATGGCCTGTATGGCCGACGCATCGGCTGGCAGCACCGACTCGGCGATGATCATCTCGACCCTGGATCGCAGCGACTCTGGAAGACCCTCCAGTCGTCGCTGAACCGATGCGGGCCCACACAGCAGGATGTGCAACTCGGGATCGGAGTCCAGGGCATTTCCCAGCGCCTCGATCACGGTTTCCGAACCCCCGTCGCCGCCCATGGCGTCAACGGCTATGCGGACCATTCGCCCAGCGGCCACGGTCAACAGGCAGGATTATTCCTGCAGTTCTTCTTCGTCCTCGTCGAACTCTGGAGCGACCTCGACGACCTGGCGACCACGATAAAAACCCTCAGCCGAGACATGGTGACGGCGGTGGGTCTCGCCGGTCGCCAGCTCCTCTGACAGGGTCGGCGCGCTCAGCCGGTCGTGCGAACGGCGCATGCCGCGTCTAGACGGGGTCTTGCGGCTCTTTTGAACAGCCATGATTGATTCTCCGTTAAATGTTCAATCCCGGTCGCGCTTCTTGTCTTTAAGCGCGGCCAATACTTCAAAGGGCCGGTGCGTATCCTGGCCCGGCGATTCCGTCTCCTCGCCTACCTGCTCCGATTCCGGATCCACCGGGACCAGAGGCAGACTAAGCAGGATCTCTTCTTCGATCAACTCCTGCAATGGCAACCGATGGTCGGCACACAGCTTGGGCTCGTAGTCATCCGGTAAGCCATCGGCGGCCTGCTCACTTTCGACCACACCGACCACCGAAGTGCCCTCGATGGCCTGCATGAATGTCCGCAGGGTCCGTTGACACTGCATGGGCACCATCCCGGCTACCCAGACCTCGACGCGCACTTGTCGCTGCTCGTCGTGAGAGAATGCCAGCCGAAAGCGCACCTCGGTGTGCTCCTGGTCGA
>PWWM01000256.1 GCA_003561495.1 Gammaproteobacteria bacterium
CCACCCAGGCCTATGTTGCCCTGGCACGAAAACTGATCCGGATCGCGTACGCCCTGATGAAAAATCGTGAGCAGTTCGATCAAAATCAGCTCAGAATCGCTTGACTATCAACATAGAATCTGAAACCTTTCTTTTCACGGATACAACAACCCCTCTTTCCACTCACCGCCTGAAAGTTCGTAACAAATCCGCTCGTGCAGCCGAAACTTCTTGCCGTACCAGAATTCGACCCGGTGCGGGCGGGTGCGGAAGCCGGACCAGTGTTCCGGACGTGGGACTTCGCGGCCTTCGTAACGTTTCTCGATCTCGGCAATCCGGTCGATCAATTCCTGGCGACTGGCCAGTGGCTGGGACTGCAAAGAGGCCCAGGCGCCGATCTGGCTGCCGCGCGGCCGGCTGGCGAAGTAAGCATCAGCCTCGACGACGCTGACGGGCTCGACCACGCCCTCGATCTTGACCTGTTCCTCGGTCTCTCGCCACCAGAACACCAGTGAAACTGCCGGGTTGCTCGCCAGGTGCCGGCCCTTGCGCGAACGCAGGTTGGTATAGAAGACAAAGCCGCCCGGATCGGCATCCTTGAGCAGAATGGTGCGAGCCACCGGCCGGTTCTGGTCATCGACCGTGGACACAGTCATGGCAGTGGGTTCGGGCACACCGGCCGCCTGGGCACGTTCAAAGCCCTGGCGGAAACGATCGAGCATCTCGGAAGTCATGGGGGTCGTCATGTCAGCAAGGCTCCATAGCCGGCGCGAAAATCAGGATAAATGAAATCATAACCCGAAGCACGCAAACGCTTATTCGAGACTCGTTTGCCCTGGCCGGACGAGTCCGATTGCTCTCTTTGTGGCCCGGCCACGCCCAGCCGATCCGCCAGCCAGTCCAGGACCTGGCAACGCGGGACCGGTTGATCGTCGCTGGCGCAATACAGGCCAACGGGATTTTCGAGCTTTAGAAGATGAGCCAGGGTCCCGGCGCAATCGTCGGCATGGATGCGATTGGTCCATTGGGGTGGCTGCTCCCGGCAGCGGGCCTGGCCGTTGCGCACCCGGTTGATCAGGAATTCGCGCCCCGGGCCATAAATTCCGGAAAAACGCACCACCAGTCCCCCGGCATCCAGGGCTTGCTGCTCGGCTTCGAGCAGAATCCGGCCATTGAAAGCGGAAGGTTCGGTGATCGAGTCTTCATCGACCAGGCTGCCGTCATCCTGGCCGTAAACGGCTGTGCTGGACACGAAGATCAGGCGTCGGGTATCAATTCTGCCCAGCAGATTGTCCAGCCCTTGCACGTAGGCCTGGCGGTAGGCTTCCGGATCACGCTGCCCCGGGGTGGCCTGATAGACCACGCCGTCCCATTCACCAGCAGCCGCGGTCAAGGATTCCGGATCGAGAAGATCAGCCTGCAGTGGCCGGATCGAATCGGGCAAGGCATGGATGTTTCGACGCAAACCGGTGACCTGCCATTGATCGCGCTCGAGCGCGTTGGCGAGTCGGATACCAATGTCGCCACAGCCGGCGATCAGAAGTCGCTTCATGTCGTGGCCGATACGATGTCGTCATCCCGGCCGGAGCCCGACTCACCATCGGAACCATCGCCACCTCCGCCCATCTTGACCGGCGGCAGCATGCGCAGCCAGATCAACCACACCACCAGTGCATCGAGAATGATCAACGCCTGCCAAAGATAAAGGTGAAACCAGTTGAACCAGGTCATGTTCCACTGGCCGAGATAGAACAGGCTGATGATGCGTACCAGGTTGAGCGACTGAATGGCCACGAAGCCAATGGCGAAGCCGATCAGTTTGTGCTTGAGCGAGGCCGGAAAAGCGAAGATCGCGGCAAACAGAATGATCAAGGCCTCGACGCCGTTGCAGCCGGGTTCGATGCTGATGGCGAAACCGCTGTCGATATCCCGGATGACCTTGCCGGCCGAGACCACACCCTCGTCGAACAGCTCGATCAGAAACACGCTGACATGGGCAATGCCGGCAGTAAACGGCAGGATGACGGCATCCTGAACAGGCTGAAGAACCTCCAGAGTGAACAGCCCAAGCAGCATGACAATGAAAAGTATGGAAAAGCGCAGCATCGGTCCAGTACTGGCGGTAGAAGGCGAAGGTGTAATGGTAGCAAAAGCCGCCAGTCGTACATGGTAGCATTGCCGCTGGATTGGCCGTGAGCACTGCAATATTTCCGTGGACCACCTGCCATCCGGCGCTGCTCCGGACTTAGAATGAACAGGTTGTTTCTGATCGGCCCCATGGGTTCGGGCAAGACCACGGTTGGGCGATTTCTGGCCAGGCGTCTCAGGCTCGATTTCCATGATCTGGACCAGGAAATCGAAAAACGCTGTGGCGTTGATGTCAACACCATCTTCGATATCGAGGGTGAATCCGGTTTTCGGGTACGAGAGCAAGCCATGCTTGATGAAATGACCCAGCGCGACCGAATCCTGCTGGCCACGGGCGGAGGCAGCATCATCGATGAAAACAATCGCAGGTTGCTGCGTGATCGCGGCCTGGTGCTGTGGCTGGAGACCAGCGTGGACCAGCAACTCAAACGACTGGAGCGAGACCAGCGCCGTCCCCTGTTGCAGGCGCCCGACCGCAGGGAACGCCTGGAACGGCTCGCCGAGGCGCGCAATCCGTTGTATCGGGATTGTGCGCACCTGACAATACGTTCTGCCAACATCAGCCCGGCCGCCATGGCCGCCCGGGCCCATCGCCGGATTGTCGAATACATGCGCAACGGAACAGCACAATGAAAGTCATCCAGGTCCGCCATGGCGGCGGTGAATACCCGGTGTATGTCGGCCAGGGGCTACTGGGCATGACCAGTGTGATCGAGCGCCACCTGAGCGGCCGCATCCTCCTGGTATCCGACCCGAACGTGGCTCGACTGTATCTGGACCGACTGCGACCGTCACTGAAAAATTTCCAGAACAAGCGTCGTCTGATCCTTCCCGACGGCGAACAGCACAAGACCGTGGAAAGCTGGCAACGCATCATCGATGAGCTGGTTGCCCTGAAGGCTCAGCGTGACGCCACCGTCCTGGCCCTGGGTGGCGGCGTCATCGGTGACATGGCCGGTTTCGCCGCAGCCTGCTACATGCGCGGTATTCGGGTCGTGCAGATGCCCACCACCCTGCTGGCCCAGGTGGATGCTTCAGTCGGCGGCAAGACCGGGGTCAATCATGCCCGGGGCAAGAACCTGATCGGCGCCTTCCATGCCCCGAATGCCGTGATTGTCGATCTGGATACGCTCTCGACGCTGGACGAGCGCGATTACCGTGCCGGGTTGGCCGAGGTCGTCAAGTATGGCGCCATCCGCGACTCTGGATTCTTTGCCTGGCTGGAAGCACACGCCGAAGGCCTCAATGCGCGCATCCCGCAAACGCTGGAAGAAGCCGTTTTTCAGTCGGTGCGCAACAAGGCCGAAGTTGTGGCTGCCGACGAAAAGGAGTCCGGGCAAAGGGCTCTGCTGAACTTTGGCCACACTTTTGGTCACGCACTGGAGACGGCCACATCCTACGAAGTCTGGCGACACGGCGAAGCCGTGGCCATCGGCATGGTACTGGCCACCCGCTTGAGTGAGTTCCTGGGTCGAGTCGAAGCGGGCACTTGTGACCGCCTGGTCGATTTGCTTCGACGCCTGCACCTGCCCACGGCACTCCCCCAGGATCAGGATCCGGACCAGCTGTTGCGGCTGATGCGGCTGGACAAGAAAAATCGTGCCGACCAGATTCGATTGATTCTTCTGGACGCCATCGGCAAGGCCAGTGTCGTGCCCTGCCCGGCTGACGATATTCGCGAGGTACTTAATCCATGACTGACCGCAGCCAATCGCTGTTTCTGCGCGCCCTTCGCCGTGAACCGGCCGAACGCACACCAATCTGGATGATGCGACAGGCCGGACGCTACTTGCCCGAATACCGCGCCACTCGCGCCAAGGCCGGTAGTTTTCTCAAGCTTGCCGGAAACCCGGAGCTGGCCTGCGAGGTGACCCTGCAGCCGATCGAACGCTACGGCTTCGATGCCGCCATCCTTTTTTCCGACATTCTGATTCTGCCCCATGCCATGGGCCTGGGTCTGGGTTTCGCCACCGGCGAAGGCCCGTATTTCGAGCGCCCGGTGCAAAGCCCGGCCGCCATCGACGCCCTGCCCATGCCGGACCCGGAGTCCGACACCGGCTATGTCATGGATGCGGTCCGCCTGATCCGTACCAATCTGCCCGAAATGACCCCACTGATCGGCTTTGCCGGCAGTCCGTGGACGGTGGCCACCTACATGATCGAGGGCGGCAGCAGCAAGGACTTTGCTACCGCCAAGAAACTGATGCTGGCCGAGCCCGAGGCCGCACATCGGCTGATGAATCACCTGGCCGATGCCACCGCCGCCTACCTGACCGCCCAGGTCCGGGCCGGCGCCGATGCCCTGATGATTTTTGATTCCTGGGGTGGTGCGCTGTCGCCGCGGCTGTATCGGGAGTTCTCGCTGGCCTCGCAACAACGCATCGTCGACCAGTTGAACCAGACCTGCCCGGATACCCCGCTGATCCTTTTCGGCAAGGGCTGCGGCCAGCACCTGGAACTGCTGGCCGATACCGGTTGCGCCGGCCTGGGCGTGGACTGGACCATGGACATGGGCGAGGCACGCCGGCGCGTCGGCGACCGGGTCGCGCTACAGGGCAACCTCGACCCGGCGGTCATGCTGACGACTCCGGAAGTCATCGCCCGCGAGGCCCGGCGCGTACTGGAAAGCTTCGGAGAAGGCCCCGGCCACATTTTCAACCTAGGCCACGGAATTACGCCCGGGGTAGACCCGGAGCACGTGCAGGTACTGGTGGAAACGGTCAGGGGGCACGGGGAGACGGGAGACGGAAGACGGGAGACGTGAAAAATGCAGAGGGTCTTTACCCTCTCCCGTCTTCCGTCTCCCGGAGTTCACTCCAAATCCAAGAAGCTGCGCAACTGCTCCGACCGGGTCGGATGACGCAACTTGCGCAACGCCTTCGCCTCGATCTGGCGGATGCGTTCGCGGGTGACGTCGAACTGCTTGCCGACCTCTTCGAGCGTGTGGTCGGTGTTCATGTCGATACCGAAGCGCATGCGCAGCACCTTGGCCTCGCGCGGGGTCAGGCCGCCGAGGACCTTCTGGACGGTGTCGGTCAGGCCGGTGGTGGTGGCAGTATCGACCGGTGAGAGGATGTTGATGTCCTCGATGAAATCACCCAGGTGCGAATCTTCGTCGTCTCCAATCGGGGTTTCCATGGAGATCGGTTCCTTGGCGATTTTCAGGACCTTGCGCACCTTGTCCTCGGGCATTTCCATCTTGACCGCGAGTTCATCCGGGGTCGGTTCACGGCCCATTTCCTGGAGCATGTGGCGCGAGACCCGGTTGAGCTTGTTGATGGTTTCGATCATGTGGACCGGAATGCGGATGGTGCGCGCCTGGTCGGCAATCGAGCGGGTGATGGCCTGGCGAATCCACCAGGTGGCGTAAGTCGAGAATTTGTAGCCGCGGCGATATTCGAACTTGTCGACCGCCTTCATCAGGCCGATATTGCCTTCCTGAATCAGATCCAGGAACTGCAGGCCACGATTGGTGTATTTCTTGGCAATGGAGATCACCAGCCTGAGGTTGGCCTCGACCATTTCCTTCTTCGCCCGGCGCGCCATCGCTTCGCCGATGGACATCGAACGATTGAGTTCACGCAACTCGGCAATGGTCACGCGCTGGGCCTTTTCGAACTTGGCCAGCCGACTCTGCAAGGCGGCAATCTCGTCGGAATGTTCCTTGAGGGCACGCGCCCACTTGGTCTGGCGCCTGAGTAGTCCAGCCAACCATTCGGGATCGGCCTCATTGTCCTGAAAACTCTTGATGAATTCCTTGCGCGGCATGCCGGCCCGATCCACGCACAAGCGCATGATCTTGCGCTCGACGCCGCGAATGATGGCCACATGGAAACGCATCCGGTCAATGAGATGATCGAACATGCGTGGCGGCAGCTTCAGGCGCATGAACTGCTCGGAAATCTGGTCCTTGAGCTCGTTGGTCCTCTTTCCGTTGGGTCCGTAACGATCGTAAAGCTTGGTGAAATGCTCCTGCAGGCGAGCCAGTTCGTCGAAATACTGGATGACTTGCTCCGGATCCGGCCCGGTATTGACGGTCGGCGCGGGCTTGTCCTCATCCTCCTCATCCAGCTCTTCCTGGAATTCGGCCTCCTCGGCCACAGCCGCTTCCATGGTGTCCTCGGAAATCAGGTCCATCTCGGCCAACAGGGTCGGGTCGATGAAGCCGCTGACCAGCTCATTCAAACGTTGATGGCCGGCTTTCCAGGACTCCACTTCCTCGAGCAGCTCGATGACGGTTCCGGGAAAACGCGACAGCGCCATGTTGACCTGATTGAGGCCATCCTCGATGCGCTTGGCAATGGAAATTTCTCCTTCGCGCGTCAACAGATCGACCGAACCCATTTCACGCATGTACATGCGCACCGGATCGGTGGTTCGGCCCAGCTCGGACTCAACCGCGGCCAGGGCCGCTTCGGCCTCCTGCTGAGCAGTTTCGTCATCGGCATCGCTACTGGCGGCATCGTTGAGAATCAGGGCATCGGCATCCTCGGGGGCTTCCTCGAAGACCTTGATACCCATGTCATTGATCATATTGATGATATCTTCGATCTGTTCGGGATCGACGATGTCGTCAGGAAGGTGATCGTTGACCTGCGCATAGGTCAGCCACTGGCCCTGTTCACGGCCTTTTTCGATCAACTGCTTGAGCTGGGAGGGTCGCGGTGCGTTTTCCATAGAATCTGGCTACTGTCGGTTATCACTCATCGCCGCGCACACTTAACAGTGCGCGCAGCTCTTCGGTTCTGGCCGGGTCCAGCCCCCCTTCGTGCATCTGGGCTTGCTGGAGTTCCCGAATTCGGGTCTTTACCTGTAAACGACGGATTCTGGCCATGGTTTGCGCCAGAACATCCGGCATTTCCTCGCGTTCGCTGCACACCTTGCGGGTTGCCAGATGCGCCAGCCATGGTCCTTCCGGCCGCTCGCGCCATCGCTCCAGGAGCTTGGCCGGAGTTAGGTGGGGGCGATCTCGGCAAAACTCAATCAGCTCGGACAGGAAACTCAACCCCTTCATGTCCACGTTCAGGTCCCTTAGAAAGACCGCCGGATCGGCGGCCAGTTCAGGTCGCTGAACAATCAAGGCGACCGCGTATTGTACAGGGGTCAGCGATCGATCGCCGAAGCTCTGCTGCTGTCTCCGTTGCGGCCGTGCCTGACGAACCGCGATCTCGATGCCGGAATGGCCGGTCAGACGGCGCAACTCGTTGCGCATCAGGTCGGCAAACGGGCCGGCCGGCAGTCGGGCCAGGTATGGCTCGGCCAGGGCCACCAGGCGCGCCCGCCCATCGATGGTGGCCAAATCGACCCGTTGTCCAAGCTGATCGAAAAAGAAGCTTGACAGGGGGCTGGCCTGCTCGATTTGCTCTTGCAGTGCCTGTGCACCTTGCGCCCGGACCACGCTGTCCGGATCCTCGCCTTCGGGCAGGAACAGAAAGCGCAGTTCACGGTTGTCCTTCATCAACGGCAAAGCGGTTTCCAGACCTTTCCAGGCCGCCCGGCGACCGGCCTGGTCACCATCAAAACAGAACACCACCAAGGGTGCGGCCTTGAACAGGGCATCGAGATGATCCGAAGTCACCGCCGTGCCCAGGGTCGCCACCACGTCGGTCAAGCCGAACTGGTACAGGGCGGCGGCGTCCATGTAGCCCTCGACCACCAGGATGCGGTCCGGCAGCCCCCCGCGACGCACGTTGTAGAGTCGATACAGTTCCCGGCCCTTGTGGAAAACCGGGGTTTCCGGCGAATTGAGATACTTGGGCTCACCCTGCCCGATGACCCGACCGCCAAAGGCGATCACGCGACCCCGCCGGTCATGGATCGGGAACATTACCCGGCCGCGAAAGCGATCCGTGGTTCGACCATTTTTCAGATAGACCAGCCCGGCCTGATCCATCTCGCTGTCGGAAAAGCCTTGACCGCGCAGAAAATCCGACAACGCCTGCCAGGCATCCGGCGCAAAACCGATGCCGAATTCGTCGACCGTGGCCTTGTCGAATCCGCGCTGCTTGAGATACTGCCTGGCCGGCTCGCTGGCGCCAAGCTGCCGCCGAAACCACTGCTGGGCGGCCAGTAACACCTCATAGACCCGATCATGGCGCTTGACCGGCGCTCCGCCGGATTCACGCGGGACTTCCAGGCCCGCCAGACCGGCCAGTTCCTCGATGGCGGCGGGAAACTCCAGGCCATCATGCTCCATGACAAACCCGATCGCCGTCCCATGGGCTCCGCAACCAAAACAGTGGTAGAACTGCTTGTCGGTGCTGACCGTGAACGAGGGGGATTTTTCGCTGTGGAAGGGGCACAGCGCCTTGAATTCGCCGCGGCCGGCCGGTTTCAGATCAACCCGGGCACCAATGACTTCGGCAATGTCGATACGCTCGAGCAGGGAATCGATGAAATCTTCGGGAATGCGACCGGGCAACGGTCTTCGAGTCCCGGTTAGCCGGAAAGGCGGTCGCGGACGCGCCCGGAAACCGCTCGCATGTCGGCCCGGCCCTGGACCCTGGCCTTGACCTGGGCCATCACCTGGCCCATGCCGCTCATGTCGGCGACGCCCAGCTCGCCAATCACCCCTTCGATGATCTGATCGATTTCGGCATCGCTCAGGGGTTCGGGCAGGTAAGCCTGAAGCATGGCGATTTCGGCCTCTTCGGCCTCGGCCAGCTCGGGCCGCTGGCCGGCGCGATATTGCTCGGCGGATTCGCGCCGTTGCTTGATCATCTTTTCAAGAATGGCCAGCACCGCCGTGTCGTCAAGCTCGATGCGCTCATCGACCTCGCGCTGCTTCAGGGCGGCCGTCACCATGCGCAGGGTTTTCAGGCGCGCCTTGTCTCCGGCGCGCATGGCCTGCTTGACATCTTCAAGAATCTGATCTTTCAGGGACACGGGCAGGAAGTCCTGAACAAACCGGGGCCGAAAGCGTGCCGACCCCCGGTTTTTAGTACAATCTACGACGGTTGACGCGTTCGCGCGAGAGTTTGCGCAAGTGGCGCTTGACCGCTGCGGCCTTCTTGCGCTTGCGTTCCTGAGTGGGCTTTTCGTAGAACTCGCGGCGGCGGCTTTCAGCGACGACACCGGCTTTTTCACATGAACGCTTGAATCGACGCAATGCGTATTCAAATGGTTCGTTTTCCTTGACCTTGACGCTGGGCATGTAACTTCCCGTATCCTGTATAAAGTGGAAAGTCGCCCAGTATAACCTGCAGGTTGCCTGTCTTGCAAAACATTCTTGGTATTGAAACCTCCTGTGATGAAACCGGTGTGGCCGTGTTCAACCCGGAACGCGGAATCGTCGCGGAGCTGGTCTACACTCAGGCCGACCACGCGGCTTACGGCGGGGTGGTGCCGGAGCTCGCCTCACGCGACCATGTGCGCAAGCTGCCGGGCATGGTCCGTGAAGTGCTGGATCAGGCCGGCCTGACCGCGAGCGACCTGGACGCGGTGGCCTACACCGCCGGCCCCGGCCTGGCCGGCGCCTTGCTGGTCGGCGCTTCCTCGGCGGTAGCGCTGGCCACAGCGGCCGGCATTCCGGCCATTGCCGTTCATCACATGGAAGGCCACCTGCTTTCCCCATTGCTCGAGGACAATGCGCCGGAATTTCCCTTTGTCGCCCTGTTGGTTTCCGGAGGTCACAGCATGCTGGTCGAAGTGACCGAGCCCGGTCAATACCGATTGCTTGGCGAGACCCTGGATGATGCCGCCGGCGAAGCATTCGACAAGACCGCCCGATTACTGGGGCTGGGCTTTCCCGGCGGACCGGAAGTGGCTCGCCTGGCCGAACAGGGCGATCGCGAGCGCTTCGACTTCCCCCGCCCGATGGTCAATCGCCCGGGACTGGACTTCAGTTTTTCCGGTCTCAAGACCCATACCCGTGAACTGGTCGCCCGCCAGCGTCCGGAGGATTACGCCGATATCGCGGCCGGCTTCGAGCAGGCCGTGGTCGATACCCTGGTCATCAAGTGCAAGCGCGCGCTCAAGCAGACCCGGCTGGAACGGTTGATCATCGCCGGCGGCGTCAGTGCCAATCGCCGCCTGCGCGCCGCCCTTGACCAGGCCTTGCCCGGCCAAGTGTATTATCCACGCCTGTCGCTGTGCACCGACAACGGCGCCATGATCGCCTACGCCGGCTGGTACCGCCGCGCCGAAGGCAATACAGACGGCAAGGTAGCCGTCCGCCCGCGCTGGCCCCTGGATCAACTGCTGCCGATGGCATCAGTTGATGGGCAGATGGGCAGATGGGCAGATGGGAGACGTGAGACGTGAGACGTGAAACGTGAGACGTGAAAAGAGTATCCCTACCGTCTCCCGTCTACCGTCTCCCGTCTCCCCCTGAATTCTTTTAACCTTTCACCTTTTACCTTTAACCTTTCACCTTCCTCATGGACACCGTCTTCATCTCCGACCTTGACATCGACACTGTTATCGGCATCTACGACTGGGAGCGTGAAATACTCCAGACCGTGCGCCTGAATCTCGAAATGAATACCGATGTGCGCCGGGCCGCGGCCACTGATCGCATCGAAGACGCACTCGACTACAAGGCGGTGGCCAAGCGGCTGATCGGCTTTGTCGAGAAAAGCGAGTTCGGCCTGGTCGAAACCCTGGCCGAGCGTTGTGCCGAGATTATCCTCGATGAATTCCCGGTTCAGTGGCTGCGCCTGAAACTGGACAAACCCGGGGCAGTGCGAGGTTCACGTTCGGTGGGCATCCTGATCGAGCGTGGTCGCAAGCCGGAGTGACCCCATGAGCCAAGCAGTCGACGTCTACCTGGGACTGGGCAGCAATCAGGACGCCAAACGACACATTGCCGCCGGCATTGTTGCCTTGCAGCATCGGTTCGGCGATCTTCGCATCTCACCGGTCTATCGCTCACCGGCCGTCGGGTTCGATGGTGAGGACTTTCTCAATGCCGTCGCCTGGATTCACACCGATCTGGAAGTCGGCGAACTCAAGACCTGGCTGACCGAACTGGAAGACCGCCACGGACGCGACCGCAGCAAGCCGCGATTTTCCGATCGTTCCCTGGACATCGATATTCTGCTCCATGGCGACAAGGCGGGTAGCTTCGCCGGCCTGGAACTGCCTCGCCCTGAAATTCTGAAATATGCCCATGTCCTGAAACCCCTGGCCGATCTCGCCCCGAACCTCACCCACCCGGTCACCGGAAAAACCTTCGCCACACACTGGCAGGATTTCAGCGGCGACCGCACCCTTCATCCCCTGAACCCTGAACCCTGAACCCTGAACCCTGAACCCTGAACCCTGAACCCTGAACCCTGAACCCTGAACC
>PWWM01000137.1 GCA_003561495.1 Gammaproteobacteria bacterium
GAAAGGTAATCCTCAGCATTTCGCTCGCCAGCGCCAGTTTTTCGGGCTGATCGACAAAACCCGGTGCGAAGATCCGGATCACCCAGCCCGCGCCGAGCATGCCCAGGCCGGTGATCACCAGCAGCACGGCCAGCAGGCTTCCGGCAGTCGCGTCGATCAGGGATTTCAGCGCCGCCTGGTCGCCCCTCTCACGGTACTCCGACAAAACCGGCACAAAGGCCAGTGAAAAGGAGCCTTCGGCGAACAGCCGACGCAGAAAATTGGGGATCTTGAAAGCGACGAAGAACGCATCGGTTGCCGCCGTGGCCCCGAACCACCGTGCCAGCACGACATCGCGGGCAAACCCGAGGATTCGCGACACCAGGGTCATGGAACCGAAGCTGAATGTCGAACGCAGCAGACTCATTTTGCTTGACTACTGTTGCTATTCATTCGATAATGTTCTGCTTGATGTTTTTTAACCCGATTTTTCAGGAGTAATTTGTGGCCAACAGCGTTTCTGCCCGCAAGCGGGCCCGTCAGGCCGAACGGCATCGCCAGCATAATGCTTCGCTGCGCTCACATGTGCGCACTCGAATCAAGCAAGTCCTCCGCGCCATCGAATCCGGTGACAAGGACGCTGCTGAAAAGGCCTACCAGGCCGCCGTTCCGGCCATTGACCGTTCCGTTTCCAAGGGCATTATGCACGCCAACAAGGCAGCCCGACACAAGTCCCGTCTGAACCAGCATATCCGTGGCATGGGCGCCTGAACGCCTTCTCGCCGCCGATGAATTCGGCGGCGATTCCCTGCTTGGCCTGGAATTTGGTCCAGGTCAAACCCTCCAAGCCAGCGCTGACCTATGCTCGTTCACAGGAGTCGTGAACGGGGTAGAACATGACATCAAAGAGAATGCTGGTGGGAATCGATGGTTCCCAACAAGCCCGCAAGGCCTTCGTCCATGCCCTTGAGCTGAGTCAATGCTTCGGGGCTTCATTGCATGCAGTGGCCGTCATCTACGGACCGGACATCGAAATGGCCGAACCGGAAGAGCGTGAGCAACTGATCCATCACTATCGTCAGCGGTTCGATAGTGAGTTTGAGCAATTGCATGAACAGGCTCGCGGGGCGGATCTGGAAGTGGAATTCCATGTACTCGAGGGGCATCCGGTTGAATCGCTACTTGAGTTTTCCTGGCAGGGCGACTTTGACCACATCGTGGTCGGTCATCGCCGCAAGGGCATGTTCGAACGGTTGCTGATGGGTTCAGTGGCTCGCCAGGTGGTCGATCTCGCCCGGTGCAGTGTAACGGTGGTTCGTTAGGTTTTTGGCGGCGGGGCGCCGACTAGCTCGACTCGCGATAGCGGCGCAATAGAATATGGACCCGGCGCACGTATTCGCGGGTTTCGGGAAACGGGGGAACCCCGCCGTGGCGGCGGACGGCGTTTTCGCCGGCGTTATAACCGGCGATCGCGCGGGTCAGATCGTTATCGAACTCGCTCAGCAGCCAGGCCAGGTAGGCGGCGCCGGCGGAGATATTGTCCAGAGGATCAAACACGTCGCGCACACCGAAGCGGCGCTGGGTATCGGGCATCAACTGCATCAATCCCTGGGCGCCGGCATGCGACACAGCCATCGGCTCGAACCAGGATTCGGCGTGCATGACCGCGCGGAGCAGCGCAGCCTCGACGCCGAAGATTTCGCTGGCCGCCTGGATCTCCAGGGCATACTTGCCATTTTTCAGGGGTGTGGTTTCCCAGTTCACGCCGGTCCGACAAGTGCCGAAGCAGCCCAAGTTGCGGTAGTTGTAACGGGCATCGGGCTTGCGGTCGGTATACACCGTAATCCCGTTTTCGTCGACATACGTATACACCTGGGCTTGCGCGGCATGCACCAGGCCCAGCATCAGCGCCACCATCAACAGCTGCCCAATCCGTGTCATTCAGAACCCTCCGGTCACCGACAAACCGCCGTCGGCGGTAATGACCTGGCCCGAAAGCCAACCCGAGTCCGGCGAGGCCAGGAAGGTAATCACCCGGGCGATGTCTTCCGGCTCGGCCAGCCTGCGCAACGGCGTGGTGGACTCAAAATACCGCACCATGCGCTCATCGTCCAGCAGAGCCTGGGCGAAATCGGTTTTGACCAGTCCCGGAGCGACAGCGTTGACACGGATCCCATCCGGGCCGAGTTCCAGGGCCAGGTTGCGCACCAGTTGGTCCTCAGCCGCCTTGGACATACCGTAGACGCCGATGAAGCGATTGCCGAACTGCCCGGCAATCGACGAGACCAGGACCACTGCGCCCTGCCCTGACTGTTTCAGATGCGGACGAGCCAGATGCGCCAGGCGCATGGACTCGAACACATTGTTACGCATGATCACATCGAATGCCTTCTGATCAACCTGATCGGATGGGCCGTAGACCGGATTGCTGGCAGCATTCAAAACGACACTGTCGAGTCGTCCAAATTCGTCCACGGTCTTTTCGACCAGCTGCCCAAGTTGATCCTCATGGCCGATATGGCAGGCGATGGCTTTTGCCTGACCTCCGGCCGATCGAATGCCCTCGGCCACGGCCTCGCAACTGTCCTGATTGCGTGACGACACGATCACGGCGTGACCACGACTGGCCAGCAGTTCGGCGGCGGCGCGACCGATGCCGCGGCTGGATCCGGTGATGATGGTGACAGGAGTTTCAGACATGAGTGAAGAGTTCTAGAGGTCAGGCCAGGGTTTTCAGATTGGGGGTGTCCAGATGCCGGGTGCAATTGATGGTGATGGCGGTCCAGGCGCCGTTTTCATCCAGGGCCAGTTCGGTGACTGAGGCATTATATAACGCGACATTGAGCTCGCGCTGCCAGGCCAGCGTCTCGTTGAGCAGTTCGGCAACCACGGTACTGATCACGCCGGCCGAGGTCACCACGGTGACATCCTGGCCCTGCTCCACGGCCACCTTCCAATCGGGCGTTCTGGCGGTCACTCGTTCGCGAAACGATTGCCAGCTACCATTGTGCCGGCATTCGAAACGCGCCTGCTGCCAGGCGTCGAGCACTTCGGGAAACCAGCCTAGCAGCGTTTTCAGATGGGCCACAGGATCTTCGAAAATCACCGAATCGGGCAGATCCAATCCGATGCGATCCGCCTGGCCCAGCGCACTGCGAATCAACTCACTGACGGTGTACTCGTTCAGACCGTGCTCGATTCGACAGGGAGCGTGGACCGACAGGCCTTCCAGTGTCTGGTGATGGCGACGCATGGATCCACTCCAGATCAAGTGATCGGGGTTGACCGCAGCTTCAATTCGCTCGCCCAGCAACCGGGACTGGGTTTGACCCAGCTGTGACAATCGGTCATAGTCTGCGCTGCCCAGACTGGCCTGGCCATGCCGCAACAGGCGCAGCCGTGAAGACTTGCCGAGCGTGGCGCCATTCATCCTTTTCACTGGAGGAGACTCATCATCATGACACTGGAAGAACTACTGATCATCCTGCTCGTCGGCGGCATTGCCGGCTGGATTGCCGGTGTGCTGGTCAAGGGACGCGGGCACGGCATCGTCGTCAACATCGTCGTCGGGATCATCGGTGCATTCATCGGTGGCTGGGTGTTCGCCCAACTCGGCATCGCCATTGCCGGAATTCTGGGCAGCATCGTCATGGCAACCTGCGGTGCCATCATCCTGTTGCTGATCCTGAGGGTGCTCAAAAGGGCTGCCTAGATGGTACAGGTCCCGCCGCGCCGGGCCAGGTACTGCTGATGGTATTCCTCGGCCCGCCAGAAGGTCGACACCGGCTCGATCGCCGTGGCGATCGGTCGGGTGAAGCGTCCTGATTCATCCAGCTCGCGATGGATCCGTTCGGCAACCTGGCGTTGCTCGTCGTCATGGACGAAAATCACGGATCGATACTGCCGGCCAAAATCGGGACCCTGTCGATTGAGCTGGGTCGGGTCATGCAGCGCGAAGAATTCGCGCACCAATCGCTCGTAGTCAATACGTTGTGGATCGAATATCAGCTCGACCACCTCGGCGTGGCCCGTCCTGTCGGTGCAGACCTGCTCATAAGTCGGTGACTCCAGCTCACCACCCATGTAGCCCACCGCCGCATCATCGACGCCATCGAGCTCACGAAAGCGGGCCTCCACACCCCAGAAACAACCTGCACCGAAAGTCGCTTTTTTCATTGTGACCTGAGAATCGTTTTCCACCAGCTTCCATTATGCCCTGCCAGGGTGTGACGTTACGTTAAACCACTCGCTACAATGTCCATCCCATGACCTTTTCCAGCTTTCTCTGGCACGATTTCGAAACCTTCGGTGCCGACCCGCGCCGTGACCGGCCTTGCCAATTCGCCGCGTTGCGCACCAACTCGGAACTCGAGCCGATCGCTGAGCCGGTGGTCCTGTATTGCCAGCCAGCCGATGATCTGTTGCCCCAGCCCATGGCCTGCCTGATCACCGGCATCACCCCGCAGATTGCCCTCGAGCGAGGCCTGCCTGAAAACGAGTTTGCCGAACGCATTCACGAATTGATGAGCGAACCCGGAACCTGCACGGTCGGTTTCAACAATTTTCGCTTCGACGATGAGGTCACCCGTCACCTGTTCTGGCGCAACTTCTTTGACCCCTATGCCCGCGAATATGCCAACGGCAATTCCCGATTCGACCTGATTGATGCCATGCGCATGGTGCGAGCGCTGCGTCCCGAAGGGCTGGAGTGGCCTGATCGGGAAGACGGCAATCCCAGTTTCCGCCTGGAGGACCTGGCGGCGGCCAATGGGTTTGATGTCAGCCGGGCGCATGATGCGGTGGCTGACGTCGAGGCCACCGTGGCGCTGGCTCGATTGCTGCGTTGCAATCAGCCCAGATTCTGGGACTGGGCGCTGAAGCTTCGACAAAAACATGTCGTTGCCAATCTGCTGGAGAAACGTCAGCCCCTGCTGCACAGTTCGGCCCGATTCCCGGCCCGGCAATGTGCGACGGCGCCGATCCTGCCGCTGGCGCCCCATCCGCGTTTCTCCGGACAATGGATCGTCTGGAATCTCAACATCGATCCAAATCCATTCAGCCACCTGGACCGCGAAGACCTGGTCGACCGCATGTGGACCCGGGAGGAAGACTTGCCGGAGGGAGTGGAGCGACTGCCGGTCAAGCTGGTTCGCTCCAATCGCTGTCCGATGCTGTCCCCGATGGGCGTTCTCGACCAAAGCGCGGCCAATCGGCTTGGAATCAACACGGACCGGATCGCTGCACATGCGACAACCCTGGCCACGAATGCGAGCCTGGTGGAGCGCATTCGATCCCTGTTCGATCAGGAGGTCGCCAGCGAGACCGCCCCCGTCGATGCCGAGCTGTCACTTTACGCCGGTTTCGTGCCACGCTCGGACCAGCAGCTCTACCCACGCATCCGTCAGCTCGATGGACATGACCTGGCGCGTCTTGGATCCCCCTTTTCCGATGAGCGCCTCAATGAGCTCCTGTTTCGTTACCGCGCTCGCCTGTATCCGGATTCGTTGAACGCTGATGAACAGGGTCGCTGGGAATCCATCAAGCGCCGCCGGCTCATCGATGATCCAGACCTGGCCTCGATTCGCTGGTCGGAATATCGACACCAGGTCAGCGAATTGATGAGTCAGCAACCGGAACAGCGAGAGGTTCTGGAGGCGCTGGCGCAATGGCCGGCGTCTATCGGGTTGTCAGCACAAGGCGCTGACGGTGAATCAATGACTTGAAGTACTTTATTAAGGCTTCGCCTACAGTTGTTATGCACAACTGCCTGATTTGCATTTTGACAGTTTCGTCACCCTTTGATGACGCACCCGGCAGCTTTCTCCTTGAACTAAATTATTGATTTCAAAGGATAATTGTTTCTGGGCAAATTTTGCCCAATCCGCTTGATGTCCATCAGCTTAACGCATCGCCTGATACTACTCACAAACTTATCCACAACTTGTGTGGATAAGCCGGCCGTTGTGAGGAAAACCCTTGTTTATGTGATGTTTATCACGCCGCTCGCGCCCGACCCTCAGGGCTCGCGAAAGAATTTTGCGAGCCCTGAGGCCAGGTCAGGCTGCTCGGGCTGTTTCCATCAATTCCAGTTGCGCGCCCTCAAGTATCGATGACCATGCCTGCTCCCCAGCATTGGACGCTTTCAATGAACGACGGAGAAGGCGATCACTGCGCGGTGAAACAAACTCGACCACACTGCCATCGTCAAAGCGCAGCATCAGCACCACCGGCGGTTGTCCGGAACGTCCGGGCCGGGCAATGACACCGCTGATTCGCTTGCCGACGATCTGATCTCGAAATTCCCTGCTGCTGCCTGGGGTGGTCATTTTCGTTCCTCCTCGAGGTTTGCAAGTTGTTGATGTTCATTGAATCATGGAGGATTCTCAAAACCTGAGAATAAGGATTCCCATTTTTCCGGTGGTGATTTTCCTAACGGTTGCCGGGCTTTTCTGATGATTCCATCACATCCGGGCCTGCCTAAACTGTGCTCAACGTCGGACGCGGTCCGGCGGACTCAAACGAAACTTAAACTGAAACATGCAAAGGAGAAACACCATGAAAATGACACGTAACATCATCGCCGCCTTGTTCCTGGCCCTGAGCCTGACCGGCCTGAGCCTGGCCGAAACCGGCTCGGTCGATATCAACACCGCCGATGTCGAACAACTGGCCGAAGCCCTGACTGGCGTGGGCCCGGCCAAGGCCGAAGCCATCATCGCCTACCGTGAGGAAAACGGGCACTTCGAGCACATCGACGAATTGGTCAACGTCCGCGGCATCGGCCTGCGCACCGTCGACCGCAATCGCGACAACATCACCCTGGAGAGCCAGCGCGACACCCAGTAAACCACCCGGCAATCCAAAAAAGCGCGGCCGCCCCACCGGGCGGCCGCTTTTTTTCAAGGAGCCCAAGAAAAACCAACCAAACCAACCAAACCGCCCTCAACGCATAGGCAATCGCGAACTGAACGCATGCGCCAAAGTGGAGCGATCGGTGTGCTCCAATTCCCCACCCAGCGGCACCCCCTGGGCAAGCCGCGAGACCTTGACATCGTGGCGGCTCGCCATCTCCTGGAGATAGTAGGCCGTAGCCTCTCCTTCGACCGTGGTATTGGTGGCGATGATGATTTCCTCGACCGCATCACTGGCCAGGCGCCTTTCCAGCTCATCCAGCCCCAACTCATCCGGACCGATGCCGTCTAGCGGAGATAGACGTCCCAAAAGCACGAAATAGCGACCCTGAAAACCGGTGGCCGTTTCGATCGCCAGCACATCGGCCGGACTTTCAACCAGGCACAGCACCCGATCACTACGTTGTGGGTTTCGACAGATTCGGCACAGCTTCTCAGCGGTGAAATTTCGGCACCGGTCGCAGCGACGGATGTTGATCATGGCGCTTTCCAGGGCGCGCGCCAGCCGCTTGCCCCCATCCCGGTCTCGCTCGAGCAAATGCAGCGCCATGCGTTGAGCACTGCGCGCCCCTACCCCCGGAAGACAGCGCAGTGCCTCCAGCAATTCATCGAACGGATCGGCCACCAGTTCGCTTGCCGTCTAATTTAAGGCAGGGTAAAGCCCGGCGGCATGGGCAACCCGCCAGTCATGCTCGACATTTTTTCCTGGCTGGATTCCTGAATGCGATTGACCGCATCATTGAACGCCGCCGCCACCAGGTCTTCGATCATTTCACGGTCATCGGCAATTTCCGGATCAATCGTGACCCGACGCACTTCGTGCTTGCCATTCATGACCACTTCCACCAGTCCACCACCAGCCTGGCCGGTGACTTCCATGTTGGCCAGTTCTTCCTGTACTTTCTTGAGGTTCTCCTGGACTTTCTGGGCCTGCTGCATCAGCTCGGCGATATTGCCTTTCATCATGAGATTCAGTGACTCCGTTTTTCGATCGGTCGAATTGATTCGCGCACGATTTCGGCGCCGAATCGGCTGCATAGTTTCTGGACCAGCGGGTCCTGATCAATGGCTGCCTCGGCCTCGGCCTGGTTGCGCTCGGCGGCGTTGTCTTCCATCTGCGCCGGAGTGATCAAGTCGTCGCGATCACTGGCTCGGATACTCAGCCGAACCGGCCCACCCAGAAACTCGGTCAGGGCGCTGGTCAGAGCAGCACGAAAACGATCAGTGATCAGCATCATGTCATCGCGTGCCGCTGTAAACCTGATCTGGGGTTCACTGATCTCCTGGACAACCAGCAAGCCCGCAACCATGCGCACCGAACCGTTCAGGGACAGACGATTCAGCACTTCGGCCCAGTTGTCAGCCGTCATGGAGTGATGATCGCGCCATCCTTTTTCAGCTTGTTCAGCGGACTGGTTCGGTCCTTCGGGATCCGGTTGTGACTGCTGCAACGCATTCTTTGCCATGGGGGTTTCGGGCAGGGCGCCGCGACCTGATGATGTCGCAGGAGCTGACCGTCCGGAATGCTCCGGGTGGCCCGCCCGGCCCGTCCCGGAAGTGCTACCCGGCTGAAAAGACAGCATTCGCAGCAGGGTCATTTCACAGCCGCTGCGTTCACTGGGCGCCAACTGCAGGTCACGCCGACCGGTGATCGCGATCTGGTAGTAAAGCTGTACGTCCTCGCGATCGAGGCGTCCAGCCAGTTCCACCAGTCGTTCCCAGTCCGCGCGGGTGTCGTCACGGTAGTCGGGTATCTGCTGTATCAGGGCGATCCGGTGAAGGGTTTCGGCCAGATCAAGCAACAGTTGACCCATGTCACGCGCCAGGGAAAACACCTCGGCGATGGTCTTGATCATGCGCTCGGCATCCTGCTCGGCCAGGGCATCGATCAGCTCGTGAACATGGCGTTGCTCAACGCTGCCAAGCATGTCGCGCACCTCGGATTCGATCAGTCTTTCGCCGGAAGCCAGCGCCTGATCAAGCAGGCTCAACCCATCACGCATGCTGCCGTCGGCGGCCCGAGCCAGCAAGCTCAGCGCTGCGCCCTCAAAGTCCAGTTGCTCGGCAGCGAGGATGCGCTCCATCTGATCAGAGATTTCGTCGGGCTTGAGCCTGCGAAGGTTGAATTGCAGGCAACGCGACAGGATGGTGACCGGAATCTTTTGCGGATCCGTCGTTGCGAGCACGAACTTGACGTGATCCGGCGGCTCCTCAAGGGTTTTGAGCAATGCATTGAAGCTGTGCGTCGACAGCATGTGTACCTCGTCAATCAAGTACACCTTGTAGCGCCCCCGGGCCGGGGCATACTGAACATTATCAAGAATTTCGCGCGTATCATCGACCCGGGTACGTGACGCGGCATCGATTTCAAGCAAATCGACGAAACGCCCCTCATCGATGGCCACGCAATGCTCGCATTGGCCACATGGCTCGGCACTGACCCCCTCCAGGCAATTGAGTGACTTGGCCAGAATACGGGCAATGGTCGTCTTGCCCACACCGCGAGTCCCTGTAAACAGAAAGGCATGATGGACGCGTCCTTCCTCGAGGGAGCTGCTCAAGACTTTGACCACATGAGACTGGCCGACCAGTTCGCTGAAATTCCGTGGCCGCCATTTTCGCGCAAGTACCTGATAACTCACTGATTGATAACCTTTTTAATCAAAACCTGAGCAGATGGAAGAAAGGTCGAACCGAATAGCATTCAGTGTACACGATCACCGAAAAGCACACACCCGGCTTGCCCCTGATGGGGACAATCTGGGATAATGGCAGCAGGCGGTCTTGCCGGTCTTCCCACACTGTTTTTCCCGTGAACCCCGTCAGGCCCGGAAGGGAGCAGCGGCAGCGGGAACGACAGGTGCTGGGGTCGGGCTGGCAGGGCCGCCGCTTTCCTTTCTGCTCCCCGCTTGAACCTCTGGATTGCAAAAACTTGTGTGAACTGCGTCACATTTTCGAGTTTTTTATCGGAAATCACTGGCAATTCCATATTCGTTTTGTGTATAAACCCGAACGTCGCGCAGGCGCCCCCCTGTCTCAGCCAGAGGGGATGGAGTCCGAAATGAGTGCCGATGGGAGAGGGAATCGGACTCGGGAATCCGGGTGTTCACGACCGGGGATTGTGCCCGCGATGACAGGATGAACACCAGCCATCCTGTGTTTTGCAAGTACAAGGGGTTCAACCTGATGATGGGAGAACCAATCCAGTGTCTTTGAAAAGACTTACCGTTTTTCTTGCCAGTACGGCAATTCTCGCCCTTTCTCACACGACATTCGCCAACAACGGCAACGGCCAGATGGCTGATTTCAGGCATGTCGACCGGCCGATTCCCGGTCAGTACATTGTCGTCCTGAAAGATGACGTGGCCAATCTCGCCCACGAGCAGCAACGCGCCAATGTGCCTTCCGTGGCCAGCGTTGCACAAGCCATGGCCCGCAACAATGGCATGCGGGTGGAGAGGACCTTCAATCATGTCCTGCGTGGCTTCGTGGTTCGCGGCAATGAACGCGCCTTGATGCGCCTGCTCGAAGACGAGCGGGTTGCTTTCATCGAGGAAGACGGTCATGTCAGGCTCAATCAGACCACTCAGCCCAACGCCACCTGGGGCCTGGACCGCATTGACCAGCGCGACCTGCCACTGGACGGCAACTATACCTACGACACCACGGCACCCAACGTCTACACCTACATCGTCGATACCGGGGTCCGTCCCAATCACAATGATTTCGGCAATCGGGTCACCAGTGGCTTCAGCTCAATCAATGACGGTCGCGGATCGGATGACTGCAACGGTCACGGCACCCACGTCGCCGGCACCGTGGCGGGCTCGACATGGGGTGTGGCCAAGTCGGCCATCATCGTCCCAGTTCGTGTTCTCAATTGTCAGGGTGGCGGCACCAATTCCGGTGTGATCGCCGGCATGGACTGGATTGCCTCCAATCACACCAAGCCGGCCGTGGCCAACATGAGCCTGGGCGGCAGTGCATCGACAGCCACGGACAATGCGGTGACCAACATGCGCAACGCCGGCGTGACCGTAGTGGTGGCTGCGGGCAACGAAAACCAGAATGCCTGCAACGTATCACCAGCCCGCTCCGCTGATGCCATCACGGTCGGCTCCACGACCAGCAACGATACCCGTTCCAACTTCTCCAACTGGGGCAGTTGCGTCGAAATCTTTGCACCCGGGAGCAACATCACTTCAGCCTGGCACACGAGCAACTCGGCCACCAACACCATCAGCGGCACCTCCATGGCGGCCCCGCACGTGGCCGGCGTGGCTGCGCTGTACCTGGCCGACAATCCCAATGCCACACCGGCCCAGGTCGAAAACGCCATCAACGACAATGCCTCGACCGGCAAACTCAGCGGGCTGAACGGTTCACCGAACCGGTTGGTGTATTCGCGCTTCGGCAGTGGCGGTGGACCCGACCCGGATCCCGATCCTGCCGAACTTGAAAACGGCGTGGCCGTATCAAACCTGTCCGGCAGCCAAGGCTCGGAAACGTTTTTCAC
>PWWM01000257.1 GCA_003561495.1 Gammaproteobacteria bacterium
CGATTGCGGGCTGCCATTGCTGCGAAGGATTGAATTTGGGATCGGTTTCGGTCTCGATGTTGATCCCGATTTCGATTTCGATTCTAGAATCGCACCTCGGAACGCAGGACAGTTTTGTGTCGGCCTCTTCCTCAAGCGCAAAACCCACCACATGCGCTCGAATCCCGGTGCCTTCCTCGGCAAGTTCCGCCGCCAGGGCACACCGATCACCCCCGCAGCTTTCCAGGCCATTGGTCATCAGAATGATATCCGCCGAATCGGCAGTCAGGGGAATCAGCTCCCTTGCCTTGCTTTGAGTTGAACGCCTTGTTCACTCTGATCTGCGGATAATGCATTTATACTAGTTTTACTAGCACCGATAGGGAATCGGCAGTGCAGAGCGGGATCGAGATTCGCAATCAATGAATAGCAACGTAAAAAAATAGGAGAAAACAAGATGAGGCATTGTTTCATGATGCTGCGTTTCATCCTGTCTGCGGGCCTGGTGCTTGGTCTGAGCGGCCTGACTGTTCAGTTTGCCGAGGCTCAGGCGGATTCGCCGCGGGCCGGTGATGGATGGGAGTTTCAGGTAACGCCGTATCTATGGGGTGCAGGCGTGGATGGCAGCGTGGATTTTTCAGGGAGTGGCCCGATTCCCCGATTGCAAGTTGATGCCAGCAGAAGTTTCAGCGACACCCTCAACAGCCTCGACCTGGGTGCCATGTCGTTTTTCGAAGGCCGAAGTGATCGCTTTGGCGTCTTCGGCGAGTTTTTTTACATCCGCACAACCGATTCACTCTCGGCGTCGGCTTTGGTCCCTCCAGCGTCCACCCCGGTAACGGTTGGAGCTGATCTCAGGAACACATTTACAACGGCGCTGGCGGCCGGTCAGTTTCACGCCATGGATACCGGGAAAACCAGTGTCGATCTGCTTCTGGGGCTTCGGTACTGGTCGCTGGACAGTCGAGCACGAATCACGGAGTCAGTGGGGTCTCAGAGTGCTGGCATCAGAAAAGACGAAAGCGCTCAATGGGGTAGCCTGATTTTCGGGGCGAAGGCGCGTCATGCGATTACATCCAACGCCTATATCACTGGCTGGGCAATGGCAGGAGGCCTGGGCAAGAGCGACTACAACTCATGGGATCTGATGGCGGCATTCGGCTATTCATTCAGTCCTCGAACCAGTCTTCTGGCCGGATACCGATACTTGTCTCTTGAATATACCAGGTCCAGGTTTGAGTTCGATGCAGACCTGCATGGTCCAGGCGTTGGTTTGAACTTTCGATTCTGAGCGCGACCCGAGCATCTCGCCGTGGTCGCGTGAACTCATTCCTGAACTTACTTGAGGGCTAACCATGAATCATTCTCTGAATACACATGCGCATTTGTCGCTCCGGCCACTACTGATCCTTGCCGCTGTCCTGTTTGCGGTGCCGATGTGTTTGTCGGCAGATGACGACACTACGGTTCAGTCGATACTGTTTGATCAGGTCCGTGTTTTTCATGGACCAACAGAGTCAGTTTCTGACCCAACCCGAGTTCTGATTCGTGGCAATCAGATTGCCCGGATTGGCGATGATATCGAGGTCGACGCTGATACCCGGATCATCGATGGAGCAGGTCATACCTTGATGCCGGGCCTGATCGATGCCCACTACCACCTGACCTTCAGCTCGCTTTCCACTGAAGCCATGCGTTCCCCGGATTTCACGCCGGAACAGGCGTTTGAGGCCTCTGCCCGAGAGGCCGAGGCTGTGCTGATGCGTGGCTTTACCGCTGTCCGTGATGCCGGTGGACCTATCTGGGACTTGCGTCAGGCCATTTCACAGGGTCACCAGCCAGGCCCGAGAGTCTGGGCATCAGGTGCGATGATCAGCCAGACCTCGGGGCACGGCGACTTTCGAACGCCTGACGAGCGTTCCCGGCGCTTTTTTGGCAAGCCGTCACGCGCCGAATTAATGGGGGCAAGCTTCATTGCCGACGGCAGGGGCGAGGTACTCACCGCGGTGCGCGAAAATCTGCGCTTCGGGGCCAGCCAGATCAAGGTCACTGCGGGCGGTGGAACGTCCTCTGCCTACGATCCCGTCGACGTTACCCAGTACACCCTTGATGAAATGCGTGCGGCGGTAGAGGCAGCAGAGGATTGGGGCACCTATGTAACGGTCCACGCCTATACACCGAGGGCAATCAGGCGGGCAATCGAGGCTGGAGTGAAGGTCATTGACCATGGTCAGCTATTGGATCAGGAAACGATGCAGTTGATCAAGGACAACGACGTCTGGCTTTCCCTGCAGGTCTTGCGCGCGGATTCCCCCAATATGGAGCCTATGCGCCGCGCCAAGCGTCGGCCCATCATCGAGAATCAACCCCGGGTATGGACCACGGCCAGAGACCTCGGGGTGAACATTGCCTGGGGTACTGATTTTCTGTTCGAGCCGGAGCTGAACCACGAACAGAATGACTATTTGGTCATGCTCAGGGAATGGTTCTCTCCTGCCGAGGTGCTTCGCATCGCGACCTACGACAACGCCCGGCTGCTGGCCTTGTCAGGCTTGCGCAGTCCTTACCAGGGCCGACTTGGGGTCGTTGAGCCCGACGCGTTGGCAGATCTGCTGCTGGTTCGCGGCAACCCGGTAGAGGACCTGGACCTGATCGCCGATCCGGAACAGAACTTTGTCATCATCATGAAAGATGGGCAAATTTACAAGGACCTGACCGGCGGCGGCGATTGACCGCAGGCCAGGCAGGCGAACGAACCATCGGCAACCAGATCCGGTTGATCGCCTCCAGGCCGAAGCTGCGGCTACCCAGTGGCACGATTGCTGCTTGCCATTGCTGCGAAGGATTGAATTTGGGATCGGTTTCGATTTCGATCCCGATCCCGATTTCGATTTCGATTTTAGAAGCGTAGCTCGGATCGCAGGTAAACGAATCGCCCGTTCAGGCCGATCGGGTTGATCGGGTCGAAGGCGAAATTGCCGAAGAAGTTGTTGGC
>PWWM01000097.1 GCA_003561495.1 Gammaproteobacteria bacterium
CGTCCACGAAACCCGGATAACTGGTGCGAATCCATTCGGCATTGTCGATGACCACCGGCGCCTCGGCGACCAGCCCGAGCACAGCCAGACTCATGGCAATGCGATGATCGCCGCCACTGTCGACCTGCCCGCCCAAAATGCGTCCACCACGGATCAGGGCGCCATCGGCGCTTTCCTCGAGATTCACTCCCAGCCTGGACAATTGCGCGCACATCACCGCCAGACGATCAGACTCCTTGACCCGCAATTCGGCGGCACCGTGGATTCGGGTCTGGTGACTGGCGACTGCGGCCAGCGCCATGATCACGGGGAATTCGTCGATCGACAGTGGCACCCACTCCATGGGCACATCAATGCCGGCCAGTTCGCTATCCCGGACACTCAGACGTCCAACCGGCTCGCCGCCGAGATCTTCACCCAGGGCTATATCCAGTTGGCCACCCATGGCCTGCAGAATTCGGATGACGCCATCGCGGGTTGGATTGAGTCCGACATTGTCGATGCGGATATCCGAACCGGGCACCAGCAAACCCGCGGCGACCACAAAGGCCGCGGCGCTGAGATCGCCGGGGACATGAAAATCACCACCTTGCAACGCCTGTCCCCCCGAGATACCGATTCCCGGCTGGCCGTCATGAAGCTGGACACCGAAAGCCGGCAGCAGACGTTCGGTATGGTCACGACTCGGCCCGGGTTCGATGACCACGGTGTTGCCTTTGGCGGCCAGTCCGGCCAGCAGAATGGCGGACTTGACCTGGGCACTGGCGACCGGCAACTGGTAACGAATGCTCTTGAGCGGCCCCGGCACGAGCTTGAGTGGCGCATGCCCCTGGTCGGATTCGATCCGGGCGCCCATGCTCGACAATGGTTTGATGATGCGCGCCATGGGGCGGCTCGACAGCGAGTGATCACCAATCAGCTGCAGCGTCGAACCGAACAATTCTTCGCGACCGGCCAGAGCGCCACACAACAGGCGCATGCCGGTGCCCGAATTGCCCAGGTCCAGCGGCTGCGGCGGCACTTTCAGACGTTGCGGATTGATGACAATCTCGTCTTCATGCTCCCCAATCCCGGCGCCGAGCACGCCCATTGCATTGAGCGTGGCCCGTGTGTCCGCGCTTTCGAGAAACCCGGTGATCCGACTGCGGCCACGCGCCAGACCCCCCAGAATCGCCAGTCGGTGTGAAATGGACTTGTCACCCGGGGGAACATAAGTACCCTGCAAGGGCCCACCGGCTGGTTCTACCCGCAGTTTCACGACTCAAGAACCTGCCTGAGCGCGGCCAGCACTCGCTCGTTCTGGGCCGCGGTTCCAACGGTGATCCGCAGATAATTGTCAAGCCCGTAGTTGCCGACCGGGCGAACAATCACCCCCTGGCGCAAGAGCTTCTCATTGAGTACGCCGCCACTGACTCCGAATTCGGCCAGCACGAAATTGGCCGCCGAAGGAATCACCCCGACGCCCATGGCTTCCAAGCCCGAGCGCAGGACCTCGAGACCTTCGGCATTGACCGTTCGGCTGCGGGTAATGAACTCATGGTCATCCAGGGCGGCGCGAGCGGCGGTCAGGGCCAGTGAATTGACGTTAAAGGCCGGGCGCACGCGGTTGAGCAGATCGGCAATGCCCGGATTGGACAACGCATAGCCAATGCGCAATCCGGCCAGGCCATAGGCCTTTGAAAAGGTCCGGGTCACGACCAGGTTGGGGAACTCGTCCAGCCAGGTCGAGGCATCGCCGCGGCGATCACCGTCAGCATATTCCGAGTAGGCTTCATCGACCACGCAGATGACATGCGGCGGCAGCGAGCCGACAAAGTCCTTCAGACGCTGACCATCCAGCCAGGTGCCGGTGGGATTGTTCGGGTTGGCGACGAACACTAGGCGAGTCTCGGGGCTGACCATTTCATACAAGGCCCTGAGATCATGCCCAAGCGGCATGGCATGGTCCCGTGGCAAGGCAGGAGCGACCCGGGCGGTGGCCCCAACCATCTGGGTGGCGATCGGGTAGACAGCGAAACAATATTCCGAAAACACTGCCTCAAGACCAGGCTGGAGAAACACCTGGGCCAGAAACACCAGCACGTCATTGGAGCCATTGCCCAGTGTGATGCAGGCCGGATCGACATCGTGCCTGCCCGCCAGTGCCTGCTTGAGTTCGAAACCGTTGGCATCCGGGTACAACCACAGATCATCCAGTTCCCCGGCGATTGCCGCCAGCGCCTTCGGACTGGCGCCGAGCGGGTTCTCGTTGGAGGCCAGCTTGATCGAATCACTGACCCCGTATTCGCGCTCGAGCTCGGAAATCGGCTTGCCCGGGGTATAAGGCATGAGCTCACGGACACCGGGCACGGCCAGTTCGCTGTAATCGTAATGCTTCATGGAATATCGTCGCTTCAGGTGATCGGTGAATGGGAGGCTTCGCTTTCGGGCAGGCGTCCCAGCACTGCCTTGGGATAGGATCCGAGCACTTTGACCAGGCGCGCCTCACCGTCCAGGTCGGCCATGGCGGCTTTCAGCCCACCATCCTCGACATGGCCGTCGACATCGATGAAAAACACGTAGTCCCAGCGTCCCTGACGACTGGGCCGGGACTCGATGCGATTCATGTTGACCTGGTGGCGGGCCAGCGGCTCGAGCAGTCGGAACAGGCCGCCCGGTCCGTCTCGCCCGGCCACCAGCAAGGTGGTCTTGTCATCTCCCGATGGTGGCAGCAGCTCGGGGCCCAGCACCAGGAATCGGGTAGTGTTGTCGACATGGTCTTCGATGTTGGCAAACAGTACCGGCAGACCATAGACTTCGGCGGCATGCCGGCCGGCGATGGCCGCCGCATCCGGAGCATGCCGGACCCGTCTGGCCGCCTCGGCATTACTGGACACCGGCACGGTCTCGGTCCGAGGCAGGTTGGCCGCCAGCCAGTGCTTGCACTGGGCCAGTGACTGGGGATGGGAATAGACCCGC
>PWWM01000041.1 GCA_003561495.1 Gammaproteobacteria bacterium
ATCGTACGGCGGGTGTCCCATGAAGTGCCGAAAGCGTTGGTGGCACGCCTGAATACAAGGGTGGGAAAAGGATCTTCGGGAAAGCCGCGCACCGAAACGATGGCGGGCAAGGTATCGGCGATCATCAGCCGCGGCAACATTCGCCAGGGTGGGAAATTCGAGAATTCTTCAAGTCTCTCGATTTCAACCGGAGATTCCCAACTGGTTCCGGTCGAGTCCTGGGCGACGATATACATGGTCAGATAGAGGTATTCTCCGGAGAAGTCACCTAGAGTGAACAGGTTGGTTTCATAGGCCACGGCGGGTCGCCCATTGACTTCTTGCAGGCTTACGTGCCGGGCCGGTTCGGATAACAGGGTCTGGACGCTGCCCCAGCTTGTCCCTTGAGGGTCAGTGGCCCGAACGTAGAACAGCCCCGGGCTACCTCCCGAGCCCGATGCCCAAGCAATGGCTGGATGTCCGTTGATTTCGTTCATGACCAGATGAGAGACCGTCGAAGTGCTTGCCACGGTTTGAACATTGCCCCAGGTCATTCCGGCGGCATCCTCTGCGCGTGCGAAAACAACGTTGCCGCCGGCAACTCCGGCCAACGCGGGATGGCCGTCGGCCAGGGCAAAACTGTCGGATTGAACCACGATTCCCGTTTGCTGATGAACCCGCGGCAGGCCGATCTGAAGTAGTCCATCGCTGGTCGTCGTGTGGAGCACGCTGACCGAGGCCGAGCCAAGATTGGCAGGATCACTGATCTGCAAGCCGGTCGTCAGGATGGGAATGGCGCTGAATTCCGGGGTGAAGTCGATACCTTCCTGGGTAAAGATCGGCAAGACCTCGTCGAGGAAGGAAGGGCCGGTGGTGGTCAATTCTTCCAGCGCTATCCTTCCAGCCTGATACGGACTGACCAGCTCCGAAAAACCGACACTGCCTGCTTCAATGATTCCGGGGGGTCCCTGTTCTCCCTGAGGTCCCTGTTCTCCCTGAGGTCCCTGTTCTCCCTGAGGTCCCGGTGGTCCTTGCGGTCCGGTGTCCCCGGGAGGTCCCTGCGGTCCGGTGTCCCCCGGTGGTCCCTGTAGCCCCTGATCTCCCGGATCCCCCTGTGGTCCGGGCTCACCCTGCGGTCCTGCCGGTCCTTGTGGTCCCTCATTACCGGAGAGTGCAAACAGGGCCATCGGCGCGGGTCGAATCTGCTGTCGTGGTGAAAGTATCTGCTCGCCCACCCGGACTTCCAGGTACCGAGCCTCATTCGAAAATGCCTCCGGCCCGAAGTCGAGATCCACCATGAACAGGCCATCGGAGACCGGGACGTCGAGATGGACAATCTCCGATCCGATGGCCTCGCCATTCTCGGCGGCGTCATAAAGTTGAAATTCCAGGTCGACCAACCCGGTGTGTGGCTGTTCGGCCAGCCTGAGTTGTCCCTGATAGGAAAAACTCGTGGATTGGGCGTGGGAAAAGCTCACGGCCAGGGTCAAAACCAGAAACGCAAACACTGTAGCGGTACGCATCACTTTCTCTCCGTCGTCGGCATGCGGTCGTTCCGGTCCAGGCAGGCTGCCGGATTACGCACTCTCAAACGATCATTCGGAACGGGAAAGTGATTTGTGCCAGTCGGCCGTCGGGACTAGATCAATTCAGCCAAGCAGCAACTCATCCAGCGGTTCGGGTCGGCCAATCGCCCAGCCCTGGACGCGGTCGATACCGATTTCGGCCATCAGCTTGCGGATGTCTTCGGTTTCGACGTGTTCGGCCACCGTGATCTTGCCAAGCACGTGGCCCAGGCCGTTGATTTCGGTCAGCAGGGTGCGCTCGCGCTGGTTGGACATGGCGCCGCGCGAAAAGCTGCCGTCGATCTTGAGCACATCGACTGGCAGTTGTTTGAGGTAAGCCATGGAGGAAGTGCCCACCCCGAAGTCATCCAGGGCGAACTGGCAGCCCATGCGCTGCAGCCGCCCGATGGTTCGCAGGCCGGTTTGAAGGTGCGTCATCATGGCCGTTTCGGTCAGTTCGAATCCGATCAGATCCGGCGGCACATCGTGGTGCTCGAACTGTTCCAGGACGAAGGGCAGGAAACGGTCATCGCCCAGGCTGCGCGCCGAGATATTGATGAAGACCCGCTCCAGTCCGGAGATGCCCTTGCGGTGTTGCTCCAGCCAGTTCAATGTGCTGCGCAGCACCCAGCGATCGACCCGGTGGGCAATGAAGTACTTTTCGGCCGCCGGCACGAACTCCCCGGCCGCGACCACCTGGCCATCGTTCATGCGCATGCGCAACAGGATCTCGATGATCAGTCCGGCCTCCGGATCGGGCCTGGCCGGTTCGATACGCTGGAAGTGCAACTCCAGGCGATCTTCCTTGAGGGCCAGGACGACTTCGCGCACCCAGCGCATCTGACCATGTCGCTGGGCCACGGCCTCGTCATCGGGGTGGTAGAGGTGGACGCGGTTGCGTCCGGCTTCCTTGGCGGCATGACAGGCCGCTTCGGCCCGCTTGAGCATTTCGCCGATCGAGGCGATGTGATCGTCGATGACCGCCACGCCGACACTGGCGGTCAGGCTCACGATCTCGCCATCGATGCGGAATTCATGTTGTTCCAGGGCCCGGCGTACCGATTCCGCTTGCTCAGCGGCCCGCATCTCATCGCTACTGTCTAACAGCAGGCAGAACTCGTCGCTACCGGGTCGGGCCAGAAAACCCTCACTGCCGAAACGGGTCTTCAGTAATTCGGAAATTTCGTTGATCAATTCATCGCCGCTCTGGTAGTCGGCCGATTCGTTGACCAGCTTGAACTGGTCGATGTCCAGGTGGATCAGGGCACAACAGTCCGAGCTCCCGCGGTCGGGTTCGAGTTGCTCGGCCAGTCGCTTTTCCAGACCCAATCGGTTGGGCAGTCCGGTCATGGCATCATGCAGGAAATCATGTTCCATGCGGGTCGCTCCGGAGCGATGGGCATCGCGTCTGCGCAACCACCAGAACAGCAGCACAATCATCATCAGGGCCGCAATCATGAAAGGCCAGATCGATCGATGCGCTGGCGCCGGCGCCAATTCGGAGGTGCGTCCCAGCCAGCGCTCATGGATGCGATTGAACTGACCACTGGCCTTGATCGATTCCAGGCCTTCGTTGAGCCTGGCAAGCAATTCGGTGTTGTCGCTGCGCACGGCCAGCGCATACTCGACTGGGAACAGGGGTGGGCCACTGGTAGTCAGCATGTCAAGTTCGTGCTCACGAAGTATGCGTCGGCCGACGACTTCGCTGACCAGTGCTGCATCGTAAAGACTCTCTGAGAGCAACTGCAGCGCTTCGCGCTCGGATTCGACAAGCACCAGGTTGACATTCAGTCCCATATCGACCAGTGATTCATGCACCCAGGCATCTTTCTGAACAATCACGCTCCTGCCCTCAAGGTCGGCGAACTCTCGCAACGCCGGTGTGCTTTGCCGAATGAAGATCTCGTGGTAGATGATGACGTGCGGGGTGGCGAAGGCGATCTCCGGTTCACGGAAATCGGCGATATACATTGGCAGTACATCGATTTCGCCACTGATGATGGCTTCGCGGCCGACCTCCCAGGGGCCGAGTCGAAACTCGACTTCGAAGCCTGCTTCCTGGCCGATCGCCGAGAGCAGGTCGACATTCAGGCCGGCCGGATTGCCGTCCCGGTCAATGAATTCGTAAGGGGGGAAGTCGTGGTCTCCGGCCGCCACGATGCGCTCGCCATGGGCATTGGCCATGCCAGGAAGGGCAAGCAAGAAAGTGGCAATGACGGTCCAGAAACGGGCCTGGATACTCATGCTCTCCCCTGGCATGTTTGGAGCCTCAGAGCTTATCCTACCCCAGCTTTCAACAACATGGATGGATTCTCCATTGACATTGCTCTGGCTGGTCACGCTCGGCTGGGCGTTCAGTTTTTCCCTGATCGGCGTTTACCTGTCCGGTCAGGTCGACGATTACGTCTCGGTTTTTATCCGGGTGGCGCTGGCCCTGTTGATGTTTCTGCCACTCTTGTTTCGGACACGGCTGCCGCTGGAGCGACTGCTGGCCCTGATGGCCATCGGTGCGGTACAGATCGGTCTGATGTATCTGCTGTTGTTTCATGCCTATGCCTGGTTGAGCGTGCCGGAGCTGTTGCTGTTTACCATCTTCACGCCGCTGTACGTGACCCTGATCGACGAGGTGCTGATCGGGCGCCGACACTTGCCCTGGATGTGGTGGCTGGCGGCTGCCCTGGCCGTTGCCGGAGCAGGAGTGATCCGTTTCGGTGAGATCGGAAGCGAGGTCCTGGCCGGTTTCCTGCTGATCCAGGGCGCCAACCTGTGCTTTGCCGCCGGGCAGGTGGCCTACAAGCGTCTGGAGCTGGGCCGGACCGTTGACCAGGTCCAGGCCTTCGGATTCTTCTTTGCCGGGGCGGTGATCGTCAGCGGACTGGCCATGTTGTTGTTCGCCGACTTCTCGAGCATGCCCCGGACCGGCCTGCAATGGGGCATTCTGCTGTGGTTGGGGCTGGGGGCATCGGGCTTGGGCTACCTGGGTTGGAACCTGGGCGCCAAGCGGGTCAATACCGGTCAGCTTGCGGTCATGAACAACATGCTGATCCCGGCCGGCATCCTGGTCAATTTCATCTTCTGGAGCCGTGATGTGGACTGGCCCCGGCTGCTGCTCGGCGGGCTGATCATCTTTCTCGCCGTCTGGCTGGCAGGGCGGACCACCCGGACCGGGGTTTAGTCAGGAAGATTTCTACAATTGTGCCCGAGTTCTTATCCAATTCCGTTGTAGCGATAGGAGCAGGAAGAGCAGACCACAGAGACACAGAGGGCACAGAGAAAGACAAAAGGTAAAGATCTTTTCTCTGTGCCCTCTGTGCCTCCGTGGTGAATTCCGGAGCTTGTTCAGAGAATCTTCAGCGCCGGGTATCTTCGGCTTCGCCGGAATCCAGTTGTGCTTCAAGGGCTTCGAGTTTTTCGCGGGTCCGGGCCAGGACCTTTTTCTGGATTTCAAATTCTTCCCGGGTGACCAGGTCCATGCGATTGAAGGTCGCCTCGAGAATGGCGCGGAACTGGGCCTCGAGTTCGGCGCGGGCGGTTTTCAGCTCGGCCGGAACGGCCTCGGCCAGCCGGCGGGTGATGTCATCAAGTGTCTGGAAGTCTGGGCGCATGGAACGGATCTCCTGGAAGCTCTTAGGAATTATGCACGTAGCGTCGTGGTGATTTGCGATAATCTCTCTGTTGAGAAATCTTCGGGCTGTTCAAATGAAACTGATTACCGCCATTATCAAACCGTTCAAACTCGACGACGTTCGCGATGCCCTGGGTGAGGCCGGGGTGACCGGCATGACGGTGACCGAGGTCAAGGGGTTCGGTCGCCAGAAGGGCCACACCGAGCTCTATCGGGGTGCGGAATACGTGGTCGACTTTCTGCCCAAGCTCAAGCTCGAAATCGCCGTGCCCGATTCCGATGCCGAGCGGGTGGTCGAAACCATCATGGAAACGGCGGCTTCGGGTCGTATCGGCGACGGCAAGATCTTCGTCACCAGTGTTGAGCGGGCCGTCCGCATCCGCACCGGCGAGGAGGGCGACGACGCGCTCTAAGCCTCTCACCAAACAGATTTCCAAGTGGTTGTTTTTTCTGAAGGGCTTTTTTCTGAACCGATAAAGGATTCATGGGGGTTTCTATCGGAGTTAGGGCACGCGAACGATGCGACGGAGAAGGATTCGACGGTGTCCGTCGGGGATGTAACCCCGACCTACAAGTGTGGCAATCGCGAGCGTCCAGTCATGATTGTAGGTCGGGGCTACGTCCCCGACGGTCGAGAATGAATCCATCGACATGGCCGGGTTCACGTGACTAAAATCGACATTGCGCACTTTCCCCGACACGTCATTTCGCTCCTGTTTGCACCGCGAGAGCGAGCCCCAAACCGGGACAGATACCTCTGTGGTGAATTTCCGGGTTTTCCCAGGAAAACTATTCAGAGGCGTTCGCGTCCCCTTCACCCGGTAACGTGCGGGTAAACATCGGCTGGTTGTTCATGAACTCCACATCCTCGGCCACGTGGCATGCCATGCAGGCATCGCGGGCCTGGGGAAGTTGTGAGCGGATGGTGTCGCCATCGCCGGCTTTCAGGGTCTCCAGGTAGATCGGCCAGATTGCATCCAGAAACAGTGCATCCGAGTTGGCCTGGCGACCGGGACGTTTCATGTAACCACCACGAATGGCGCCGCCGATCTTGTCCCAGTGATAGGTGGCCAGTTCGAAGTTGTCGTCCTCGATGGCCTGGAGCATGTGCTCGTAACGGTAGCCGACTTCCCACATGGCCGAGCTGAACCCGCCCAGGTAGCTGCTCAGGCGCTCGGCCCGGGTGTCTTCATCGGCATCGACCAGCCAGTCATCGGCATGGGCATGCGAGGCCATGGCCAACAGTGAGGCAAGAAAAAGCATGACAAACGTACGCGGGATCATCGTGCAGGCGCTCCTTGAAATATGCGACGATGTTGAGCCTACCAGATGACATCCCTGCAATCATGAAAGTTCTGTTCGTCAAGTCAATCACCGTGTTCGCGACCATCCTGCTGCTGGCTGCCTGTCAGACCGATGAAGCCCCGCAACCGCTCAAGCCCGCGCCCGACATGAAGGTCGAGGTCGGCACCGACCCGCACAGTTTCGCCGAGTACGAGAAGGTCCAGATCAGTCACATGACCCTGGACCTGGATGCCGACATGAGCCGCAGAACGCTGTCCGGTCATGTGGTCCTCGACCTGGAACGGCCCGAACCCGGTTTTCAGCGCCTGGTGCTCGATACCCGCGATCTGGACATCCATGATGTCAACGCCATCGATCCCGACGGTGACTTCCTGCCGGTCTCCTGGCACCTGGGCAAGGACCATGGTCACCTCGGACGCCCGCTGGTGATCGTGCTGCCGCAAGGCATCAGCCAGGTGCGCATCGATTACTCCAGCCGTCCCGAAGCCTTCGGGTTGCAGTGGCTGGATGCCGAGCAGACCTCCTCGGGTCGCCCGTTCATGTTCTCGCAGTCGCAGCCGCACTATGCCCGCACCTGGGTGCCGCTGCAGGACACGCCGGCGGTGCGCTACACCTTTGACGCCACCGTGCGTGGCCCGCGCGATCTGATGGTGGTCATGGGCGCAGACGGCAATCTGTTTGAACTTAATGCCACCGGCGAATACCACTTTCACATGCCTGAGCCCATCCCCTCCTACCTGATGGCGATCGCCATTGGAGACCTGGAATTTGCCGAGATCGGGCCGCGTTCGGGCGTGTATGCCGAACCGCAATGGATTGGCCCGGCGGCCGAAGAGTTCGATGTTCTGGAAGAAATGATCGATATCGGCGAGAACCTCTACGGCCCCTACCGCTGGGGTCGCTACGATCTGCTGGTCCTGCCGCCCAGCTTCCCCTTCGGCGGCATGGAAAACCCGCGCCTGAGTTACGTCACCCCCACCATCATTGCCGGCGATGGCAGCTTGCTGGCGCTGGTGGCCCACGAGTTGGCCCATTCGTGGTCGGGCAACCTGGTGACCAATGCCGCCTGGCGCGATCTGTGGCTGAACGAGGGGTTTACCGTCTATTTCGAGGCGCGCATCATGGAGGCCCTTTATGGCGCCGAGATCCGCGACCAACTGGCCAAGCTGGCCTGGGATGGCCTGCAGGACACCCTGGCCCAGGCCGACCCGCGCGACCGGCAACTGGTGCGTGACCTGTCCGATCGCGACCCCGAGCAGGCCTTCATGCGCGTGCCCTACGACATGGGCCGGTTTTTCCTGGACTGGCTGGAGGACCGCTTCGGGCGCGAGACCTTCGATGCTTTCCTGCGCGAGTACTTCGATCACTTTGCCTTTGAGTCCATCACCAGCGAGGACTTTCGCGATTACGCCCGCGAACACCTGGTCGAGGCCCATCCCGGCCGGGTCAGCATGGACGAGATCGATGAGTGGCTCTATGAGCCCGGCATGCCCGAATTTGCCATTGCCCCGGAATCGGATGCCTTCGAACAGGTCGATGACTGGGGCGAACGCTGGCTGGCCGGCGACATTGAACTGGATGAGCTGCCGGTCGAGGACTGGTCGGTTCACCAGTGGCGGCATTTCCTGATCGGACTGGAAAACAAACTGGATGCCGAGACCATGATGGCCATGGACAATGAGTTCGCCCTGGTCGAGCAGCAGAACTACGAGATCCTGTTCCTGTGGTTGATGCGCGCCATTGAGGCTGAGTACGAACCGGGCATCGAGCGCCTTGAGCAATTCCTGCTCGAAGTCGGCCGCAACAAGTTCACCCGCCCGCTTTACGCCAGCCTGGCTGAGAGCGACTGGGGCCGTGACTGGGCCGTCGAAGTCTACGAACGTGCCCGCCCCGGCTACCACCCACTGACCCGCCAGGCCGCCGAGCGGGCGCTGGGGTTGAGTGAAGAATAGGGAGACGGAGGTCGGAGGTCGGAAGTCGGTAGTCGGTAGTCGGTAGTCGGTAGTCGGTAGTCGGTAGTCGGTAGTCCGAAATCAGCACCGAACCCGTAGACTGACCCCTGCCCCCTGCCCCCTTGCGCCTTGAACCTTGAGCCTTGAGCCTTTCCCGGAAACCGGAAACCGTCCCGCCATGACCGAGAATTGAACACCCCCCTTCCATCCCGATATAATCAAGGACCAATTCAATCCTGTTTTCCCGCGACGATGTTCAGCAACAGCTATACACCGGTCAAGTTCGAACGCGATTGCAACGCCATCATGGTGCCCGAAGGGGCCGAGGTGGAGTTGCCGGCTGGCGCGGTGGGCTACATCACCCAGTCGCTGGGCGGCAGCTTCACCGTGTATGTGGACGGACGGTTGTTTCGACTGGCCGGTGATGATGCCGACGCGATCGGTCGCGAGCCCCCACCCCGGCCGGACCTGCCGGAGGATGCCACCGACCAGGATGTCGAGGACCTGATCTGGGCCCAGCTCAAGACCGTCTACGATCCCGAGATTCCCATCAATATCGTCGAACTGGGCCTGGTCTACGAGTGCAAGCTCAGCCGAGGCGAGGATGGTCAGCGCAATGTCGACATTGCCATGACCCTGACCGCGCCCGGCTGCGGCATGGGGGAGGTACTGGTGGCCGATGTGCGCGACCGTGTCAAGCTGATCCCGACCATCGACCAGGTCAATGTGGCCCTGACGTTTGATCCGCCGTGGAATCAATCGATGATGAGCGAAGCGGCGCGGTTGGAGACGGGGATGTTTTGAAGGAAAAGGTGAAAGGTAAAAGGTGAAAGGATTAAGGGCAGTTGTAGGTCGGGCCTACGTGCCCGACGGTCTGAGTCCGAATGAATCGGAAAGACCGTACAATCCCCTACAATGCGACTCATTCTGTTAATCATCACGTTGCAGTTTTCATCTCTGCTGACCGCAGTCGAGCCGGCCAACTTGCAGCTTCGTGACGCGCGCACCGGTAAGGGGGTGAGTGGGGTGGTCAGCATGCGTGGGGTCGACGAGGTGGTGGCGCCGGTGGCCGCGCTGGTCGATACCTTGCTGGTGGGAGAGTCGGTTCATTCCTTTGATGTCGATGGCCCCCTGTTGCTGGAGATCGATCAGCCGGCGGTGATGCGCGTCGAGGCCCCGGGCTATCAGACCTTGCATACCGTGTTGCGCCCTGCGCCTGATAATCGTGGCTGGACCCTGATGCTGGACCCGGTCGAACCCGTGGCGATTCCAGTGGCTCCGGAGCCGGACCGCTTGCGGATCAGCGGCTGGGTGTCTGATCACCATCGTCTCGAACCCGTCGCCGATGCCCGGATCACCGTGGCGCATGACGGCGCGCAAGCCGTCAGTGGACCGGACGGTTATTTCGAAATGGACGTGGCGGCCTTGCCGGTGGTCGATGACCTGCCCGAAGTCTTGCAGATCGAAGTGACCGCACGAGGATACCCGGCCTGGACTTATCGTGACGTCCTGGCGGCTTCCGGTGGTGTGCAGGTGCAGGTGCAACTGGGTGGTCCCTCCCGGGAGCAACCCGTTCATCGCCAGCTCGGACATGACCCGGTCTGGCCCGAAGCTGATCCGGGCCTGCGCCAATCGATTGCGCCTCGCGGTGAGCCGGGCAGTCAGCCGCCGGCTACCATCACGGTGGGGTTTGCCGATGCCGGGTGCACTGAACCCTGCTGCACCGGTTCGTGTCCGCATGCCTGCAAGTTCAGCCTGGAGGAATACACCCGCCGTGGCCTGCCCAAGGAATGGATTGCTTCCTGGGGCCACGATGCGCTGGCGGCCGGTGCCGTGGCCTATCGCAGCTATGGGGCCTGGCATGTGTTCAACCCACCGGCCCACGGCGCCTATGACTTGTGTTCCTCGGCCTGTTGCCAGGTCAACGCGCCGGGCACGGTGGCTTCCACCAACCAGGCCGTGGCGGCCACGGCGGGTCTGATGCTGACTCTCGCCGGCGATGTCTTTCGCTCCGAGTACTCGGCTCAGAACAACAACCTGGTGGGTGCATCAAGCTGTACCAACCAGGACTGCGACGTCAAGGCCGGTACCTGCGCTTGCAATGACGGTCAGGCCGGGTCGCCATCGACCGGATGGCCGTGCCTGGATGACCCACCCGGTGCGGGACAGGCGTGCTTCGGTCACGGCCGCGGCATGAGCCAGTGGGGCAATCACTACTGGACCCAGGAAACACCGCCTAGGAACTGGAAATGGCAGTTGAACCACTACTACAACGCCCACGGCGATGGGACCAACCTGCGCAATGCTTTCATCTCGCAGGTGCTGGTCATCGATGAGGTCCGGGTCTTTCCGGACCAGGTCGGCCCGGGCGAGACCCTCACCCTGGAACTCGATGTCCGCAACCTGGCCGCCGAAACCCACGAGTATGTCCTGATCGGCGCCAGTCTGCGCCAGCCCCCCGGACCCTTCATCGACGATCCACCCAACGACCAGCCGATCAGCCTCCCCCCGGGTCATTCAACTGTCTCACGCAGCTTCGACATCCCGACCGATGCCGCCCAAGGCCCCTACGATGTCTACGCCTCGCTGTTCATCGACGTCGATCAGAACCAGACGGTCAGCAGCAACGACCTGCCCCAGCACCTGGTCGTCCTGCCCGGCGCGCTCGAACTTGACGACACAATCTTCGCCGATCGGTTTTTGTTGGAGGAAGGTTTTCGGTAGGCGGAAGACGGAAGACGGAAGACGGTAGACGGAAGACAGAGGTCGGTGGTCGGTGGTCAGTAGTCAGTAGTCCGAAATCCGCAACGATCCCAGACCCGTAGGCTGACCCCTGAACCCTGAACCCTGAACCCTGAACCCTGAACCCTTGATCCTTTCCCGGAAACCGGAAACCGACCC
>PWWM01000220.1 GCA_003561495.1 Gammaproteobacteria bacterium
AGGCTGGATTGTCCCGGCCTGGCAGGTGGATGGAAAAATACTGGCCGGTCACCGCATTGCGATCCTTGAGGCCGGCAAACGACACCTGGCGCGGGTGAACCCCGGCCGACCTGGCCAGCGCGCTGGCCACATCGGTGGTATTGCGCTCGCGCTTTTCGATCCACAGCCAGAGGTGCTCGCCTTCGCCATCCGGCACATGGCCCAGACATTCGGTCACCCGGAAATCCTCCGGCCGCTGACGCAGCCGCCCGGTGACCGGTGGCCCGCCCCAGGCGAATTCAGTCATCCGGATCGCGCTCGATCTGCTCCGGATCGACGATCAGATAAAAGGTCTCGCCATCGCGAATCAGCCCCAGTTCGGCGCGGGCACGCTCCTCAATCGCCTCCAGGCCGGCCCGCAGGTCCTCGACCTCGGCAGCCAGGGCATCGTTGCGCTCGCGCAATTGCCGGTTCTCGTCGTTCTGTTCTTCGACCATGGCGCGCAGGGTGTGGACCTCGCGCACTTCACTCCACAGACGGATCTGGACCAGCACCAGCAGAACCACCAGAACGATCAGCAGAATGCGCACGGTTCAGCCATCCCCGCAAAGCATGCGTTCGATGATCGCGGTGTAGAGACTCGGCAAGCGCTCCAGGTCAGTCAGATCAATACACTCATCGACCTGGTGGATGGTGCGATTGACCGGCCCCAGTTCGACCACGGGGATGCCAAGTGGGCCCAGGAACCGGCCATCGGAAGTCCCGCCGCCGGTATCCAGTCGCGGCCGTATCGCCAGTTGTGCCCGGCACACCTCGCTGACCACTTCGGGGAGCCGGCCCGTGGCCGGGCCGAAAGGCTCACCGGAAACGCGCCAGTTCAGGGTCCAGGGGCCAGGGTCATGCTTGTCGATCAGCGCGCGCAGAGTCTGCTCCAGAACTTCGGATGTGGAATTCGGGTTGTTGCGCAGGTTGAACCAGACTTCCAGCTCGCCGGGCGTCACGTTGTCGGCCCCGGTACCGGCATTGACATTGGAAATCTGCAGCCGGGTGGCGGGAAAGTAATCGTCGCCATCGTCGAAGTTCATCTGACCCAGCGCGGCAAGCAACGGCCCGGCCCGGTGGACCGGATTGTCGGCCGGATCAGCATAAGCGGTATGTCCCTGGCGGCCCCGAATCACCAGGCGCGCCTGGATACTGCCGCGCCGCCCGATTCGCACGTTGTCACCCAGGCGCTCCAGACTGGACGGTTCCCCAACCAGGCAGGCATCCGGCAACAGGTCCCGATCATTGAGCATCGGCACCACCGCTCGCACGCCATGCCTGGCCACCCCTTCCTCATCGGAGGTAAGCAGCAACGAGATCGTACCGGGGTGATCAGGATGTCGGTTGAGAAACATCTCCAGGGCGACGACAAAGGCCGCCACCGAGGATTTCATGTCGGCTGCGCCACGTCCGAACAGATGACCGTCGCGCCGGGTCGGCTCGAACGGCGGACTGGTCCATTCCGCCTCCTGTCCTGGTGGCACCACATCGGTATGCCCCAGCAGCATCAGGTGCGGACGCCCCCGGCCGTGCCGGGCCAACAAGTTGACCACATCTTCAACGGCCATGGACTCAAGCTGCATGCCCACTGCTTCCAGGCGCGCGGCGATCAATGGCTGGCAACCGGCATCCTCGGGTGTGACCGAGCGCCTGGCGATCAGTTGTTCGGTCAGTGACGCGACGCTTGAGGATTGGTGGTCATTCATGGGGGTAGCTTAGCGGAACACCCTGTTGGTTTGGTTGGTTTGGTTGGTTTGGTTGGTTTGGTTGGTTTGGTTGGTTTACCTGGTTGGGTGGTAGAAACGTTTCAGCTGATGGTGGAGGTCGGGGTGGTTTTCGGCCAGCCATTCGGGGACGTCGAAATAGAATTCGCTGGCAACCGCGAAGAATTCGGCCGGGGACTCGGCGGCGTAGGGGTCCAGAGACGGTTCGAGTCCTTGCTCGAGTTCGGTGCACAGTCTTTGATAGGCCTGACTGAACACATCGACCCATTGTTGCCGATCCATACCGCGGTGCAGGGGTGGGAATCCATCCATGTCGCCGTTGAGCTGGTCGATCTGATGGGCCAGTTCATGGACGACCACGTTGTAGCCCTCACCCCGCCCGGATGCCAGCACCTCGTCGAGACCCAGCACCACCGGCCCATGCGCCCAGGCCTCGCCAGCGCGCAGGTCGCGGCCACGGTGGACCACACCATCCTCGTCCACCTCCTCGAATTCAGCCTGGAACTCGCCGGGGTAGATGATGAAGGTATGAAAACCGCGATACCAGTCCACGCCCAGCTCGAGCACGGGAAGCGCGGCCATGGTGGCCACGATCAGCGTCTCATCGTCCTCGAGCGCCATGCCGCCGGCGGCCTGGAAGGTCTTGTCGGCGAGAATTTCCGTGGTCCGTTCCAGCAGGCATGACTGTTGGTCCGGACTCAACCGCGCCAGCACTGGAAACTCGGCCACCACTTGCGCAAACACATGCTCATCGGGCCGGGCTCGTGCCAGTCGCCGCTTTCTGAACCAGGACATCATGTCTTGACCCTCGGCCACACAGGGCCGACTACGGGCCCCAGAGCATGCGGTCAATGGCCCGCTCCGGACTGAAGCGCTCCAGATCCACGCTATCGTCGTCGAATTCGACGCCTTCGGATTCAAGCAGTTTGCGTTGTGCCCTGGCCTTGTCGCTGCCTTCAGGGAAGCTGATCTTTCCCTGGGCATTGACCACCCGGTGCCAGGGCAACTGGCGCTTTTTCGGCGCCCGGGACAAGGCCATGCCCACCATGCGCGCCTTGCCGGGGTATCCGGCCAGGCGGGCGACCTTGCCATAGTTGAGCACACAGCCCGGCGGAATGCCTTCAATGACATCCCATACCCGCTCGAAGCGGTCTTCTCCGGCCGCTTCAGCG
>PWWM01000130.1 GCA_003561495.1 Gammaproteobacteria bacterium
AAAAACTGGAACACACTGCCGAGGCGACGATATCGGTGGGCGGTCGTACCAATCCCATCCACGCCGATGCCACTGACGAAGACATGTATGCCGCCATTGACGCGTTGACCGACAAGCTCGATCGGCAGGTTCGTCGCCACAAGGACAAGGTGACCGATCATCATCGCGCGGCCCAGGGCGGATAGTCGGTCAATTACCACCCGAGATCTGATTCGACATGCAACTGGCCGACGTACTCGACGCAGATCGCATAGTGCTGGATCTGTCCGTCTCCAGCAAGAAATCCCTGCTCGAAAAGGCATCGAGTCTGCTGGCATCGGCGCCTGAGGGTGGCGATGCCCGCGAGATTTTCGAAAGCCTGTGTCAGCGCGAGCGGCTGGGTTCGACCGGCCTGGGTCATGGCGTGGCCATCCCGCATGGACGTGTGGCCGGGCAGGCTGAGGTGACTGCAGCGCTGATCCGACTGTTGACACCAATCGAGTTCGATGCTCCGGACCAGCAGAAAGTGGACCTGTTTTTCGCCATGGCTGTCCCCGATCGCTGTTCCGATGTCTATCTGCGTCTGCTTGCCGACATGGCCGAGCGACTGGGTGATGCCGAGCAGCGAGATCGGATTCGACAATCGGGTTCGCCCGAAGCCTTGCTCAAGCTGTTTTCCGATTAATGACCAGTCAGATCACGGCGGCCGAGCTTTACCAGCATTATTCGGATCGTCTCGATTTGCGCTGGGTCACCGGCAAGAGTCAGGCTTCGCGACGCAGAATCAGCGCCATCAACTTCAAGGTTCGCCCGTCATTGGTCGGGTTTCTGAACCTGATCCATCCCAACCGCATCCAGGTGATCGGCGAGGAGGAGTTGGAGTGGCTGGACGGACTCGAAGCCAAGACTCGCTGGGAGACGATTGCCCGTATTGTCGATTTGCAGCCGGCCGCAATCATCGTGGCCGGCGATCTCGAGATCGATGATGACCTGGAGCAGTGGGCACGCGAATCCGGCACACCGTTGATGACATCGCCCCGGCCGGGCTGGGAGCTGGTCAGCTTTCTCGAATACCAGGTCTCGCGGCGGCTGGCCCGTCGCACCACGCTGCATGGCGTGTTCATGGAGATCTTCACACTGGGCGTGCTGATTACCGGCGAGTCGGGCACCGGCAAGAGTGAACTGGCCCTGGAGTTGCTGAGCCGTTCCCATCGCCTGATCGCCGATGATGCGCCCGAGTTCACCCAGTTGACCCCGGATATCATTGAGGGCGCGTGTCCGCCGGTGCTGCGCGATTGCCTGGAGGTGCGCGGCCTGGGTATTCTCAACGTGCGCAGAATGTTCGGCGATGCCGCGGTCAAGGCGACCAAATTTTTGCGTCTGATCATTCATCTGCATGCCCCGGATGACGAGCCGCCGGGCGGCGATCGTTTGCGGGGCAATACCGGCAAGCGCGAGGTGCTCGACCTTGAGATTCCGCAGATTAACCTGCCGGTCATGGCCGGTCGCAACCTGGCGGTCATGGCCGAGGCCGCGGTGCGTGATTTCATGCTGCGTATGAAAGGATTCGATGCCGCGGCCGAGTTTGCCGAACGTCACGGCCGACTGATGTCTGAATAGGCAATGAGCGAATCCAGTTCACCCATTCTGATCATCAGCGGCTTGTCGGGCAGCGGCAAGAGTGTCGCCCTGCGCGCCCTGGAGGATCTGAGCTACTACTGTGTCGACAATCTGCCGGGCGGTCTGCTGGCCGATCTGCTCGAGGAAGTCAGCGACCAGTCCGAGCGTTACCCCAAGGTGGCCATTGGTATCGATGCTCGCACCGGCCCAGATGGTCTCGACAGCCTAAAGAGCCTGTTAGACGAAAACCGTCACGACCAGCCGCTGAGGTTGTTGTTCCTGGAAGCCGACAAGCCGATCCTGATCCGGCGGTTCAGCGAGACGCGACGGCGTCATCCGTTGTCCACCGACGGTGGACTGGAATCCGCGATCAGCCTGGAAGCTGAACTGATGGCGCCGATCCGGGAACGTGCCGATTGGGTCATCAACACCAGTGAAAGCAATATTCATCAATTGCGGCGGCAGATCTGGCGAACCGTGGGCGAAGCGGACGAGCAAAGTTCCCAGTCCATTGTTCTGGCATCGTTTGCATTCAAGCACGGTGTGCCGCGTGATGTTGACCTGGTCTTCGATGCGCGCTGCCTGCCCAATCCACACTGGGAGCCCCACCTCAAGCCCCGTACCGGGCTGGATCCCGAGGTTCGCGAGTACCTGGGTGCGAGTGAGCGTGTCAACGATTTCTATGATGAGTTGTTGGGGTTCCTTCAACGCTGGTCACCAGTCATGTTCGAGGATCAGCGCAGCCTCTTGACCGTGGCCATCGGTTGTACGGGCGGTCAGCATCGTTCGGTCTACCTGGTCGAGCGATTGGCCGAAGCGCTCAAGTTGCAGGGGCAGCCGGTCGTGGTCAGTCATCGCGAGCTCGAGAAATGACCGGCATCATTCTGGTCACGCACGCCGGTCTGGGAGAATCATTGCGGCACCAGGCCGAGGTCATTCTCGGCAAGCTGGCGCCCATGACCACTGTCTCGATCAGTTACGGCGCCGATCCGGACCTGGCCCTGACCGAATTGATCGCGGCGCTCGGCATGGGGAGTGATGTCGATGGTGCGGTTGTCCTGACCGATCTGCCAGGCGCCACCCCTCACAATCTGGCCCAGAAGGCGGCCGGGTCGCGTGGCGTACCAGTGATTTCCGGGGTCAACCTGCCGATGTTGCTCAAGGTGATCAACCATGCCGACAAGCCGCCCAATGAGCTCGCGGCCATGGCCAGCCTCGGTGGACACCAGGGCATCATGAATTCATGATTCGTCGTGATCTCAAATTGACCAACCGCCTGGGTCTGCATGCCCGAGCGGCCAGCAAGCTG
>PWWM01000100.1 GCA_003561495.1 Gammaproteobacteria bacterium
ACATAAAACAGTCCCGCTCCGGCCAGGATGATCCAGTGGGCCGAATCAGCCACCGCGCCAACCGCCAGCGCCAGCATCAGGCTGATGACGGCGGCATAGGCGATCACGGGTCGATGCATGCCGGTCTCGATCCGGGGCAGGTAGTGCCGGCCCAGCCAAAGGCAGAAAAGCAGCAGAACGAATCCCGTCACAACCGCCGCCCACGGGTCGAAACCCAGCACCCAGAACGCGACCACATAGGCCACATGCCCCAGCAGGAAGGCCACAAGCCCGGACACAAAGGCCTTTCGGGATTGGCCGATCAGCAGCACATCGCCGAGCATGGACAGGCCCAGCCCGATCAGAATGCATAGCCCGTAGACCGAGTCCAACGCCCCGGCCACCAGTGCGGTGGCAATGAAACCGGCCGACGCCAGCGGCTTGGACAGCCACTTGCCCAGACGACTGGCGCGATACTCGGCGACCAACAAGGCGGTCAGCGCCAGCACGGTGACCACAAAGGTCAAGCTCATCGCGTTCAGCATGGTAGTGTGTCCGAAAAATCGAATCTCCATCATGCCAGCCAACCAACGTTATTTCACCCGCCAAGGCCTTTATGGCCCCATGGTCGTACTACTCGGCCTGCTGCTGAGTGGTTCGATCGCTCATGCCCAGACCACATGGACCGTTACCGATAACGGCGACAGCGGAAATGGCACGTTGCGCTCGGCCGTAGCCGATGCCGGAAACGGAGACACCATTGTGTTCGATCTGCCCCCGGCCAGTGTCATTACTCTGACCTCGGGACAGATTGCCATCGGTGTTGATCTCACCATTTCCGGACCGGGCGCTGCTGATCTGACCGTCAGCGGCAATGGCAGCAGCCGTGTATTCAACATCAGCCACGGTGCGGACGTGTCAATCAACAACATCACCATTGCCAATGGCCAGGTGACCAACGCCCAGGGGGGTGGCATACGCAATGCCGGCAGCTTGACGATCACTGATTGCGTAATGAGAGACAACGCCGTGTCAGGCAGTTCAACCAGTATCGCCAGGATCGGCGGCGCCATTGGCAATGCAGCCACCAGTGCCGGTTCGGCCAGTCTTACGGTGGAGCGCTGTACATTCGAGAACAACAGTTCCAGTGGTGAAGGTGGCGGCATCGGTAGCTTCAACCTGGCCGCCACGACTGCCGACCTGACCGTACGAGACAGCACACTGACCGACAATGAAGCAGTCTACGGAGGCGCGATCGCCCAGTACTCCCAGTCTGGTGGCACCGCTCTGGGTGTGCTCATCAACACCACGATCAGCAACAACTCCTCCACTCTTGACGGAGGCGGCATTGATTCCGATGTGCTGACCGGGAATGGGATCAATCAACTGACACTGATCAACAGTACCGTCCATGGCAATTCGGCCAGCCGCAGCGGGGGTGGCCTGAGTTCCACGATATCCGGCAGCCTTTATCGATATCGCAATACGATTGTCGCCGGCAACACCGCCTCGGTCGCCGCCGACGAGATTCAGCAGACCAGCCTGGGTACCGACACCGTATTCCAGGGCGGGAACCTGATCGGCAACGATGCCGGCCTGGTGTTCTACTCCAGCCATTCAAGTGACCAGATCGGCACATCGACAGACCCGATACCTGCATTGCTTGGACCATTGACCGACAACGGCGGCCCGACGCCAACCCACATGCCCGAACCCGGCAGCCCGGCGATCGATGCCGCGCTGGATCTTTTCTGCCCGGACACCGACCAAAGGGGCGAGTCTCGCCCGGTCGACGGCAACAATGATGGCACTGCGGTCTGTGACATCGGCGCGGTGGAGATACAAAGCGATGAGATCGTCGATGTGGCCATGGACTTTGACCCGGTCAGCCTGGAATTCGGAGAAGTCGAGGTTGGAGACAGCAGTCCGTTGACAGTCAACCTGCACAACACCGGGGATGCCGATCTCAGCGGTTTGGCATTCGCCTTGTCAACCGTTGATTTTGAGGTCGATGCCGATGATTGTTCCGGCGGAATTCCGGTCGGTGAAAGCTGTGAAGTGGTCGTCACTTTCACTCCATCATCGACCGGCCCGGCCGGGGCCACGCTTGCAGTTGACAGCACCCAGAATGCCTCGACCGGTCTGCCAATGTCCGGGATCGGCATACCCCGGCCGGACGAGATTTTCCGGGATCGCTTTCAGGGGCTCGACGAGTAGGGCACCGGCCGTTGTACACTTTCGGCCAATGCCGCAACATCCACGCTCATGAATGCCACGGTTGCCCGAAATCCAATCGCCTCCGATGTCCTGATCATCGGCGGTGGCCTGGCCGGCATCGTCACCGCGCTGGAGGTTCTGCGTAACGGCCAATCGGTCACCCTGGTCGATCGGGACACGCCGGAGCGTTTCGGCGGGCTGGCCTTGTGGGCCTTCGGCGGCATGGCGCTGATCGGCACGCCCTTGCAGGCGCGCATGAAGATTCCCGACACGCCCGAACGAGCGCTCGAGGACTGGCTGCGTTTCGGACAACTGGACCCGGCCGACCGTCACTCCCTGGCCTGGGCCGAATACTACGTGGAGCGCTCGCGCGCCGAGGTGCATGACTGGCTGATTGACGAGGGCCTGAAGTTCATGCCGGCGGTCAACTGGGTCGAGCGTGGCCGTTTCGGCGACGGCAATTCCGTGCCGCGCTATCACATCGTCTGGGGCACCGCGCAGGAGCTGGTGCGACAACTCGGCGGCGCCATGCGCGAGGCCGGCCAGGGCGGCAGGCTGACCCTGTTGCATCGTCACCGGGTGGTCGAGCTGGAACAGGAAACCGGCAGGCTGTCGGGGGCCATGGCCATCGACGAAGACAGCGGGGCAGAGATTCAACTGAAAGCCCCGGTGGTGGTGCTGGCCACCGGCGGCATCAACGGATCTCATGAACAATGCCGCGCGAACTGGCCGGCGGATCGTCCCTTGCCGAAATCCATGCTCAATGGCGCCCACCCCTATGCCGACGGCAAGCTCCATCATTTCACGGCCGAAAAACTCGGCGGGATCATCGTCAATGCCGGGGAGATGTGGAACTATGCCGCTGGCTTTCCCCATCCCTACCCGCACTTCCCGGGCCATGGCCTGTCGACCATCCCCTGCAAGTCGGCGCTGTGGCTGGACCATACCGGCCGGCGCATCGGGCCCGAACCGCTGGTCACCGGTTTCGATACCCACTGGTTGTGTCAACGCGTAGCCGAACAGGAACAACCCTGGACATGGCATCTGCTCAATTGGCGCATTGCCGCCAAGGAATTTGCGATCTCCGGGTCCGAGCACAACCCACGCATCCGCGACAAGCAGTTTCCAATCTTTCTGAAGGAAACGCTTCTGGGCAATCATCGCCTGGTCAGGCAGATGCAGTCCGAAAGTGATGATTTCCTGGTCGATGACACGCTTTCCGGACTGGCGGCGAAGATGAATGCATTGACCCGCTCGCACCATATCGACCCGACCGTGCTCGAAGCCACGGTCAATGACTTCGATGCCAACTTCCATAACAAGAACGCACTGAACAACGATGCCCAGATCCGCATGATTGAACACGCTCGCCAGTGGCGCCCGGACCGACTGCGCACCTGCAAGCCTGCGCCGCTGAAAAAAAAGGGCGCCGGTCCGTTCATCGCCATTCGCATGCAACTGATTACCCGCAAGAGCCTGGGCGGTTTGCGCACTGATCTTCAAAGCCGCGTGCTGGACGGTTCGGACCAACCCATTCCCGGCCTGTACTGCGTGGGTGAGGCAGCCGGATTCGGCGGCGGTGGTTGCAACGGCAAGCGCTCGCTGGAGGGCACCTTCCTGCCCGGATGTATTCTCAATGCGCGTGCCGCGGCGCGATCGATACAGTCGGGAGGTTAGGGATTGGACATGAACAATGCGGCGGAGACATTTTCAACGTCGGCCGTCGGGGATGTAACCCCGACCTACGCTTCGTTCGAACTCGCAACATTTGTAGGTCGGGGCTACGTCCCCGACGGTCGACAATGAAACTATCGACACGACCGGATTCACGTGTCCGCAATCGGTACCCGGCACATTGTTTCTGTGTTGGTTATTCCGAAAAGACAGGCGACGTGAATAATCGTTTGGAGGCCCTCAAGAAATGATTCGACGAGTTCCGGCCACTATTGAGGATTACCGCGATCTGGCGCGGCGGCGTCTGCCGCGTTTTCTGTTCGATTACTACGACGGCGGGTCGGGTCGGGAGCAGACCATGGCGGCCAATGCCGGCGACTGGGATGCGGTGACGCTTCGGCAACGTGTATTGGTCGATGTCGATCATATTGATACCGCTTCCAGCGTCGTCGGAGAGGAATGCGGCATGCCGCTGGCCCTGGCCCCGGTTGGCCTGGCCGGCATGGCCGAGCGACGCGGAGAAGTGCAAGCGGTGCGTGCGGCCCATGCCGCCGGGGTGCCGTTCACCTTGTCGACAGTCGGGCTTTGCGGGCTTGATGAAGTCAATCAAGCCACTGACAAGCCGTTCTGGTTCCAGCTCTACATGATCCGCGACCGGGGCGTGGTCGAAGCGGTTATCGACCAGGCCTGGGCGGCCGGCTGTCGCACCCTGATTTCCACCATCGACCTGCCCATGCCCGGCCCGCGCCATCGCGATACCCGCAACGGCATGGCCGTGCCCGGTTTGCGCGCCAAACTATTGAAGATCGGCCAGCTGTTGGCCCGCCCCGGCTGGGTCTGGAACGTGGCCGTGCGTGGCGGTCCGATGAGTCTGGGCACCATGAACCCGCATGTTCCGGCCGCCAGTGATCCCGATTCATTCCGCGAGTGGATCGATACACAGTTCGACCCGACCGTCACCTGGTCCGACATCGAGTGGCTGCGCAACAAGTGGCAAGGCAAACTGCTGCTCAAGGGCATACTCGACCGGGAAGATGCCGAACGCGCGGTCGATGCCGGGGCCGACGGCATTGTCGTATCCAACCACGGCGGCCGCCAGCTCGATGGCGTGGCCTCGACCGCTGCGAAATTGCCGGAAATTGTTGATGCCGTGGATCAACGCATCGAAGTGCTGGTCGATGGCGGCATCAACGGCGGCATTGATATCTTCCGCGCCCTGGCCCTGGGCGCCAACGGCGCGATGATTGGCCGGGCCTGGATCTGGGCGCTGGCCGCCGGAGGGCAACCCGCAGTGCAGGCGCTGCTTGCCGGCTACCGCGATGAGTTGCGCCTGGCCATGGCCTTGACCGGCGTGACCCGCATCGCCGACATCGGTCCGCATTGCCTGGACCGGAATCCGGAACAAAGATAAGAGGAGAAGCTCATGCCCAACGGCGCCCAAGCCCTGATGAAGACCCTGGCCGATGCCGGCATCGAGGTCTGCTTCACCAATCCCGGCACCAGTGAAATGCACTTTGTCGCGGCACTCGATGACGAGCCGCGCATGCGCGCCGTGCTCGGCCTGTTCGAGGGCGTGGCCACGGGCGCGGCCGACGGCTATGCACGCATGGCCGACAAGCCAGCCGCGGTGCTTTTGCACTTGGGATGCGGGCTGGGCAACGGCCTGGCCAACCTGCACAATGCGCGCAAGGGCAAGGTCCCGATCGTCAATATCGTCGGCGATCATGCGACCTACCATCAGCCGCTGGATGCGCAACTGCAGTCGGATATCGAAACCGTGGCGCGCAATGTTTCCCCGGAATTCGTGCGCAGTTCCAACAGCACCGCGGATCTATGCCGTGATGCGGTCGAGGCCATATCCGCTGCCCGTGGGCTGCCCGGACGAGTGGCCACGCTGATCCTGCCGGCCGATGTGTCCTGGGGCGAGGGCGCTGAACCGGCGACACCGCCACCATCACCGCAACCTGAAGCGGCCGATGACGAAACGGTGGCCGCCATTGCCGAGGCCATCCAGTCCGGCGGCAAGACCGCACTGTTTCTGGGCGGACAAGCCCTGCGCGAACCGGCCCTGCTGGCCGCGGCCCGGATCGCAGCAAAAGCCGGGGTCAAGGTATTGACCGAAGTCTTTCCCACCCGGCTGGAACGCGGCGCCGGCCGCCCACCGGTCGAGCGCCTGGCCTATCTGGCCGAACTGGCCACCCTGCAACTAAGCGACCTGGATCACCTGGTGCTGGTCGATGCCAAGGCGCCGGTGTCGTTTTTCGCCTATCCCGGAAAGGCCAGCGAGCTGGTGCCCGAGGGATGTCAGGTCCACACTCTGAGCAAGCCCTCTCAAAATGCCAGCGCCAGCCTGGAAAAGCTGGCCGAAGCCCTGGATGCGGACCAGACCGAACCCGAACTGCAGGCCCCCGGCCGTCCCGGCCGCCCGCGCGGCAAGCTGACCGCCGAGAAAGTCTGCAAGGCAGTCGGTCACCTGCTGCCGGAGGAGGCCATCATCGTCGACGAGGCGATTACTTCAGGGCTGATGCTGCCGGTCATGACCGCCGGCGCACCGCAACATGATTTGATTACCTTGACCGGGGGCGCGATTGGCCAGGGACTGCCCAATGCTGTCGGCGCGGCCATTGCCTGTCCGGACCGGCCGGTGATCGCCCTGATCGGCGACGGTACGGCCATGTACACCATCCAGGCGCTGTGGACCATGGCGCGCGAAAACCTCGATGTCACCAGCATCATCTTCAGCAACGCTTCCTACTCGGTGCTCAACATCGAACTTGAACGCGTCGGCGCCGACAGGAGCGGCGACAAGGCCCGCTCCCAGCTCGACATCTCCGGCCCCGAGCTGGACTTTGCCCGCCTGGCCCAGGGCATGGGGGTGCACGCCGTGCGCGCAAATACCGCCGAGGATTTCTGCAAGGCATTCGAATACGCCCTGTCCCACCCCGGCCCTCACCTGATCGACGCGGTCATCCCCGAATCCCTGAACCGCACCAAACGCCGCATTCTTCCGTGGCTGCTCCGATCCCTGCCGAAGATGCCCAAACCCATGGCCCGGGCATTGAAGAGCAAACTGGCGCCTTGATTTCTTCGGCAAGCTTAAGAATAACGAAGGTGACCGGTCAATGAGGGGAAAGGTCCCCATTTGAAATCCATGGATTAAGCAGATAGGCTGAGAAGGAGACTAATACTTACTTTCTACGCACAGGGAGACTCATGATGAAGATTCGACTTCTGATCACTTTGTTCGCAGTTTTGTTTGCTGTCAGCGCTTACGCGCAGCAGCAGGACTATTACCTGACCGACGGCGATTCCGAGACGATGTTCATCGTGCGCGATGGTCAACTCCAGGATTCAGTCACAACCTTCAATCTCGGCTATCCCATTGCAATCATGGACTCCGTGTTGCTTTATCACCGCGATGCCGTGGAGGGACGTGAGTATGACCTGTCCGGCAATCCCACCGGGTTTACCTGGACGGGCCCGGGTGGATACTCGGAAATCCTTGATGGAACGACAGATGGTGTGCAGTACAACTACATGGTGATGTGCTGCGCCAGTGGTGACGGCGACAATTATGTTTTGAGATCCGACCTGCAGTTTGAAAACCTGGAGGTGTTATTCACCTTTGACGAGGCAGACTTTCCTGATGGTGGTGCTGGAATCGTCTACGATCCAGTCGGAGGTCAGCTGTTCATTACTGCCTTCGATAACCAGATTTATCGATTCAGTCTGACCGGAGATGTTCTCGAGCAGTTCACGATCGACAGTGCGAGCGGAGCATTGTGTTGTCTGGCCTATGAGCAGGAAACCGACACCTTCTGGGCGGCTCGGAACAGCAGTGACATGCTCTATCAATTCGACCGCCAGGGCAATACGCTTGATTCCGTAGCTGTGGATGGTTTGGAAAGCTTCGGCAATATCTGGGGCGGCGGAATGCAAATCACCGGAACTGACGCGCCACCTCCTCTGGCCGTGGATACATTGAGCTGGCAGTCCCTGATGCTGTTGCTTCTGGCCATGGCGGCCATCGGTTGGTTCAGCCCGGCCATGCGTCGGTAAGTCATTCTCAGCGCCGGCCAGTGGGCCGGCGCGACACCTCCGCCCCCCTGGTCGATACCATCACTCCGGAGTCCCTGAACCGCACCAAACGCCGCATCCTTCCCTGGTTGCTCAGATCCCTGCCGAATGCGGTCGCGTGGATCAGATTCCTGTAACAAGAAAGTCAATCGCGGCGACGATGCGGTCACTGTCGGAAGCGAGTGAGGTTTCTTTTTTCTTGAGGTAGGCGACCGATATACTGGTGATCTGGTGGGCAAGCAGCGCCAGCCGGAAGAGCGAATAGCGCGTGAAAGGTCTCTAGGTCCCGTAGCTGTTGGCTTTTGCGACCGAGCGGGCCGGAGGCGTACTCGCCTGTACGGTGAGGACCCGCGACCGAGCAAAAGTCAGCAGATGGGGGGCCTGGGGGCGTTGCAGTAGAAGGCGTCATGAATAAGGGAGGCTAAGGGGCTGGGAGGCCGTCCTGTAATGAAGCTGATGTCATGGCCTGGATGCGAGACAACTGCGGAGTCCGGCTGAAAACGCGACCGCCAGCACTGCAAACGCAGCCTGGATACCATCGTCGAGCGCTTCGACGTGCGATGTGGGCCGGTCGTCGGTGTCGGCCGGACGTGACCGGTGAGCTTGCAGACTCAACGCTTTGAGACTGGGGCGCCACTGGTATCGACGGTGGACCAGATTGGTGGCATCGATGGTGCACAGTGGTGTTGCGTAAGGAGTGCCTACCCCATACGGACGAGTTGACAGTGCTTGCCAGCCCATCGCTGTGGGGCTATGGTCTGTCTTTTGTGATGGAGATGGCAGACCATGAGCTGGATGGAGTGTCCGCAGGCCGGCGAACGCGAGGCCGGCAACCAGGCGGTGGAGCTGGCCATCGTGCCGCGCACCAGCGACATCGGTGGTCTGGAGGTGCGTCGGGCCTTGCCGTCGCGGCAGCGGCGCATGGTCGGGCCGTTCGTGTTTTTTGACCAGATGGGACCCAGCCGGCTGGCGCCGGGCGAAGGCCTGGACGTTCGCCCGCATCCACACATTGGCCTGGCCACCATCACTTACGTGTTCAGCGGGGAAATTCTGCATCGCGACAGCCTGGGCCATGTCCAGCCCATCCGTCCGGGCGAGCTGAACTGGATGACCGCCGGGCGCGGCATCGCTCACTCCGAACGCACCCCCGATGCACTCAGACCGGCCGGCCCGGAGCTGTCCGGGATCCAGACCTGGATCGCACTGCCCCATGAACACGAGGAAACCAAGCCTGCATTCATTCATCATGCCCGTGGCGTGATGCCGATCATCGAGGAAAAGGACTGGCGCGCCACCCTGATCTGCGGAAGCCAGTGGGGACAGCAATCGCCGGTCGAAACCTATACGGAAACCCTCTATGCCGACCTGGTGATGCAGGCCGGAGCATGCGTGCCCATTGAATCCGACGTGGAAGAACGGGCGTTGTATGTCTACTCCGGCGCCGTCGAGATCGGCGGCCAGCGCCACGAAGCCGGGCAGTTGCTGGTGCTGCGTGCCGGCGACAAAGTCGCGGTCAAGGCGCTGGAGCCGGTGCGGATGATGCTAGTCGGCGGCGAGCCCATGGATGGCCCGCGGCATCTCTGGTGGAATTTCGTTTCTTCCCGAAAAGAACGCATCGAGCAGGCCAAGGCCGACTGGAAAGCCGGTCGTTTCGATTCCGTCATTGGCGAAACCGAATTCATTCCCCTCCCGGAACGTTGAGCCGGTCTGTGGTGCAATAGCGCCCATGCTGCGTCAACTCACCGACTTGCTGGGCCGCGAGGGTGTGCTCGGACCCGATAATGACATCGCCCGTTATATCCACGAGCCGCGCGGGCGATTTCATGGTCGGCCGATGGCCGTGGCCCGGCCCGACAGCACGGATCAACTGGCCAGGCTGGTGACCTTCTGCCGGGAAAAGCGACTGCCCATGGTGACCCAGGGTGGTCACACCGGCCTGGTCGGAGGGGCTTCGTCTTCGGTCGATGAATCCGAAATCATTATCAGCCTGGAGCGCCTGAACCGAATTCGCAGGGTCAATCCGGATGATGCCAGCCTGGTCGCCGAGGCCGGCTGCACCCTGGCCGCGGTGCGCGAGGCCGCCGATGAGCACGCCATGCTCTACCCGGTCAGCCTGGCCTCCGAAGGCACCGCCACCATTGGCGGGACCATCGCCACCAATGCCGGCGGCAACCTGACCATTCGCTACGGCAACACCCGCAGCCAGGTGTTGGGCCTGGAAGTGGTGCTGACCGATGGCCGGGTGTTTTCCGAACTGGCGCCGCTTCGCAAGGACAACAGCGGGTATGACATCAAGCAGTTGTTCATCGGTTCGGAGGGCACGCTGGGCATTATCAGCGCGGCCACTCTGGCGCTGGCCCCCCGACCGGCACAGACCGTGACCGCGATGGTTGCCACCCCTTCACTCAAGGCCGGGCTCGCGTTGCTGGCGCAACTGAAAAAGCACATGGGCGAGACCCTGTCGGCCTGTGAGTTCATGCCACGCCTGGCCATGGCATTTGTGCTCGACTACCTGGACTCGGCTCGCGATCCCTTCGATCAACCACCCCCCTGGTATGTGCAGGTGCAGGTCGACAGCGCCCTGGACGGTGACTGGTTGGAAGCTCGTTTGCTGGATGTACTGCAAGATGCCTTGTCGGCAAAGATCGCCAGCGATGTAGTGGTCGCCGACAGCATGGCCAAAGCCGATCAACTGTGGCAACTGCGCGAATCCATTTCGCCCGCCCAGCGAATCGGCGGCGTCAGTCTGAAACACGACATCTCGGTCCCGGTCTCAAGCATTCCGGCCTTCGTCGAACAGGCGAGCCGGGAACTGGCCGAAGCCGTCCCGGGCATTCGCCCCTGCATCTTCGGCCACCTGGGCGATGGCAACCTGCACTTCAACCTCAGCCAGCCCGAGCACATGCAAGCCGATGAGTTTCGGGCACTCGAGCGTCGTTGCAACCGCATCGTCTTCGACCGGGTACGGCACTTCAATGGCTCCATCGCCGCCGAACACGGCATCGGCCAGCTACGTCGCCAGGAACTGGCCTCAGGCCAGCCGCTAAAAGTCGACCTGATGCGCGCCCTGAAGAAGTCACTGGACCCGGAAAATCTCCTCAACCCCGGTAAGGTGGTCTGAGGTCTGAGGTCTGAGGTCTGAGGTCTGAGGTCGGTGGTCTGGGAGGAGACGGTTTTCGGGAAAAGGATCAAGGCGCAAGGAT
>PWWM01000070.1 GCA_003561495.1 Gammaproteobacteria bacterium
CTGCGCGAGACCAACCCCGCCCGCACTGGTGAAGGTGTGGAGTTGCGTGCGGTTGACCTGCTGCATCATGCCGCTCAACGAGTATCGACAACCGACCAGATCTCCGACGATTTACAGGCACGCCTGCAGATGGTGCTGGCCGAAGCTCTGCTGGATCTGGGCCAACCGAGTGATGCATTGCCACTGGCCAAACAAGGCCTGGAGGGGTTGCGCAAGCTGTATGGTTCTTCCAGTCCGGAAGCGGCTGACGGACTGTATGCACTGGCGCGCACGTATGCGCACCTGGGTCAATCCCAGCAGGCGGCACAAGCCGCTCGCACCGGCCATCAGATCCTGCAAGACGACGGCAAAAGCGGCACCCTCCTCTACGTCCGATTGCTGGGAATCGAAGCCCACGCGCACAGCTTGTTGGGCGAATACGAAAAGGCCTTGGCCTTGCGTCAACGCATCGTCCGGGAGCGCATCCGGATCGTGGGCGAGAACGATCCGCGCATGGCATCGGCCCATCACAACCTGGGGACAGCCCATTACCACCTGAATGACTTCATCAAGGCCGAGCAACACTACCGACTCTCCAGCAGGCTGCTGCAGATGCAGGCCTCCGAGACGCACCCGAGAATGGCCAATATCCATCTCGGAATCGGAGTGGCGCTGGTCGGCCAGGGCGAGCTGGAAGCAGCCGAAGTATCGCTCATGAAAGCCAAGTCCATCGCTGACCAGAGATTGGGTCCGGAATCAGCCACCGCCGGCAACATTGGCACCAGTCTCGGAGTGCTTTACAGACTCCAGGGCCGACTCGAGGAAGCTCGAGCCATACTGAGCGATGCCGCCCATTCGCTCGAACAGGCGGGCTCCAGGCAACGGCAGGCGTATACCCAGTCCTGGCTGGCCATGGTTCTGCTTGCGCAGGGCGAAGACCAGGAAGCTCTGATCCAGGCCGGCGCGGCCCATCGCAATCTGGAGGCAACCGACAATCTCCATCACCCACATTACGACGTGGCGCGCAGCGCCAAGGCCTTGGCGCTGGCCAGAACCGGCCAATCCGAGGAAGCCAGAACCCTGATGCATTCCACAGCCGACCGTTTCGCGAACCTGGAAAATGCCCGCAGCCCGATTCGATCCGAGGCCCTGGAGTTGTATGCGTGTCTACTGGATGATCTTGGAGAAGTTCATGCAGCCAACCAGTGGCGCGAAAGCGCCCGCATGGGCTTTGCCGAGACATTGGGTCACAACCACCCCCGAACATTGGTCGTCGGCAACGTCTATCCGAATGCCATCCCTGAACAGGGTTTGGCGGAGTCAATCCGTTAATGTAGCGACTCTCGCAGCTCCTGTCACCTTCTCTCTCAACCCACAAACCCGGCCGTTAGGCAAGTGATGGTTCCGTTCATGGGACGGAATGGATTTTTCATGCGAAATGGTCGATTTGCGCGCCGAGATGCTCGAGGAACACGCAGCGGTGGAGGGGTTGCCGGAGGCAGGGGTAGACGGAAGACGGAAGACGGGAGACGGGAAACGATGCTACAGCGTGGGGCATCTTGACAGCAATTGTCAGCGGGCATCATAATGCTTCCATGCGAACGACGGTCACTATTGATTCACAGGTCGAGGAACTGATTCGACGGGCCATGCGCGAGCGCGGCCAGAGTTTCAAGCAGGTATTGAATAGCGCATTGCGCAAGGGATTGGCGGACGTTGGGCCTGATCGGGATGAACCCGATTTTCAGGTCAATGCTCGGCCCATGGGTCTGCGCGCGGGGATCGACCCGGCTCGTCTGAATGCGCTGGCCGATGATCTGGAAGCCGAAGCGCATGCAGAGCTTACGAAACGATTGCGGGACGTCGCCGACCGGAACCAAACCGGGGCATGATTATTCCGGATGCCAACCTGCTGCTCTACGCCTACGACTCAGACTCGCCGTTTCATGCACCCGCCCGGGCCTGGTGGGAACAATGCTTGTCCGGCCGCGAACCCGTCGGACTGACCCACCCGGTCGTTTTCGCCTTCCTGCGGATCAGCACCAACGCCCGTGTCTACGCCGAACCTCTGACGCTATCGGAAGCTGCCGACCACATCCACTCATGGCTAGCCCGAAGTGTCTCGCGTCTACTGCTGCCGGAAGCCGATCATGCTGAAAATGTTCTCCGTTTGCTTCAGACGGCTGGTAGCGCTGGCGGGAATCTGGTCACTGACGCGCAAATCGCCGCACTGGCCATCGCGTACAAGGCCGAAGTCCATACCGCCGATGGGGATTTCAGGCGTTTCCCGGGGCTGGAGTGCCAATTTCCACTGGAAGGCTAGTGGTCCGTATTACGTCTCCCGTCTACCCAGCCTGGCCATCAGGCCAGACTCCGATGCTTGCGAACCACCAGCATCGCCATTTCCAGCGCCTGCTCGTAGTTCAGACGAGGATCGACGGTGGTCTTGTAACAGGTGGCCAGGTCTTCCTCGTTCAGTTCGCGGGCGCCGCCGATGCACTCGGTGACGTTTTCGCCGGTCAACTCCAGATGAACGCCACCCAGACGTGAGCCGCAGGCGGCGTGAATCTCGAAGGCCTGCTCAACCTCGGCCTGGATATTGTCGAAACGCCGGGTCTTGTAGCCCTTGGCGGTCTTTTCGGTATTGCCGTGCATGGGATCGCAGATCCACAGCACCGGCGATCCGGTGGACTTGGCCGCCTCGATCAGTCCGGGCAAGTGATCAGCCACTTTGCCAGCACCCATGCGGTGAATCAGTACCAGGCGGCCCTGCTCATTATCCGGGTTGAGGGTGCGAATCAGGCCCTTGAGCCACTCCGGACTCATGCCGGGCCCCACTTTGACGCCCATCGGATTGCGAATGCCGCGAAACATCTCGACATGCGCCCCATCCATTTCGGCAGTTCGCATGC
>PWWM01000014.1 GCA_003561495.1 Gammaproteobacteria bacterium
GAACATCTCCCTAAAAGATACAGGAGGCGAGATACTCTGCGTATCCCAGTTCACCCTATACGCAGACTGCCGCAAAGGCAACCGCCCCAGCTTCACCCCGGCTGCCCCGCCCGATGAAGGCCAGGCCCTGTTCGAACAACTCACCCACCTGGCCCGCAACACCTGGCCCGACACCGCGACGGGTGAGTTTGGCGCACACATGGAAGTGACGCTGACCAATGACGGGCCCGTCACTCTTATACTTCGTTAACTGCGTTAACTTCGGTTTGGTTTGTTTAGTTGGTTTGATTGGTTTGATTGGTTTAATTGGTTTAATTGGTTTAATTGGTTTAATTGGTTGAAAAGCCAAACCAACCAAACCAAGCTAACCAACCAAACCAACCAAACCAACAAAACCAACTAAACCAACTAAACCAACTAAACCTCGCCCTTCAACATGCGCGTCAGCGTATTGCGACTGATCCCCAAGCGTCTTGCCGCTTCCGACTGGTTGCCGCGGCAGGCTTCGACCGTGGCTTGAGCCAGTACCGATTCAAAGCGTTGCTTGAAGGACTCATGCAGGTCCTGGTCTTCGCCTTGCAGGCGTTGGCGCAATTCCTCGGCCAGGGTTTCGGTCCATTGCCCGCTGGGGGAAGTGCTGCCCGGTTCACGGTATTCGGCGGGAAGGTCGTCGATGCCGATTTCCGGGGCCGGGGCCAGGGCGGCCAGGGACTGGCAGAGATGCTTGAGTTCACGGACATTGCCCGGCCAGTGCAGGGTTTTCAGGTGTGTCAGCAAGGATGGGCCGGCCTGCTTGGGTGGCAGGCGGAACTCGCGGCCGGCTTCACGCAGAAAGTGTCGAGTCAGCTCGGCGATATCCTCGCGTCGCTCACGCAGGGGAGGCACATGCACGGCAATCACCTTGAGGCGATGATACAGGTCGGCCCTGAACTGACCGGCCTGGACCAGTGCGGCAAGGTCGCGGTGAGTGGCGGTAATGATGCGGGCATCCGTGCGCACCAGGTCGCGGCCGCCGAGGCGATAGTATTCACCCTCGGCCAGCACGCGTAACAGGCGTGACTGCAGGGGTAGCGGCATGTCGCCGATTTCATCCAGAAACAGGGTGCCACCGCGGGCCTGTTCGAAGCGCCCGGGGCGCTGTTCTCCGGCACCGGTAAAAGCGCCCTTTTCATGTCCGAACAGTTCGGACTCGAGCAGATCCTCGGGGATGGCGGCGGTGTTGATGGCGACAAACGCGCCCCCGGCCCTGGGCGAATGATTGTGCAAGGCCCGGGCAACCAGTTCCTTGCCGGTGCCGGTCTCGCCGGTGATCAGAACCGGGATATCGCTGGCGGAGAGTCGACCGATCATGCGGATCAGGTCCTGAAAGGCCGGCGATGATCCGATCAACCCCGCGTTGCGCTCGAAATCCGCCTCTTCGTTGCGGGTCGACTTCAGCGCCTTGCGCACCAGCCGTTCGACTTCCTGCAGGTCGAATGGCTTGGCCAGAAATTCGAATGCTCCGCCTTGAAAGGCCTTGACTGCCGAATCGACGTCGGAGTAGGCAGTCATGATGATGACCGGAATGTCGGGATGGGATTGGCGCAGATTCTGCATCAGCTCCAGTCCGCTTTCTCCATCCAGGCGGATGTCGGCGATGACCAGGTCCGGGCTGTGGTGTTCGAGTGCCGCCTCGAGGCCGGCGCCGCCGGAAAAGGTACGCACCGGCAGTTTCTGACTGCGCAGGAACTCCTCCAGCACGTAGCGAATGGCAGGATCGTCGTCGATGACCCAGATGCGCTCAGTCATGGCCCGTTTCCTGCCAGGGGATCAGTGGTAATCGAACCCGGAATCGACTCCCTGATTGCAGCGCTTCGTACTCGACCAATCCGCCATGGCTGCGGGCGATCTGCTGCACGACAGCCAGGCCGAAACCCGAGCCCTGGTCACGACCGGAAACCAGGGGCAGAAACAATCGATCACGCAATTCGGATGGTACGCCTTCGCCGTCATCCTCGACATCGATACGCACGGCATGGCGAGCAGGGCCATCAATCAGTGGAGAGTGATGTTCAATGCGCGTGGTCAGTCGAAGAGTCGTGGCCCCGGCCTGAAGGCTGTTACGCATCAGGTTGAGAAACAACTGGTGCAGCTGACCGGCGTCCGAGTTCAATTCCGGGATGCTGGGGTCAAACGCTCGGATCAGGTCAAGGTCGTCGTGGTTTTCAGCCAGCACCAGTTCAGCGGTCTCATCCAGGATGCGGTGCAGGTTGACCGGCCCGCTTTGCGGTCGCGGTTTGCCGGCAAATCGATCGATCAGACCGGTGATGCGATCGACTTCGCGCTGGATCATGCGGGCATGGCGAACCAGGTCCGGTGCTTGCGCGGTGGTTTCGATCAATTGTGCTGCACCACGAACCCCGGCCAGTGGATTGCGAAGCTCATGACCAAGGCGATGGGACATCATTGCCAGAGACTGTTGACGATCGGCTCTTTCGGCCAGTTCACGTTGGCGAACCCGTTCGGTAATCGGATGAAGTTCCACCAGGGCGCCGCCCGGCATGCGTTGAAAGGTGGCGTCCACGTTCACCTCGTCGCGCTCGATATGCGCTTCCAGGACACTGAGGGAATGCTCTGAATGATCGAGTCGTCGGCGCCAGGCTTCCAGGGACGGTGAGATATCGACCAGCAGCGACCCGCACAATTGCGGCATCGAGCCCCCGAACAGGTCGGCTGCCGCTCGATTCAGCTCCAGGATCCGGCCATGCGAATCAACCCGGATCAGTCCGGTGGAAAGCTGATCCGGATCCATGGGTTCCACTTACGGCAATGATTCCCCAGGCGAGTTGTCTGCGACCCGGAAGCTGACCGGCTCGGTCGCGGCCAGTACCC
>PWWM01000002.1 GCA_003561495.1 Gammaproteobacteria bacterium
AGCAGGAGACGTGGGCGCTCGAACAGGAGTTGGTCGCTTACCGGACCGCCATGGTCGAGATCCTTGCCGACAGCCCCGATCCGCGCCGGCGCGCCATGGCCTTGATGCTGAGCGAGCCCAGGTATTGCCACCAGGAGCCGACGGCCGATCGGGGTCGATTGCTGGCCAGCCTGTTGGAAAGTACCGATCCGATGGTGCTGACCGTCGCTTACCTGGCCTGTGATCGCAATGCTGCGGGGACGATCGCTGAATGTGACAAGCAAGCAATCCTGGATCGGTTGGCTGAGGTTGCGCCGGACAATGTCTGGATCAGCCTGCGGCGCTTGAGACTTGGGGACGATGAGCAGGTGCAAGCCCTGCAGGACTTGCGCCGCCAACTGCAGGGCAATCCGTATCACCGCGCTTACCAATCCGAAATGATTGCCGCATTCGTCGAACTGCGCGAGGCCGAGAAACATCTGCCGGAAGAGGCGCGTCTGGACCCGGATGCTGCGCGGGACATTCTGGATCGGGAGCTGGCCAGGCACGGGGGGTCCGGCAACTTCACTTCCAGGCTGCGGCGGGCGCTGGATGAATCCATTCGCAATGATCCCCTCTATCTGACCCGGCGCAGTCCGGTGCAGTTGCAGCTCTTTCTCATGACCACCGAACTCTCCATGGCGCGCCGGAACCTTTGCGAGGACCCTGACAACCGCAAATTGTGTGCCCGGGTGATCGAATTGATGCTTGATGATGATTTGTATGTCATCACCCCGTTTCTGGCCAGCGGATTGGCCCGCCGGTACTTGGATGAGGGCGATCCGCTGCGCCGGCAAGCGGCGTCATTGCGTGCCGATCTCGATGAGTGGAGAAGTCTCCAGGCCGAGACTGCGGCAGTCGACGGGTCCTGCTGGGCCACATTCCAGTCTCTCTACATGGAGGAATTTCTGCTCGAATTGAGCGTGGCAGGGGAGTTGATGGCGCACGAAGCCATGCTCGATCGATTACCGGATTATTGCGAAGTCGAGAGCTTGCCTTTCCTGGAGTCTGAGCGGATTGTGGCATCATTCTCGGTGTCGCCAAAGTTCAACTTTCACGTACTTTAGAATGGACCAGCCATTTGTCGAGGGAAGTCTTGAGTTCATCTGAAAGAATCCACACATCAGCCGGCGTTAGATGGCAACTGATCGGGTGTCTGGTCGGGCTATTGATCCTGGCGGCTTGCTCGCAGATCGTTTGGGCGAGCAGCATGGAAGACTCACAATCTGATCTCCAGCTGGAGACGATTGCGTCGAGAACCTTGCTGCCATGTCCGTCTGGTATTTCCGCAGTCGAGCCGAATCGACGGGTGCTTCAGGTCATTGAGATGACCATCCATCGGTGGGCCGAGTATGACCTGGATGAAGGTCGCGCCATGTGCATCGTTCTCGAGCGGCCCGAAGCCCGATTATTGGACGTTGGCGAGGCCCTTGACCTGCTGCATCGTTCACGTGCCTGGGAGGCGCCGTTGCCCGAGTTCGAGCACTGGGAAAGGCTTCCCTCTGATGCCTGGCAGTTGCAGGCCCCGGCGCCGGTGCTCGACTTTACTCAGCCGCCATCCGGCGAGTTCAGTGTCGACGCCCGTCTGCCGGATACCGAGTACGTTCCAGGGGAAAGGGAAACAAGCGTCGGCATCGGATCGGAGTCGGGTGACCCTCGGTCACTGTCTGAAATCGCCACCCGGGTGGTCATTGGCGATGATGATGAGCGCTTGCGTCGATCTCTCAGCCATGTCCAGAATCATCCCTGGAACACGATCGGGTTTTTCCTGCATCAGTATCCGGTTGGCATTATCACTAGATGTACGGCCTTTCTGGTGGGTCCTTACCTGGCACTGACCAATGGCCACTGTGTCTACAACGACGAGCGAAACAATCGCGGTGGAACGATTCGGGCAGGCGAGCTTGCGCCGGGTCAGTTCTCTGCCGGACAAGGCGAGGAGGTCATTCGCCCTTTCGGCAATCATCCGGTCTACAGGGTGCGACTGAACAACGGTTGGGTCAATGATGAATCGGCGTGGCACTACGACTATGCCGGTTTGAACCTGAGTCGACCATTCTCCGACATCACCACATTCATGCCATTGGTGTTTGAAGACCCGGGAGCGCAGACATTGAATACCTCGGGCTATCCCCGCGATGTGTTTGTCGACACCGAGGATCAGGAGAGCCCCAGTCATGCCCAGTGGTGGAGCTCCAGCGAGGAAACCTCCATTGGTGGAACCAATGACCGCCTGATGTATCACGATGCCGATACCAGTGGGGGACACAGCGGCTCGCCCTTGTGGCGCTTCATCAGTCCCGATCGGCGGGTCGTTGCCATTCACTGCTGCGGGAGTGACGACCTTGAAATCAATTGGGGGCCGCGACTGGTCAGTCAGAATCAGGGGCTTATCGAGAATTGGCTGGGCTGGCAACCGCCCGCGACTCCCCCGGCCGCCGACGATTTCGGGGAAGTGGAACTGTATGATCGGGGCCGGGGCATGTTCCTGGCCAACAATACCGGCGCCACCCGTCAGGTTGCAGAGCACAATCATTGTGGCAACGATGACGCCGCCCGCAGCCTTTGGTGGCACTGGGTGCCTCCGGTCCACAACAGAACGATCAACGTGACCGCGACTTCCTCGGAAATGGATCTGGTATTGGCTGTTTACCGGGGTCCGCGGGTTGATGCTCTCGCTGAGCGAGGTTGCGATGACACGCCGGGGGGATCCAATACGGTTACGTTTACACCCACCTTCACCCAGTTGGACCAGCACAATGTGGTCGTGGCCGGCGCCCAGGACGCCGAAGGCGTGTTTGCCTTGAGCTGGGAGGTGGAACCCCCGGTCAACGATGACTTTGTCAATC
>PWWM01000003.1 GCA_003561495.1 Gammaproteobacteria bacterium
GCACCGTTGACCGCAACCAGGATGCCGAGATTGGAACTGGAAAATGCGGCAATGAACTGGGCCGCGAAGAAAGCCATGACGATGTAGTAACCCATCGATTCCATCGCCTTGCTCATGCCGGCAACGATGTCCTTGTGAGATTCAATGGTGCCGGCCACGTAGCCGTAAACAATTCCGGGTATCAGGAAGAGGATGAAGATCAGCGGCACGATGGAGCGCATCAAGGGCGCCCCGAACGAGGTGATCGATTCATGGAACGCCAGGTCGGGGTTGGGATCTCGCAGGGGAGAGTCCGGCATCAGCACGGCGAGGGTCAGCAAGGCGATGGAAATCAGAATGCTCATGGTCGCCCAGAACAGGCCGCGGCTTTCCTTCTGAGACAATCCTTCCATCTTGGGCATGTCGGACATGTCACCGTCGACCGGGGTGTCCTTGACCAGGCGCGGTTCGATGATCTTGTCGGTCAGCCACCAGCCCACGCCGATCACGATGATGCTCGATGCGGCCATGAAGAACCAGTTGGCCAGCGGGTTGACGAAGAGCGTCGGATCCAGCACCCGGCCGGCTTCTTCGGTAATCCCGGCCAGCATCGGATCGATGGCCGATGGAATGAAGTTGGCCGAGAAACCACCCGAGACCCCGGCAAAGGCCGCGGCAATCCCGGCCAGCGGATGGCGACCGGCCGCATAGAACAACACCGCGCCCAGGGGGATGACCACCACATACCCCGCATCGGCGGCGGTATGACTGATGATGGCGACCAGGATCAGCATCGGGGTCAGCAGCTTGACCGAGGTCCAGCCCAAAAGCTTGCGCAGTCCAGCATTGATGAAACCGGTGTGCTCGGCCACGCCCACGCCGAGCAATGCCACCAGGACAATGCCCAGTGGTGCGAAATTGACGAAGACCTGGACCATGTTGACCAGGAAATCAGCCATGGCCGTGCCGGATAGCTGGTTGATGACCTGGATGTTTTCGCCCGTCGACGGGTGCACGGCGGCAAACTCGATCGGCGCCAGAATGGCCGAGAGCACCCAGACAATGATCATCAACAGGAAAAACAGCACCGCCGGATCGGGCAGCTTGTTGCCGACCACCTCGATAAAGTTGAGGGCCCGCTCAAGCATGGTGCGCTCGCCGGGCAGGACCTTGTGAAGATCCGGGTTGGGTGATGAGGGCGGAGTTTGGTTGTCTTGCTGGCTCATGCGTTTCGAATCCCTTCTGATTCCCTGTTCAATTCGAGTGTTGTTGTTATTCGTGGCCCCAGGGCACGGGTGGCGCATCGACTGGAGTGGTCAAGTCGAACTCGGCTCTGAACAGTCGACCGGCGCGCACCAGTTCATAGGCGAATGTTTCGCCGGGATGGACTTCCATGGACCAGAAATTCCCGACCGACGCCTCCAATCCATTGCCCAGGAACAGGGCCTTGGAATAGTCATCGACCGGAAAGGTCTGACGCCAGGCTCGGCCCGGGTCCGTGGTATGCCCTCCGTACCAGGTGACCACTTCCTCGCTGCCGTCGGCATGCCGGTGGTCATGTTTGAGTCGAAATCCATTGTTCGTGCGCGTCAGGATCCAGGTGCGGGAGCGATTGTCGCCAACATGCAGGGGAATGCGGATCTCGTCAGCGCTGCATTCGCGCACATGCATGGTCACTTCGCGATCCAGCCAGCCGTCGTCTCCGGGTCGTGAGAAACCAGTCATTTCTCCGGGAAATGCCTGGCCACATAACTCTCCCAACTGATTCCAGAACGCGTCACGCGGATCATCATCGGCCCATGCAGAGGCCAGAAACATCAGCCCCGCCACGGGGGCCAGCAGGCGAAAGTACGGCATGAGAAAATGTCCCGGTCTGGAGTTCAGCCCGGAACCTTAGCACAGCCGCCGGCCGGCGGCCAGCAGGAATTCAACGCTTGTTGCGCGGGCCGTCCAGCGGCAGCTGGGTGACCTTTTCTCCGGACTTGGAATCACGAATCGCACAAGTCCCGCGTTTCTTGACCTGCTCGACGCGAATCACTGCATGCATGGGAATATGCAGCACCTCGACATCGGCAAACTCCTCGCGCAGGCGTTCTTCGGTCGGGTCGATCACGACCGAATCATCGGCTTCGAAAACCAGCTCGGAAGCCTCGATGAAGCCGTAGGCCAGATCACTGCCGCTGACCTTGCTGCAGAACAGCTCGTAAACCTTGGCCTGATTGAGAAACGTAATCTTGTACATGAGTCAGTAGTCTTCTTTCGCCGCCAGATGCAAGCGATTGGAGAACAACCGCAGCAGGACGGCGGTGAGCAATCCGGCCACAAAACCGGCCACGTGCGACCACCAGGCCACAGCGCCCGACATGGGGCCGAACACACTGTAAAGCAACTGTAGCGTGAACCACGAACCGATGACCAGCAAGGCGGGGACACGAGCGAATTGGAGGTACAGCCCCAATGGCACCCACAAGCCCATGCGACGCCCGGGGAACAACCCAAGGTAAATGCCGATGATGGCCGATACCCCGCCACTGGCGCCGACCACCGGGACACTGGTCTCGGCCAATTGAAAAACCACATACAGGTTGGCCAGACCACCAAGAACAAGAAACAGCAATGCAAATCGGAAATGACCGACCGCACGCTCCACGGCAATGCCAAACACCCACAGGTAGGCCAGATTGCCCAGCAGATGGACCCAGTCTGCGTGAACGAACAGAGCGCTGACCACTCCGATCAGCTCCGGGTTGAGCCAGTAGCCGGACGAATGCTCGAAGCCGGCGATCACGCTTGCTGGAACGAATCCCCAAAAGTGCAGCCAGGCATCACCATTGGCAGGCTCCAGGAACGAGTAAGCAAGCATCATCATCAGACCGA
>PWWM01000005.1 GCA_003561495.1 Gammaproteobacteria bacterium
GGACTGAAAATCCGCGTGTCGGCAGTTCGATTCTGCCCCTGGCCACCACTCTTCCCTCCGCTACCCTTTAGCCTCAATCTAACTCTTTCCCGCGAACTGCCTCTCCGGCTTCGCCGGGCAGTTAGATGGCTGGCCTGCGGCCAGCGAGCTCCGCTGTGCTTCGGTTCTGCCCCTGGCCACCACTCTTCCCTCCGCTACCCTTTAGCCTCAATCTAACTCTTTCCCGCAAACTGCCTCTCCGGCTTCGCCGGGCAGGACGACGCTGGATGCACCCCGATGGACGGTTCACGTGTCGGAGTCAAAGCAGGCGTCAGTGCATATCGAATTCTCGTCGATATCGGATACCTCGCTCGTCGGGGACGTAGCCCCGACCTACGTTTTTGGGCTGATGCCGACGACGACGTCGGTCATTTCTGGGACTTTTTCGATGAGTACTTTCTGGACCTTGCGAGCGATGCGGTCGGCTTCGCGCAGGGTCAGGTCGGGATCGAGGTGAATTCGGACATCCATGAAAGCCTGGCCGGCCATTTTTCGCGTGCGTAGCTGCTCATGTCCGCGTACGCCTTCGACGGAACTGATCAGGCGATCGAGCTCTTCGAGCTTTTCCGGCGACAGACCGGTATCGACCAGTTCAGCGACCGAGCTGCCGATAAACTGCCAGCCAACCCAGCCGACCATGATGGCCACGAAGATCGCAGCCAGCGGGTCCAGCCAGGGAAAGCCGGCCACGGCGCCGCCGGCGCCGATGATGACCACCACGGACGAAAACGCATCCGAGCGGTGATGCCAGGCATTGGCGGCGATCAGCGGGGAGCGGGTTTTCCGGGCAACGATCTGGGTGTAGTGATACAGGCCTTCCTTGATGGCCACCGATAGCGCGGCTGCGACCAGCACGATCCAGCCCGGTTGCATCTGCCTTTCCGGATCGAACAAACGGCCTACGGAATCGAAGACGAATCCGGCAGCGACGGCAAGCAACAGAAATCCGACGATGGCGGTGGCGGCTGTTTCGATCCGCGCATGCCCATAAGGGTGGTTATCGTCGGCGGCATGCGAACCCCAGCGCGCGGCGATCAATACCAGCGCATCACCGAACAGATCGGACAGGGAATGAATGCCATCGGCAATCAGCGCCTGGGACTGGCCGATCACGCCCACGACGGTCTTGCCGACAGCCAGCACGAAGTTGGCCGCCGCACCTACCAGGGTGACTTTTTTCTTGGCCGGCCAGTCCGAAGGCAGTCCCGGACCGTGATGATCGGATGTTGGCTTGACTGACATCAGATGACGAGCACCTTGGCGCCCCGAATGTTGCCGCTGCGGATTTCATTCAGCGCCTGGTTGGCCTGCTCGAGGCTGAAGGTCTGGATTTCGGGAGTAAACCCGTGATCGGCCGCGGTCTCGAGAAAATCGGAAATGTCGCGCCGGGCAACATTGGCCACCGACTTGATTTCCTTTTCCTTCCACAGCTGTGCCGGATAATCGAGTTCGGCCAGCCGATTTCGATCGACTGCTTCCTTGCTGATTGCATTGATCACCAGCCGACCACCCGGGGCAAGTCTTTTCAACGCTTCCATGATCGGAGTCCATACGGGCGTGGTATCGATGATGGCATCGGGTTGATCGGGTGGATCATCAAAGGTATCGCCCGCCCATGTGGCGCCGGCAGCCAGGGCCTGCTCGCGCTGGTCCGGATTGCGCGCCCATACCATGACCGGGCTTTCAGGCAATGCCGCACGGGCCAGCGCCAGCACCAAGTGATTGGAGGCGCCGAATCCGGTCAGGCCAAGCACCTGGCCATTGTTCAGACCAGTCAACCGCAGGCTGCGCAGGCCAATGGCGCCGGCACACAGAAACGGTGCGGCATGCTCATCCTTGAGTGCCTCCGGAATGGGATGAATAAAGTCGGCATTGACGGCCATGAACTCGGCATAGCCGCCGTCCAGGTCGCGCCCGGTGCCCTCGAAGTCGGGACACAGATTTTCCTCACCTCTATCGCACCAGCGACATTGCCCACATGCGCCACCGATCCAGCCCACGCCAACACGCTGACCCAGGAATGATTCGTCGACCCCCTCCCCCAGCATATCCACCTTGCCGACCACCTGATGCCCAAGCACTCGCGGCAAGGGTGTGGCGACCCGTCCCTCGATCTGGTCCAGCTCGGTATGGCAGACGGCGCAGACATGGACCTGAATTCGAACTTCACCGGCAGCCGGCTCTGGAAGGGGCAGATCTTCCAGGCTGAGCGAAGAACGCCGGCCATCGATTTTGCCGATCTGATGCAGCCTCATCGCGCGCATAATGAGGGAATTATAGGTCGAACCCGGCAAGCCGAAACCATAATCGGGTTATGATCGCGCTCCGACATGTCTTGACTGGACATCTGGTGACCGATTCCGAATCGTTACTGTTGCCCCGCCTGTCTCGCGCCCAGATCCTGTGGATTGCAGGGTCCTTGCTGGTGGTTGGCTGGTTGATCTGGCTGCTCGGCCCGGTACTCACGCCCTTTCTGATCAGCGCCCTGCTGGCCTATATCGCCGATCCGCTGGTTACGCGACTGGAGCGCATGAAGATGCGGCGCGAGGTCGCGGTTGGCCTGGTTTTTTCGGTGGTGCTTATCCTGCTGGCCGGACTATTGCTGCTGGTCGTTCCCATTCTGGTACGTGAAACGGTGGACCTGTTCAACCGCCTTCCGGGCTATGCGGAAAAATTGCAGGAAAACTTTCAGCCGGTCATCGAGGAATATCTGGATATTCAGTTTGATGTTGAAACCTTCGATGCGGCGCGCATACGGGAGATTCTGGAAGACAACTTCGAAAGCATTGCCCGGGCCTCAAGAGCGGCC
>PWWM01000206.1 GCA_003561495.1 Gammaproteobacteria bacterium
GCGGTGATGGTTTATCGCAACGAGGCCGATGCCCTGATCACCGGCGTGGTCGGTCGTTACCAGAAAAAACTGCAATATGTCACGGAGGTGCTCGGCACGCGCGAAAATTGCCACACGCTGGGCGCGCTGTCGGCATTGACCAATGAAAACGGCACCTGGTTTGTGTGCGATACCCACGTCAACCCGGATCCCATCGCCGATCAACTGGCCGAGTTGACCATCATGGCGGCCGAGCGGGTGCGCATGTTCGGCATCACACCCAAGGTGGCGTTGTGCTCGCATTCCAACTTCGGCAGTCATGTCAATGCCTGCGCGTCGAAGATGCGCCAGGTGCTCACCAAGGTGCGCGCAATGGATCCGGAGCTGGAGGTGGAGGGCGAAATGCGCGCCGATGCCGCATTGATGCCTGAAATCCGTGAGCGGATCTTCCCCGATTCGCGTCTGACCGGCTCGGCCAATCTGCTGATCATGCCCGACCAGGACTCGGCCCACATCGCCTTTTCGATGGCTCGTATCATTGGCAAGGGCGTGACCATCGGCCCCATGCTGATGGGCGCCGGTCGCCCGGCCCACGTGCTCACCCCCTCGGCCACCGTCCGCCGCGTGGTCAACATGACCGCCATCGCCGTGGTCGATGCCCAGCGTTACGAACAAGCCCTGCAAAAAACCGGTGAGTTGTTCAGAGGCTCCCTAAACGACTGACGGGTGATTTTCGACGAGCTCGACCTGCCGCTGATCAACTCAACACAGGCCCATGCCGAAGCGGCGTTCGAATTCGCCTTGGGCTAAGGCTCGGGCTTTGCGCGGCCGCATCTCGGACTCACGCCAGCCAAACTGCCCTTCGCTGAACTCGACATCGAACACCTCGCCCAAAGCAAAAACCCATGCTGGATGGGGAAGAACGCTCGCACGAACGTTGACTGAGACCGTTGCGCGTGCCCGCAATGATCCGATATGGTCTTTTTTCACATTTCCCCTCAAATGAATCAGGTTTGTCTGTGGCGTTAATTGGAGTGTATATTGACCCGGCAGGTATGCAGATCACATTCAGGGCTCCCTGACCTGTTTGAATTGAAATGATGGCCGAAGTGTGGCCTTGTCCAGAGGACAAACTCAATGCAGAGCCGGATACTCTTATTCAGTTTGGTATTTCTCCTGGTTCTGGCCAATTGGCCCAAGCTGACTCAGGGGGGTCAGAATGAGCCAGGCTCGAAGGACATAGTGGCCGGAGCCGGAGTTCAATCCATTTCAACGTTCACCATTTCACCCAATCCAGCCGAAGAAGGCAGCAGTCTGACGCTGCAAATCATTTTTGATATTTCTTCCTCGGGGACGAACAGATTCTGTCTGTATTACCCAGCTGCATTGGGACAGCTGACGGGATTCTCCAATCACGCTGTTTCCGGACTCCAGAATATCTACACGCATACCGCTGCTACCGGGCCGGGTTCGTCTGCAGGCTCCTGTCCTCTTCAGGCAGGGTTTTTCGCACACCAATGGGAAACACCCAGTGTTTCACTCCTGGCTCAGGGCGGCGATATTCTGGTCTTGACGACTGACCTGCAAGGTGACGTCTACGGTCTATTTACTCTCACCTTTCTGCAATTCGGTGCAGGCGGCGGTATCTCAAGCGCCTATTTAACAATCTACCCGGCTCCCGAATTTCCCGATGTTGCCATTACGCCATCGATGTTGCAGTTTTTCGATCAGGAAGTCGGTACCACTTCACCTGCACAGTTTGTGACCTTGGAAAATATCGGCAACGCCAACCTTGAAATCACCGGCATCGGACCAGCCTACCCTGATTTCCCAATGATCGGCGGGAACTGCGAAGCTCTTCCGCTCTTGCTAACCCCTGGGGCAAGCTGCGACTTGGGCTATTCATTCGCACCTGAAAGTACAGGCATCAAGGACGCCACCATCAACGTCGAAAGTAACGCACCAGACTCGCCGCATTTCTTCGAGCTCCTTGGGAACGGCATACCAGCCCCGTCCTCGAAGGACCCGGTCTTTTTCGATCGCTTTGAGTTGGAATATACGGGGCAGATTTGAGGGTGGGATTCATTGGCCCTGGCGTCAAGGTCGATGACAATCGGCCCGATCGCCTGTGTGCCAGGGAGGGCGTGATTGGCGGGCCGGTCGCGGCAACTACCATCGAGGTCGGCGGCGCTAATTGAACAGACCTCCAGCCCAAGTCGCCAGCGACCAGGATTGCTCAACCGGTGGAACGATTACACCTGGTCTCCAACCACCAGGCCCAACCGCTTGGCTCAAATGTTGCACAGCCTTATACTGCGAAGATGATCACACTGGCTTACCCAACCATGCCGAGGCAGATCCAAGACCGGCCCCGCTTGACCGGAAATAGCGAAATGAATGGCTATTTCGGTTGAGCCTGCACGCCTCACTGCTCTGCGCCTTCCGTCTCGTCGCCCCTGATGGGACCGAGATCATCATCGCCGGCAAACGGGCTCAGGCGCTGGGCCGATGCGGTTGATGCGAGCCGGCTGCTGCTGAACATTGGCGGCAAGCCGCTGCTCGACCAGCTCGAGCTCGGCGAGCCCTTTCAGAAGTGGCTGGATGCCCAGCGTGCCCAGGTGGATCAGCGCCTGCAGCGGGCGGTAGAGGAGGCCCTGGCCGACTGTCAAAGGCGACAGGATGACGCAGCCGCGAGACAACTGCGGGATGCCTGGCGCCTGCATGGCTCGACCGCCGCCCTGAGCGGGGCCGACCGTCGCATCCGCATCGCCGTGCTGCCCTTTGAATCGACGGCGGATGACCACCCCACGCCGCTTGCGCAGGGGCTGTTCGACGAACTGATCATGACCCTCGGTCGAATGCC
>PWWM01000088.1 GCA_003561495.1 Gammaproteobacteria bacterium
CTGGTCGCGAAATACGGCGCCAAGGGGCTTGCCTGGATGAAGGTCAACCAGGCTGATGGCGGGCTGGACGGTGTGCAATCCCCCATCGCCAAGTTCCTGACCGGCGAGGCCGTGGCCGGCATTCTGCAAGCCACCGAGGCCGGCGACGGCGACCTGCTGTTTTTCGGGGCCGGCCTCAAATCCGATGTGGCTGCGTTCATGGGCGCCCTGCGACTGCAGGTCGGCCGGGACTTCGAGCTGGTCGAGGAGGGCTGGAAGCCGCTGTGGGTGGTCGACTTTCCAATGTTCGAGTTCGATGCCGAAGACCAGCGCTACTATGCCCTGCATCATCCCTTCACGGCCCCGGCCGCGGCCGATGCCGCAGCCTTGCTGGCCGACCCGGCCCATGCCCTGTCACGCGGCTATGACATGGTGCTCAACGGCGCCGAGATCGGTGGTGTCTCCATTCGTATCCATGACCCGAAACTTCAGCAAGCGGTCTTTGACATTCTTGGCATGGACGAGGATGAGGCAAAGGCGCGATTTGGCTTTCTGCTCGAAGCCTTGCGCTACGGCTGCCCGCCGCACGGCGGCATCGCTTTCGGTATTGACCGGATTGCCGCCCTCATGGCCGGTGAGGATTCGATTCGGGAAGTCATTGCCTTTCCCAAGACCACCACCGCGGCCTGTCCGCTGACCGGGGCGCCGGCCGATGTGGACGCCGCACAGCTCGACGAGCTGCGCCTGCAGATACGCAAGACCTGAGGCCAGGGGTAGGTCGGGGCTACGTCCCCGACGGGCACCGTTCAATCCACCCCCACCGGGTGCGATTGAGGAGTCAGGATTCAGGGGTCAGGGATCAAGGGCGAAGTGGCCATGATGCAGAAACGAGGCGATGGCTTCTGCGACCGGTCCGGCCAGCACCAGTCCGGTATGTGATACCGGCAAGTGCAGGGTGTCGGTGGCGTCGTCGAGCAGAGTTTCGGACACTGCAATCGTGCCGTCATGCGGTTTTTCCAGGTTTTCAATCACCCGCCCCAGGCCAACGCCGCTGGTGCCGGCAATGATCCCCGTTTCCCGTCCCTGCGGCGTCCTGTAAAAGCTGCGTTCCAGCCCTGATCGGGCTTCGCCGATCAACGGCCGGGCAGCCTTGATCTCGACCATGCGACTGGCCACGCTCGAGCCACGCACCGGAGACCCCAGCAGGACGATCCGACCGGGCGGTAGATCATCGAATCGATCGAACAGATGCATGATCACCAGGCCGCCCAGGCTGTGCCCGACAAAATCGATCTGGTCGGTTTCCAGTTCACGGACAAAGCGGTACAGGGCTTGCGCATTGGCCTTGACCGACCGGCTCAGGGTCGGGTAACCAAAGCGGTGGCATTCAAGCCCGAGCCGCTCCAGCCGCAGCGCCAGCAGGCTCATGCTCATCGGCCCGTACCAGAGCCCGTGCACCAGAACCACCTGGCGACTCATTGGCTTTGTTCCAGGTCTTTCATTCCATGGATGGTAACCGAATGTATCAAAGGCCAAAGGGTTACTGATTAGCGTCGTGTCTCAGTGCTCGGGCTTGGTTACGGTCAAAGCCGTCCTCGGGCGGTGAATTCCGCTTCAGTTCGACGCGGTGGCGAGGCCTTCAGCGAAATCCACACTGCGGCTGAATGCGATTTACATACCTGCCGGGTTAATAAAATGGGGGCAGGAGTCAAGGGGCAACCTTTTCTTGAACCAGAAGCCATCGGTACCCATTTTCAGGATAGGGCAAAAGGTAAGGAGGAGAACATGAACCTGCAAAAGCTCAGTCCATGGAACTGGTTCAAACGCGAGGAGAATGAAGGCGCTCGTTCCGGGGAATTGCTGCCGGCCGAGAAGCAGCATGACCCGCTTGCGCGCATGCATCAGGAAATGGATCGGTTGTTCGAGGGCTTCTTTGGCGCGCGGCGCTGGCCGGAGTTTGATAAGGACCTGCTGCTCAAACCCAGTGTCGATATTGCCGAGTCGAAAAAGGCTTATCGCGTTTCGATTGAAGTGCCGGGTGTCGATGAACAGGACATTGACCTGACCATACAGGGCGATTCACTGATTGTTTCCGGTGAGAAAAAGCAGGAGTCGGAAGACGATGAAGATGGTTTTCACCGGGTGGAGCGTCGCTATGGCAGCTTCCGGCGCATCCTGAGCCTGCCGACCGATGCCGATGCCGAAGGCATCAAGGCCCGATTCAAGAACGGCGTGTTGAAGATCACCATTCCGCGTTCGGGCGAGACGGCCGGCGGAGCCAAGCGCATCGAGATTGGCAAGTAAGAGGAGATGGTCAAGAGATCAGGGGTCCGGAATTTCCGACCTCTGACCTCTGACCACAGACCTCGGCTCTTGCTGGGTTATCCTATCGGCTGGTTTTTTCGACGGCACTGATCATGTATACCGAACCTTCGAGCGCTGCAATTCCCATTTTTTCACTGGACAAGGATCAATTGTCCGGTTGGCTGAGCAAGGCCGGGGAGAGCCAGCAGCGCTGGGTTCGGGGTAGCGGCTTCATGGCCGGTGCGGGGACCCATTTGCTGGTGCCTGACGCAGAGGGAGGCATTGCCTGTGTTCTGGCTGGTCGAACGGATTCGGAGCGCCTTTGGGCGCTGGCGCACTTGCCGACGGTGTTACCCGAGGGTCGTTACCAATTGCATTCGGACTGGACGACCGACGAGCAGGCCAGGGCACTGATTGGCTGGGGTCTGGGCTGCTACCGATTTGATCGTTACAAGGACCAGGAGCCCCATGGGGCCAGCCTGGTTGTGCCCGACTCCATCCGCACCGAAGTCAAGGCCCTGGTCGAGTGCTCAACCATGGTTCGCGACCTGGTCAATACGCCTGCCCTGGATCTTGGGCCCGCCGAATTGGCTGGCGAGGCCGAGTCCCTGGCCCAGGCCCACCAGGCCGATTTCACCGTCATTCAGGGCAAGCAACTAGAGCGGGAATTCCCGGCCATTCATGTGGTCGGTCAGGCCTCCAGCCGGCCCCCCTGTCTGATTCGCTTGCAGTGGGGAGATCCGGATGCGCCGCCACTGGCGCTGGTGGGCAAGGGCGTGGTGTTCGACTCCGGTGGTCTGGACATCAAGCCGGGTTCGGGCATGGTATTGATGAAAAAGGACATGGGTGGCGCAGCTCATGTACTGGGCCTGGCAAGGTTGATCATGACCCTGGGACTGAAGGTTAACTTGCGCGTCTACATCCCGGCGGTGGAAAACGCCATTTCCGGCAATGCCTATCGGCCGTCCGACATTATTCGCACTCGCAAGGGCACGACGGTGGAAATCGGCAATACCGATGCTGAGGGACGAGTCGTGCTTTCCGATGCTCTCACCCTGGCCTGCGAGGAGGGCGCTGAGCGGATCATTGATTTTGCCACCTTGACCGGCGCGGCGCGCGTCGCCCTGGGTGAGGATCTGCCGCCGATTTATGCGCGTGACCAGGCGGCTGCACGCACTATCCAGGATCTGTCATTTGCCTGCGAGGATCCACTCTGGCACATGCCCTTGCATGAACCCTATCGCGCGCTGATTCAGCCGGCCATTGCCGACCTGTCCAATTCCGGCACCAGTCGTTTTGGGGGCAGCCTGACTGCGGCCCTGTTTCTGGATCACTTTGTCGACTCGAAACTGGACTGGTTTCACCTGGATATCTATGCATGGAATCTTGGCGACCGGCCGGGTCGTCCCGCCGGTGGCGAGGCGCAGGGATTGCGTGCCATGTGGGGCTGGCTGAAGACGACTTATGGTCAGTGATATCGAGTCTGCTCCGTAATCACGGCGCATCGATCGTGCGGGTTGGCATCCAGAACTGCCGGCGTCCGTGAAACAGCAGGCGCCCCTGGGCCATGAAATCCGGCGGACCCTGATCCTGGCCGGGCCGCTGGTGGTCGGGCAACTGACCAACTTCGGCATGAACTTCGTCGATACCGTCATGGCCGGACGCCTGGGTGCTCTGGACCTGGGGGCGATTGCGGTCGGGTCATCGATCTGGGCAGCCGGTTTTCTGTTCGTGCTGGGTGTGTTACTGGCTGTTTCGGCCACCGTATCGCAATTGGATGGCGCTGGACGACGCAAGCAGGCCGGAGAGTTCACGCGCCAGGCCCTGTGGTTGTCGCTGGCGCTGGCGCTGATGCTGTTCATTGCCGTTCGCAGCAGTGGCGCATTGATGGGCTGGATTGGCGTCGACGAGGAGGTGGCATCACTTTCGTTGCGCTACCTGCAGGCGATCAGTTGGGGTGCGCCGGCACTGTGCGCTTTGCTGGTACTGAGGTTTTTTTCCGAGGGCACTGGCTATACACGCCCGACCATGTATATCGGTGTGCTGGGGATACTGGTCAACATACCGCTGAACTATGTGCTGATGTTCGGCAAGCTGGGCATGCCGGCCCTGGGCGCGGTGGGCTGTGGCTGGGCCACGGCCATTGTGTTCTGGCTGCAATTGCTGGCCCTGGCCGTATGGATCGGCTGGCGACCGCGATACCGGCCTTATGCCTTGTATGAACGTCTGAGCTGGCCCAATCGAATGGAAATCGCCGCCCTGCTCAAGCTCGGCTTGCCGATCGGTGTCATGATCTTTCTCGAAGGCGGTCTGTTCGTTGGCACGGCGCTGTTGATCGGCACTCTGGGTCCGCTGCCGGTGGCTGCCCACCAGGTGGCGATGAACTATGCGGGACTGATGTATATGGTGCCGGTCGGACTGGCCGGAGCCATCACGGTACGGGTCGGCAATGCCATTGGTCGCGGTGATCCGGAGGGCGCCCGACGTGCTGGACAGGTGGGCATGGGCATCGCACTGGTCTTCGGGATGATTTCGGCAACCATCATGCTGCTGTTTCCGCAATGGATCGTCGCCATGTATACCAGCGATTCGGAAGTCGTCAGCCTGGCCGTCAGTCTTCTGTTTCTGGCCGCCATCTTTCAACTGGCTGACGCCTTGCAGGGCTCGGCCGCGGGCGCCTTGCGCGGCCTGAAGGATTCGCGCATTCCCATGATCTACTGCGTGATCGCCTACTGGGTCATTGGACTCCCATTGGGCGGCTATCTGACCTTCCGCGCTGATCTCGGCCCGGCCGGCATGTGGATTGGCATCATCGTCGGCTTGACCCTGGCCGCCCTCATGCTCAGCACCCGCTTCCAAAGAATCAGCCAACCGAAAGCCCCCTGACCCTGATTCGACTGCCGGTTTTCGGGCTCATGGGTCAGAGGTCAGTGGTCAGAGGTCAGAGGTCAGAGGTCAGAGGTCAGAGGTCAGAGGTCAGAGGTCAGAGGTCAGACCACCGTCTCCCGTCTCCCGTCTCCCGTCTCCCGTCTCCTCGCCCCCATGACCAACGGCACATTGCCCCCTTCACCCCGCAACCCCTAAAATGGCATCTTGGTACTTACTGTGACTTTCCTATGACCCGTTCAAACCAATCCAATATCCTGATCCGATTGTGGTCGGGATTCTGGCGTGGCGTAACCGCCCTGCGCATGTTCGTTTTCAATGTGCTGTTCTTGTTGGTTCTTGCGCTGGTGCTGGCGCTGGTGTTCAGTGGCACCGACAAGCTCGCGCTGGAATCCGATACCACCCTGGTGATGAATCCGCGCGGCATCATCGTCGAGGAATATGTCGGTTCCCCGGTGGAGCGGGCCATCAACGAGGCGCTTGGACAGGAAGCTCGGCAGACTCGTTTGCGCGATATCGTGGCGGCTCTCGACTATGCCGCGGAGGATGACCGCATCACTCAGGTTCTGATCAGCACGGATCGCCTGATCGGCGTGGCCCCCGGTGTGATGCAGGAACTAAGCGACGCATTCGAACAATTCAGTGCATCGGGCAAGAGCGTGATTGCCTATGGTGGATGGATGGGGCAAGGGCAGTATTTTCTGTCCTCGCTGGCCGACGAGCTGTGGTTGAACCCGGAAGGTTCGGTGTTGCTGGAAGGCTATGGCTTTTACCGTCAGTATTTTTCCGAAGGGTTGGAAAAGCTCGATGTGGATGTCAACCTGATTCGGGTCGGTGAATACAAGTCGGCCATGGAGCCGTTCATTCGCTCCGACATGTCGGATGAAGATCGCGAGGCGACCGAGTACTTCCTCGGAGATCTCTGGCAACGCTACCTGGAAATGGCGGCGCGAAATCGCGGCATGCCGATGGAAATGCTGGCCGACCTGACCGAGAACCTTGGTGACTACCTTGCTCAGGCCGACGGCGATATGGCCAGGATGGCCAAGGAGCAAGGCCTGGTGGACCGGCTGGTGACCCGGCCCGAATTCCGCTCCGAGATGGCCCTGCGGGGCGCACCGGATGATCGCGATGGCTTCCGCAGCATTGGCATGGAGAGTTACGTTCAGGGTATGCAGGCACAGATTCGCCGGCCCAAGGATCAGGTCGGTGTGATCGTGGCCCAGGGCTTGATCACCGAAGGCAACCAGCCGCCGGGCACCATCGGATCTGAATCCACCTCCCGGCTGATTCGCCAGGCACTCAATGATGACGACATCAAGGCCGTTGTGCTGCGGGTCGACTCCGGCGGTGGCAGCGCGTTTGCCTCGGAGGTCATTCGCCGGGAATTGTTGAGCTTGCGCGATGCCGGCAAACCGGTCGTGGTCAGCATGGGCAATGTGGCGGCATCGGGTGGCTACTGGATCGCCATGGGCGCTGATGAAATCTGGGCCTACCCGTCGACGATCACCGGTTCGATCGGGATTTTTGGCTTTTTCCCGACTTTTCAGAACACATTGGCCAGGATCGGAATCCATACTGATGGTGTGGGCACCACCCCCTATGCTGGCGCGTTGCGATCCGATCGGGCCATGGCAGATGAGGTGCGCGAACTGCTCCAGAGCTTTATCGAGAACGGCTACCGCGAGTTCATCGGACTGGTGGCTGAACATCGCGACATGACGCTGGACGAGGTCGATAGCGTCGCCCAGGGTCGGGTCTGGAGCGGCGCCCAGGCACAACAGCGAGGCTTGATTGATCAGCTCGGGACGCTCGACCAGGCCATCGCCTCGGCAGCACGCATTGCCGGGCTGGGCGAGGATTACCAGGTCCGATATGTGGAACCCGAACTCAAGCCCTGGCAGCAATTCCTGACCCAGATGGGCGCTCGCGCCATTACCGCGGCAGGATTCGAGCCGCGCGGCGGCATGCTGGACATGCTGCCCGTCGATGCCCGTGCACGTCTGGTCCGCGATCTGCGCATGCTTTACGAATCCACCGAAGGTGGCGGGCGTCCGGGCGTGATTGCTCACTGCCTGTGTGACGCGCCCCTGTAAATTGGGCGATAGTTCGCCGACCGGTCACTGATCGGTCGGCGGTTCCTCGATTCTTGCCGGGGCCATGTATCCCTGGATGCGAGCCAGGGTCTGAAGCTCCGGGATATCACGTTCGAGCACCCGCAGGCGAGCCCGCTCGACGGCATCCAGGTCGGCCTCGCGCTCCATCAGCGCATCACGCTCACGCTCCAGTTCACCCAGCGCCTGGCCCAGTTGCCAGGCTTCGGCATATTCACGTTCTTGGCACAGCGGGGGTGGGTCAATCCCATCCCGGCCGCGTTCGAAGCCTTCGGTGTCAACACATTCAGGCTCTGTGGAACAGCCACCAAGCAGCAACCCGGCAGCGGCGATGAGGGCAATCAGGGATCTGTTCATTCGGGTGTTTTGGTTAAACTCTGGGTTCGACCAATCAGCATAACCGATTCATGGATCCCGTAACCCAGGGTGTGTTCGGCAGTCTGTGGGCACTGCCGGCAGCGCGTCGCGAGCAAATGCGCAGTGCCGCCGTGGCTGGCTGGCTGGCTGGCATGGCGCCCGATCTGGATGTATTGATCCGCTCCAGCGAGGACAGCTTGCTGATGATCGAGTATCACCGCCACTTTACCCATTCCCTGGCCTTTATCCCGGTCGGTGGGCTGGCTGTTGCCCTGGTGTTATGGCCGTTGTTCAGAAAGCGATTCTCGTTCGGCTTGCTCTACCTGTGGTGTTTCCTGGGCTATGCCTCACATGGGTTGCTGGATGCCTGCACGTCCTATGGGACTTATCTGTTCTGGCCTTTTTCGGATGTTAGAGTCGCTTTCAACTGGATCAGTGTCGTCGATCCCCTCTACACCATTCCCTTGCTGACCCTGCTGGTCGTCGGCGTGTGGCGCAGGCGTCATGGGCCGATCACACTGGCCTGGCTCTGGCTGCTGGTCTATATGGGTCTTGGCGCGATTCAGAACCACCGCGCCGAGCAGACGCTGGTGGATTGGGCCGATTCCAATGAGATTGCGATCGAGCGGTGGGTGGCCAAGCCGGCCTTTGCCAATCTGGTCTTGTGGCGGGCCATGATCGATGATGGCCAACAGTTTCACCTGGTCGCCATCCGCAACTTGCCGGGGCGTCAGACCCGCATCTGGTCCGGCGGAGCGGTGGATCGATTCGGGGTTGAAGGTTTTGATCCGGATACCCGGCTGGGGCATGATCTGGAACGCTTTGATCATTTCTCATCGGGCTGGTTGTTCCGATACCGGCCCTACGACACCGAAAAGGAGTGGTTCGTCGGTGACTTTCGCTATGCCATCGATCCGGCCAGCCAGCGGCCCCTGTGGGGCGTGAAATTCGATCCAGACAATCCCGATGCCCGGGCGCGTTACACTACCCCGCGACGTGTGGTCGAGGAGGAGCGTGCCGCTTTCTTCGATCGACTGCTGGGCCGATATCCGGAATAACAATGACCGTCGGTCGAATCGTTTTCTGACAATCATCAACTGGGGATGGATCGGATGCTTGAACTTGCCACTGATTTTCTTTGGTCGTATGTGCTGGTCGGTGTACTGGTCGCCATCGGTCTTGCCTTGACCATTGGCTCGCGTTTTGTGCAGTTTCGCTATTTCGGCGAGATGTTTCGCGTGCTCGGGCAGGCCTTCAAGCATCACACCGGCCATGTCTCTTCGTTCCAGGCGCTTACGCTGAGCGTTACCGGCCGGGTTGGCGCCGGCAACATCGCCGGGGTCGCCGTTGCCATCACCCTGGGCGGTCCGGGTGCGGTGTTCTGGATGTGGATGGTCGGCCTGATCGGCATGGCCACCAGTTTTTTCGAGTGTTCCATCGCCCAGGCCTACAAGACCCGCGACCACCGCACCGGCACCTTCCGCGGCGGCCCCATGTACTACATGCAAAAGGGTCTGGGCAGCCGCAAGCTGGGCATGGTGTTCACCTTGCTGCTGCTGTTTACCTTCGGCCTGGCGTTTGTTGCCCTGCAGTCGTTTACCGCCTCCTCTTCGCTTGAAGAGGCCTTCGGCATCCCGGTCCACATCACCGGCATCGTGCTGACCATCGTCATCGGAATCACCATTTTCGGTGGCGTGCAACGCATCAGTCGGGTCACCGAGATCGTTGTTCCGGTGATGGCCATTGCCTACCTGCTGGTGGCGCTGGGCGTGGTGCTGTTCAATATCACGGCGGTGCCGACGGCCATGGTCGTCATCCTGCAAAGCGCTTTCGGCCTGGAGCAGGCTGTGGGAGGCGGTATTGGCGCCGCCATTGCGATGGGCGTGCGTCGTGGCCTGTTCTCCAACGAGGCCGGCCTGGGCAGCGCCCCCAATGTTGCCGCCGTGGCCTATGTGCCGCACCCGGTCAACCAGGGGATCGTGCAATCGTTCAGCGTGTTCATCGACACGCTCATCATCTGCACCGCCACGGCCTTCATCATCGTCATGGCCGGCATGCACGAGGTTGGTACGGTCGACAACGGCGTGGTGCTCACCCAGTTGGCCCTGCGGGAACATGTCGGGCCCTGGGGCGAGACTTTCGTGAGTGTGTCGCTGATGCTGTTCGCCTTCAGCTCGATTCTCTACAACTTCTATCTGGGCGAGAATGCCTCTTACTGGATGAACCCGGACAATCGCTGGTTTTTCATCATCTTCCGCGTGCTGATGCTGGTGCTGATCCTGTGGGGTTCGATGCAGGATCTGACTACCATCTTCAACTTCGCCGACCTGACCATGGCCGTTCTCGCCATAGTCAATCTGATTGCCCTGGCGTTTCTGATGAAGATCGGCTTCCGCCTGATGCGTGATTACGATGACCAGTCACGCGCCGGCAAAATCCCGGTGTTTGACCCGGCCAAGTTCGATGACCTGGACCTCGACCACGATGCCTGGTCCGACGCGGCCAAACTGGTTGAGGATTCTTCATCCCGCAAGAGCACTTAGGATGGTTTTTTGGGGGAGGGGCGCCGAGTCGCCTTGCCCGCTGTTGCAAACCAAACACGGATGATTTTTTGCCGGGTGGGTATTTGGGAGTTTGGGAGAAGCATCGGGTGGTATCCGACCGATCACGGCCTGACCGGGTGAACGCCTGAGTCGATACTTTCGTGTTAGGTGGCCTTGGGGTCGGTAACGTCTGCGAGTTGCCATTTGCAAGCGGTTTGACTTCGATTCGACGATGGGCGGCATGGAGGGTCCGGGAAGAACTTACTGCCCGCGGTCGCACCCGGTCAGTCCATGATCGGTCAGATACCACCCAATGCGACAGTCAGGAGAAGGTTGAGAATTGTGGCGGTGGCTTCGATCTAGCTCCCCCATCAACCCACTCCCAACCGACAAGCGACGAGTGGGCTTGACCGGGGCCGGGCTTGAGGTGACGGAAGCGGGCACGGCCTTTCCGTTCTTCGAGCACCCGAATGCTCACTAAAGGCAATCCCCTAACCGTTGGATCAAACGCAATTCGGTCGGCACCAGAACGCCACCAAGCTCAAAGAATCGACCAAACCGTTCACCTCGAGCCCGGCCCCGAGCAAGGCGACTCGGCGCCCCGCCCCCACCCCGGGCAAGGCGACTCGGCGCCCAGCCCCCAAAACCTTCCAAAAGGGCAATC
>PWWM01000205.1 GCA_003561495.1 Gammaproteobacteria bacterium
ACCGTTGCGCCGGCCCAGACCCTGACCGACAAGGAATACCAGGAACTGCGCAACGCCGCCATCGCGGTGCTCAGAAAGATCGGCGTCGATACCGGGGGCTCAAACGTGCAATTTGCAGTCAACCCGGACAATGGTCGAGTCGTGGTCATCGAGATGAATCCGCGAGTGTCGCGCTCCTCGGCACTGGCCTCCAAGGCGACCGGTTTTCCGATTGCCAAGGTGGCGGCCAAGCTGGCGGTGGGTTTCACTCTTGATGAGCTGCAGAACGAGATTACCGGCGGGGCCACTCCGGCCTCATTCGAGCCGACCATCGATTATGTCGTCACCAAGATTCCACGCTTTGCCTTCGAGAAGTTTCCGGCCGCCAATGATCGCCTGACCACCCAGATGAAATCGGTGGGCGAGGCCATGGCCATCGGAAGGACCTTCCAGGAGTCGCTGCAGAAAGCCTTGCGCAGCCTGGAAACCGGCCTGTCCGGTCTGGACCCGGTCGAGATCGAACCGGGTGAGGCCGACGAGATGACGATGCTCAGAAGGGAATTGCGCGAGGCTGGCCCGGATCGATTGCTGTATGTCGGCGAGGCATTCCGACGCGGGCTTTCATTCGAGGAAATTCATGGACTGACGCGAATTGACCCGTGGTTTCTGGACCAGGTCGCTGAACTGATTGAAGTCGAGAAGGAAATCAGGGAGCTTGGCCTGGGCGGACTTGATGATGGCCGCCTGCTGAACTACAAGCGCATGGGTTTTTCCGATGCGCGCATTGCCAGACTGACCGGGGTCTGGGAGACCGAGATTCGCCAGCGGCGGGCCCGGGCCGGAATTCATCCGTCCTATCGGCGCGTTGATACCTGTGCTGCCGAGTTCGCCACGGAAACAGCCTACATGTATTCCACCTGGGGGGAAAGCTGTGAAGCCAATGTCACCGATCGCCCCAAGATCATGGTGCTCGGTGGCGGCCCCAACCGCATCGGGCAGGGAATCGAGTTCGATTACTGCTGCGTGCACGCTGCACTGGCCATGCGTGACCTCGGCTACGAGACCATCATGGTCAACTGCAATCCGGAAACCGTTTCGACCGACTATGACACTTCGGATCGCCTCTACTTCGAGCCATTGACCCTGGAAGACGTGCTTTCGATTGTCGAGACCGAAAAGCCGGAAGGGATCATCATCCAGTTCGGCGGCCAGACGCCCCTGAAGCTGGCGCGAGCGCTGGAAGCGGCCGGCGCCCCGATCGTCGGCACCACCCCGGACTGCATCGATCTGGCCGAGGATCGCGAGCGTTTCCAGGCATTGCTCAACAAGCTTGGACTCAAGCAGCCGCCCAATCGTACTGCTCGAGATGTCGAAAGCGCTATTCGCCTGGCGCGAGAAATTGGTTACCCGCTGGTGGTGCGGCCGTCTTATGTGTTGGGTGGGCGAGCCATGGACATCGTCCACGGCGAAGAAGAGCTGCGCCGCTACATGAACGAGGCGGTCAAGGTCTCTAACGACTCGCCCGTGCTGCTGGATCGTTTTCTTGACCATGCCATCGAGGTCGATGTTGATGCCATCTGCGATGGAAGCGATGTGATCATTGGCGGAATCATGGAGCATATCGAAGAGGCTGGTGTGCATTCCGGCGATTCCTCCTGTTCGTTGCCGCCGTTTTCGCTCAAGCCTGAAATCATCAAGCGTATTGGCGAGCAGACCCGCCAGATGGCCCTGGCGCTGAAGGTCATCGGTCTGATGAACGTCCAGTTCGCGGTTCGTGGCGACGAGATATTCGTCATCGAGGTCAATCCCAGGGCCTCGCGCACCGTGCCGTTCGTGGCCAAGGCCACCGGAACATCGATTGCCAAGGTGGCTGCCTGCTGCATGGTTGGCAAGTCCTTGATCGAGCAGGGTATCCGTATGCATCTGAGTTCGCCTTTCTACTCGATCAAGGAGCCGGTCTATCCATTCATCAAGTTTCCCGGTGTTGACCCGATTCTGGGGCCGGAGATGCGTTCGACCGGCGAAGCCATGGGAGTTGGTTCCAGCTTTGGCGCCGCCGTGGCCCGGGCCCAGCAAGGGGTGGGGATTCGTGTGGCCTTCGGTGGCCGGGCCTTCCTGAGTGTGCGCGATGCCGACAAGGAGCGCCTGCTGGAAGTTGCCCAAAAGCTGGCCGAGCGAGGATTCGAGCTGGTGGCTACCGAGGGAACCTGCCGGTTTCTCCTTGAAAACGGCATCGAGTGTGAATATGTCAATAAGGTCATCCAGGGCCGTCCGCATATTGTCGATCGCATCAAGAATCGCGAGATCGATTACATCGTCAATACCACGGAGGGTCGCCAGGCGATTGCCGACTCCTACTCGATTCGTCGCCAGGCCTTGCAGAACAAGGTCAACTACTCGACCACCATCGCCGGCGCCCGTGCGACCCTGGAGGCGCTGGACTACTGGAACCGGCGTGGCGTAAGCAGTCTCGCCGAACTTTATCAAATCAAGGAGCAATCATGAGTCAGACGCCACTGACCAAGGAAGGCGCCGAGCGCTTGCGGTCAGAGCTCGACCGGCTCAAGAAAAAGGACCGGCCGGCCGTGATCGAGGCCATCGCCGAGGCGCGTGCACACGGCGATCTCAAGGAAAACGCCGAGTACCATGCCGCACGCGAGCAGCAGGGGTTCATCGAAGGCCGCATTCAGGCACTGGAGTCGACCTAGGCTCTTTGTATACGGCACATTACCGATTCTCTATCGACAACAACCCAGCAAATAATCTCTTCTCGGACTAGGTCGTTTTTGGGCTGGTGCGCACACGCGATGTAACCGTATTTCATTCAGTGCGCGCCGGGGCG
>PWWM01000185.1 GCA_003561495.1 Gammaproteobacteria bacterium
CCTTGAGCCTTGAGCCTTGAGCCTTGAGCCTTGAGCCTTGAGCCTTGAGCCTTGAACCTTGCGCCTTGCGCCTTTTCCGGAAACCGGAACCCGGAAACCGTAAACCGGATTTCTTACACCACCCGGTAGCATGGCTCATAGGCCGCACCACCTGGCAGTTTCATTCTCTGCTGGGCGACGAAGCGGGTCAGCAGGGCGTCCAGGGACTGCATGATGTCGCGCTCGCCGCGTAGCTCAAAGGGGCCGTGTTCGCGGATGGCCTGGATCCCCTGGGGCTTGACGTTGCCCGAAACGATGCCGGAAAAGACCCGGCGCAGGTTGGCGGCCAATTCGTGGGTGGGGAGTTCGCGAGTAATGGCCAGGTCGGCCATGGCCTCATGGGTGGGCAGGAACGGTCGCTGGAAAACGGGATCGATCGACAACAGCCAGTTGAAATAAAAGGCGTCATTGACATCCACCCGCCACTGGCGCACCGACGCCACACCCTCAACCATGGTGCGCGCCACCGTGACCGGGTCATCGATGATGATGCGATAACGAGACTGGGCGGCCTCGCCCAGGGTCAGGCCGATGAAGCGATCGATTTCCTCGAAGTAATCGCGCGCCGAGGCCGGTCCGGTAAAGATCAATGGAAACGGCATGTCGGCATTGTCGGGATTGAGCAGCACACCGAGTACGTAGAGAATTTCCTCGGCCGTGCCCACCCCGCCGGGGAACACCACGATGCCGTGCCCGATGCGGGCAAAGGCCTCGAGGCGTTTCTCGATATCGGGCAGGATCACCAGTTCGTTGACAATCGGATTGGGCGATTCAGCGGCAATGATGCCCGGCTCGGATACGCCAATGTAATGACCGGGCAGCGTGCGCTGCTTGGCATGGCCGATAGTGGCGCCCTTCATCGGCCCCTTCATGGCGCCCGGTCCGCACCCGGTGCAGATATCCAAACCGCGCAGACCAAGCTGGTACCCGACTTCCTTGGTGTAATCGTACTCCTCGGTGCTGATCGAATGCCCGCCCCAGCACACCACCAGGTTGGGCTCACGTTGCGCATCGAGCAACTGGGCATTGCGCACGATCTCGAAGACCGCGTTGGTCACGCCCTCGGTGTCATCGAGATTGAAATACGGATTGGGATGAATCTCGGTTTCGAAATAAACAATGTCACGCACCACCGCAGAGAGCAGTTCGCGAATCCCGCGAATCATGACCTCGTCAACAAAGGCGCATGCCGGGGCATTCTCGAGATCAATGCGCATGCCGCGATTGACCTGGTGGACCTGGATGCGGAAATCGGCATATTGCTTCAGCATCGCCTCGGCATCATCACCCTGCTCACCCGAAGTCAACACCGCCAGCGCACACTGACGCAGAATCTCGCCGATCTCCTCGGACGCATCGGATAGCCGCGCCACCTCTTCGCGGGAGAGCATGTTGAGGGCGCCGGAGGGGTAGATGCGGGTGGAAAGGGTTTCGGTGTGGCAGTTCATGTTAAAAGACAGGTGAAAGGTAAAAGGTGAAAGGTGAAAGGTTATGGGCTAACGGGCCAACGGGTTAACGGGTTAATAGTTTAGTCGAACGAAGTCGCATGCGGGTTCTCCTTGAGCCTTGTTCCTTGCGCCTTGTACCTCGCTTTTCCTGAACCCTGAACCCTGAACCCTCCTCCCCACAATCAAACAACCGCCACCACCACCGTCCGCTATCAGCTTCGATCGTCAAAGCCGCCAACCATCCGGAATCAAAACTCAAACCGCGCGCCGATCTGGATGCGCCAGCGGGATTGGCCGATGCCGTCCTGGCGGCTTTCATAGTCACCGGCGGTCTCGCCGCGATCCAGCCAGCGGTAAAGCATCTGGCCGGTATCCTCGTCGATGCCCTCGAAACTGATGGGTCGGGCGGTCCAGTTGAACGGCACCTGGTCGACCCGACCCCAGCTTGAATTGATGAGATTGGTGAAGTTCTCGATATCGAAAAAGAGCTGGGCGCGGTAGCGACCCGCGAAGTTGACTTCCTGGGCGATGCGGATATCCATCTGGGTCACACTCGAGCTGCGGGTGCTGTTCTTTTCAATCGCACTGCCCTGGGCACGCCGCAATTCCGACACGTTCTCGATCAGTCGGAAAAAGGCCGCCTCGCCGGCCGGATCCAGGTTGCCATCTGAATCCACGAAAAGCACTTCGCCTGAATGGGGCACATACAGCAGGTTGTTGTGAAACACCCCATCACCGCTCATGTCGCCATCGAAGACCCAGGAGAAGCGGCGACCGTCACGATGCTGCACAAAGGTGCTGAAGCGGGTGGCGCCAAAGTCGAACCAGTGGGCCGTGTACTGCCCCATAACATTGATGCTGTTGCCGATCTCGTAGATCGAGCGACCGGCCACTTCTTCATTGGTATTGAACACCGGCTGATTGCGGAAGCTGGAAATGGCGCGTGAGGAGGTGCCCGAAGAAACATCGGAAGCACTCATATAGTTATAAGCCACGCGCGCAAACAACTGTCCCCAGTCACCACTCCAGGTCTTGTCCAGAGACAGCGTGGCATTGGTGCGCTCGCCCCTGGAGGTATTGCGCATCTTGATGACGTTATTGAAGTCCCGATCACGACCGGTCCGTGCGCCCGAAGCGTTGAAGGGATCAGCCCAGTAATGATTGCGACCGTCGGGCAAAGTGCCCTGGACCGGGCCGAGATTCTCATCGGTCCAGTACATGGAATCACGCACCCAGGTTTTGGCGACTTCCAGGGTCAGATTGGAGCGCTCGATGCCGGGCAGTTCCATGTCCCAGGCCAGGTTGGCCTTCCACTCGGTGGGCAGGCGAAAAC
>PWWM01000145.1 GCA_003561495.1 Gammaproteobacteria bacterium
ACCGAAGACGGCGGCGATGTCATTTCCAATGGTATGGCCGAGTTCATCGCCCAGGAGGAAATGGGCCGCGATACCGGTTACTGGTGGTCACCTGGTGGAACACACATTGCCTACCTGCGCGTGGATGAGAGTCCGATCGAACCCAGCCTGCGCTTTGAAATCGAGGCCGGCGAAATCCGCATGATCGAGCAGCGCTATCCCTACACCGGCACCCCCAATGCCACCTACCGCATGGGCGTGGTCGATATCGCAACGGGTGACACCCAATGGCTGGACCTGGGCGAGGAAGAGGACATTTACATCCCGCGTGTCGACTGGCTGCCCGATGGTCGCAACCTGAGCTTCCAGCGCCAGAGCCGCGACCAGAAAACCCTGGAACTGATCATTGCCGACCTGGACGAGCAAACCCAGCGCGTGGTGCTGACCGAGCGTGAAGAAACCTGGATCAACCTGCACGATGACCTGCACTTCCTCAGTGACATGCCGGCTTTCATCTGGTCATCCGAACGCAACGGCTATCGCCATCTCTACCTGTACGACCTGGACGGAGAACTGATTCGGCAATTGACCGACGGCGACTGGGCGGTTGATGCCCTGAAAGGGGTGGACGAGGAACTGGGCATGGTGTTCTTCACGGCCGCAGAGGTCTCACCACTGGAAAAACATCTGTATCGTCAGTCCCTGGTGACCAGTTCACCGGAAATCGTCTCGCGCATTTCAAGGCGCAGCGGCTGGCACAACATCCGCATGGATCGCCAGGCACGGGTCTACGTCGACACCTATTCCAATACCGACCAGCCTCCGCAACTGTCATTGCACTCGGCGGAAGGCGAACGGATCGCCTGGCTGATCGAAAACCGCATCACCGGCGATCATCCGTATGCACCTTTCCGTGATGGTCATCGCCCGACCCAGTTCGGCATCCTCACCGGTCCCGATGAGCAGCAACTGCACTATCGCATCATCAAACCCACCGACTTCGACCCGGAAAAACGCCATCCGGTCTACTACCACATCTATGCCGGCCCGACCCACCGGTTGACCACCAACAGTTGGGGGCGGCGAGCACTGATCGATCAATACATGGCCCGACGCGGATACATCGTCTTCAGCCTGGAAAACCGTGGCATCGTGCGCCAGGGCAAAGCCTTCCAGGATGCCGCTTATCTCAGACTGGGCCGCATCGAGATGAAAGACCAGATGATCGGCATGGACTGGTTACGAAGCCAGGAGTGGGTCGACCCGGAACGGATCGGCATCTTTGGCTGGAGTTACGGCGGCTATGTGGCGCTGATGGCGCTGGCCCAGTATCCCGGCGAATTCAACGCCGGCGTGGCCGTTGCGCCGGTGACCGACTGGCGCCTCTATGACACCCATTACACCGAACGCTACATGGGCACGCCCCAGGACCAGCCCGAGGCTTACGAGAAAGGCAACGTCCTGACCTTCGCCGACCAGATCGAGGACAACCTGCTCCTCATCCATCCCATGGCCGATGACAATGTCCTGTTCACCCACTCCACCATGCTGATGCAGAAGCTCCAGGAAAACGTCATCCCGTTTGATCTTATGACCTACCCCGGCGAAAAACATGCCATCGCCGGCGCCAGCCAGCGCGTGCATGTCTACGAAATGATCAGTCGTTTTCTGGATTTGCATCTTGAACCGGATCTTTCGGAACAAGCGCGATGAGCAACCGGGTCCTCAACCTCTACCAGCGCATGGAGAAATGGCCGGCCGGGCGCTGGCTATTTTCGCGCGTTTTCAGCCGCATGGCACCCTACTTCTCCACCATTGGCGCCACCTTCACCCGGCTCGAACCCAACCATTGCGAACTGAAATTCCGCAAGCGCAAAAAGGTCCAGAACCACATCGGCACCGTACACGTCATCGCCATCTGCAACGGCCTGGAAATGGCCATGGGCGCCCTGGCCGAAGCCAGCATTCCAGCCCACCTGCGCTGGATCCCCAAGGGCATGCAGGTCCAGTATCCGGCCAAGGCCGACACCGACATTCGCATCATCGCCGCCACCCGACCCGAAGACTGGCGAGAAGGCGAAGTTCCGGTCGTCGTCAAGGCCCTGCGCGACGACGACACCGTCGTCGTCGAGGGCGCCATCTACCTGCATGTCAGCGTCCGGCCTAAATCAGAATAATGCCGCTGGATTTCACTCGATCCCGGCTATTTGATGAACTTTTGAAGATAATTTGACGATTTGGGTAAGCCCTTCCAACAGGGCTGGTCAATGATTTGGCCGACTTGATCAGTCGTGGGCTCACCCACGCCTGGCAAGAACCGACCAGGAGAATGACCGCCCATGACGTACTTTCGCTTCGCACTGCTCTTAAACGCCCTGCCCCTGCTGCTGGTTTTCTCCGAACAGGCCCGGGCCGATGGACTGATCTCGCCCCTGCCGCTGGCCACCGAAGTGCTATACGACTTTGAGGACCAGGCCTTGGGACCAATCGGCAATGGCGGTGCAGCCGCCGGGCAACCACAGAGTATCGGGGCCGGCATGGAGGCCGATGTCGTTGTTGCCGGCTCAGGCGGGCAGGCGCTGGAGATCAGCAAGCCCGGCGGAGGTTCGGGGCTGGTCTACTTTCAGCTACCGGGCAATGTCGGCATCACCGAAGGCATGGTTCGTGTCCGCTTCCAGATCACGCCTTCGGCCGTGGACGAGCATCAGATCACCTTCCGCGAACCGAGTGGCGCATTCGAGAACTACGGTTCGATCTATCTGATGAACACCGGCATGCTCCAGGCTACTGGCGGGGGCTTCATTGGTGATACCTTCGGCAGCTACGAGCC
>PWWM01000109.1 GCA_003561495.1 Gammaproteobacteria bacterium
CATTCGCACATTGGACCAGTACTGGGCCGATCAGGGCTGCGTGTTGACCGCGCCGCTGGACCTTGAAGTCGGCGCCGGCACGTTTCATCCGGCCACCTTTTTGCGTTCGATCGGGCCCGAGCCATGGAACGCGGCCTACATTCAACCCTGTCGTCGACCCACCGATGGGCGCTACGGGGAAAACCCCAATCGCCTGCAACATTATTATCAGTACCAGGTGGTGATGAAACCCTCACCGCTGGATTTTCAGGAACGCTATCTCGGTTCGCTGGACGCGGTGGGCATCGATCCGGGCATTCATGATATCCGCTTTGTCGAGGACAACTGGGAATCGCCCACCCTGGGCGCCTGGGGTCTGGGTTGGGAAGTGTGGCTCAACGGCATGGAAGTCACCCAGTTCACCTACTTTCAGCAGGCTGGCGGGCTGGAATGTCGGCCGGTCATGGGCGAGATCACTTACGGGCTGGAACGCCTGGCGATGTATCTGCAAGGGGTGGAATCGGTGTTCGACCTGGTCTGGACCGATGGCCCACACGGCCAGGTTACCTACGGCGAGGTGTTCCATCAAAACGAGGTCGAGCAGTCGACCTACAACTTCGAGCGTGCCGATACCCGAAGCCTGTTTGCCTGGTTCGATACCTGTGAGGCCCAGGCCCGCGAACTGGTCGAAGCCGATTTGCCGTTGCCGGCTTATGATCAGGTGCTCAAGGCTTCGCATACGTTCAACCTGCTCGATGCCCGCCAGGCGATTTCGGTCACCGAGCGCCAGCGCTACATTCTTCGTGTACGCGATATTTCTCGCCGGGTGGCCGAGTCCTATCATGCCCGGCGCGAACAACTTGGTTTTCCCGGGCTGAAGCAGGAGGCCGAGACATGAGTCAGCGCGAAGATCTGCTGATCGAGCTTGGCTGCGAGGAATTGCCGGCGCGGCTTCTGAATCAGCAAGCACAGCTACCGGCCACCGGCCTGGGTCAGCGTCTTGAAGAGGCCGGCCTGATTGATTCGGCCGATGCCGCAACGATTCTGGCCACGCCGCGACGACTGGCGGTTCGCTTTACCGATGTCCTTGAGCGCCAACCCGATCGCGAGCTCGAACGAAAAGGTCCAGCTGAAAAGGTGGCCTTTGATGAACAAGGCCAACCGACCCGGGCTGCCGAAGGATTTGCACGCAGCGTCGGCAAGCGGGTCGATGAGCTGGAACGCATCGAGAATGAACAGGGGCGCTGGTTGTATGCGCGCGTCCTGGAAACCGGCAAGTCACTGGCCGAGTTGTTGCCCGAAATGCTCGAGCAGACCGTTCGCGACATGGCCGGGGCAAGATCCATGCGCTGGTCGGACCGCCGTGAGCGGTTCCTGCGGCCGGTTCGCTGGCTGGTGGTCTTGCACGGCAGCGAGGTCATCGAGCTGTCCGCCTTTGGTCTGGTTGCCGATCGGCGCTCCCGCGGCCATCGCATCCACGCCCCGGGAGAGCAAGCCATCGCCACGGCCGGAGACTACGAGGCCAGCCTGGAAAAGGCTTACGTGCTGGCCGATCCACGCCGGCGGGCTGAACGAATTGCCGAGCAGGTTCGCGCACTGGGCCAGGCCCAAGGCCTGCAGGTTGAACTGGATGAGGATCTGGTCGAGGAAAACGCCGGCTTGACCGAATGGCCGGTGGCCGTGATCGGCCATTTCGATCCCGACTTTCTCGAAGTGCCCGAGGAAGCACTGATTTCATCCATGCAACAGCATCAGAAGTGCTTTGCCTTGCGCGGCAAGGATGGCCGCCTGAGCGATCGTTTCGTGGCCGTGGCCAATATCGAAAGCCGCGTCCCCGAGGCGATGACCGCCGGTTTCGAACGAGTCATTCGTCCACGGCTGGCCGATGCACGGTTTTTCTGGGATCAGGATCGCAAGCTGTCCCTGGAGCAACGACGCGACCGGCTGGATGACATCCTGTTCCAGGAAAAGCTCGGTTCGGTCGGCGACAAGGCGGCCCGGCTCGAACAGCTTGCCGTGCAACTGGCCAAAGTCCTGGGAGCGGATCAGGCGCATACCCGCATGGCCGCGCGCCTTTGCAAATGCGACCTGGTCACCGAAATGGTCGGGGAGTTTCCCGAGCTGCAAGGCATCATGGGCAAGCACTACGCGCTGGCCGATGGCCTGGATCCGGCCGTGGCCGAAGCCATCGAATCCCATTACCGACCCCGCCATGCCGGCGATGACCTGCCGGAAGATGGGCCGGGCCAGGCATTGGCGCTGGCTGACCGGCTCGATACCCTGGTGGGGATTTTCGCGGCCGGCAAGAAACCCAAGGGCGGCAAGGACCCGTTTGCCCTGCGCCGGGCCGGTCTCGGGGTGATCCGTATTCTCGAACACACGCTTTTAAATCTTGATCTACGCACACTGATCAAGGCTGCAGTTGATGTACTTTCGAAGCAGATCAATACCAAAGAAGAGGTGATCGCCGAAGTTGAAGAGTTTTTGACCGAGCGGTTACGTTCGCACGCTGGTGAGGCCGGCCTGGCCACCAACACCATTCACGCCGTGGCCGCCGGCAAGCGGTCTTCAGTGGCCGATTTCATGACCCGGGCTCGGGCCATCGAGGCCTTTACCCAGGATGAGCGCGCTGAAAGCCTGATCGGGGCCAACAAGCGTGCCCAGAACCTGCTGCGACAAGCAGACGATGACACGATCGGTGCCGTTGAAAGCAATTTATTGCAAGAAGCCGCCGAAAAGATGCTTTTCGAGCAACTCTCGCAGGTAGAAGGAGACGTCTCTCAAGCCTTGGATCAATCCGATTATCCGCAGGCACTGGGCCAATTGGCC